>JAFYTM010000131.1 GCA_017558865.1 Lachnospiraceae bacterium
AAAAGTCTAACAGAGAAGTGCCGTTGTAATTTAAAACCTCATTTTCAAAATTTTTACTATTTAATATTTTTACAGACATTGTTTAGAGTCCTCCTTCGTTCTGAATTTAATTTTGCAAATCGTCTGTGTCATAGTTCCCATTGGACAGTAAACACACCAGGAACGGGGTTTGAAAAGCACCATAGTGATCAGACCAAGCAAAGTAGATGTCAGCATGATGCTGTAAAATCCAAAAGCAAATTGAGCCACACCAGGAGAAAACAGTGTGCCGTGATACGCCCAGTGCCAGGGGAGTTTAAAGGTCCACAACAGGGTAACAACCTGTTTTAATTCCTGTGTTCCTGCAAATACGAGGTATGTATTCCAAAGCATGATACCGAACATGGTCAGGAAGAAGATCAGGAAACCGTATCGGAAACCGGTAGAGCGCATCCATCCTGGCATATCTTTTTTGCGGGACAGTCCAAAGTGACCGCCAAGCAGAGAGAATAATTGTCCACGACCGCAGTAACGGTTACAATAAGCTTTGTTTCCTTTGATCAAAGCGATCATAAGGGGCGTGATAAAACAGATCATACCAAGCCAGGCAAAGAGAATATTGAAGAATCCCAGGATCAAATATGTTGTTGAAAAGATCCACAGATAATCATACCATTTTTTCTTATTCACGGGACATCACCTCCAGAGAAATCACACTTGCAGGACATTTTTTTACACACATTCCGCAGCCGACACATTTATTGAGATCGACAATGGCATAGATACCGTGTGGAATGCTGATTGCTTCTTTTTTGCAGGCAGTCATGCAGCAGCCACAGGCAACACATAATTTTCTGTTAATATTTGCTTTCTTTTTCATTGCAGCACCTCTGTTTTGTTTGCTGAGATGATTATATCATCTGCTGCCGTATATTGCAGTGACTTTTATCACATTTGCGGTAAAAATATGATATAATGTGAATACTTTCACAGAATTAAAGCAGGAGTATGAATTATGATTTTAAAACGCGATTTTATCTACACGCCAGTGGACAAGAACCGTCCATTACATATTTATTTACCGGATGATTATGCGGATACAGATGAAAGATATCCGGTGATGTATTTTTTTGATGGACACAATCTGTTCACCGATGAGGATGCCACCTATGGAAAATGCTGGGGATTAAAGGATTTTCTGGATACCTGGGGGAAAAAGATGATTGTCGTAGGTATTGAGTGTGGACATGAGGGGGAAGAGCGTTTGTCAGAATACCTTCCTTATCCGACGGTTGGTAAATTTTTGAAAAATCATACAGTGATGGGAGGAAAGACATTTGAATGGATTATTCAGGAGATCAAGCCGATGATTGATCGGGAGTATCGGACATATCCGTTCCGCAAATGTACCGGGATCGCAGGTTCCAGTATGGGAGGATTGATGGCGGTGTATGGAATCGTACACCATAACGAATATTTTTCCAAGGCGGCCTGTATATCCAGTGCGATTGGGTTCTGTATGCCTGCGCTTATGAAAGATATGAAAGCGAATCACATGAATCCGGATACCCGTGTGTATCTGTCCTGGGGAACCAATGAAGCGTATGGACTTACCGATCAATCAAAGGAAGATACGACCAGCAGGACTTACCAGTGGAATCATCGGGTAGCGAAGTCTGTGTGGGAGAGCGGAGCGACGGCAAAGCTGTATTCACAGGTCGGAGGCGGACATTGTGAAGCCGACTGGGAGAAGCTGGTTCCTGGATTTATGGAATTTTTGTGGATGGAGTAAATAAAGGACTTCTGGCGGACTCGTGTCCTTGCAGTACGAACATATATCCGATACCATGAACTCATATTATTTTTATACGGAGGAATACCAGTGAAAAAGATGAGTTCATTATGCGCGCTTGCACTTGCCACAGCAGTACTCTGTGGCTTATGGTCATATTTGTCCGGCAGGATGGGCCTGTTCGGGTGGGCCGGTTTTGCAGGGTGTACAACATATTTTGCAAGCGGGAAGCATGGTATTATGGGGCTTAAGAAAACGATACTTCCCAATATGGCAGGAGTCTTATGTGGCATGGTGACGATGTTATTAGGCAGTGCAGTTCCTGCGTTTGGGGAATGGGGGATCTGGTGTGCACTTTTGACTTTTGTAATGTGTATCATAGCAAGATTTGAGTTATTTGATTTTTGTCCGGGAACATTCATGGGTTGTTTTTGCACATTTGCAGCAGGTGGAGAATGGAAAACGCTGATCATATCACTGATTTTGGGAGCCTTTTTGGGACTGGCGTGTGATTGTGGAGGGGTCTGGTTATATAACTGGAATAATAAGAATAATGGTTAAAAACAGGGCAGATAACTGATTGGGTTATCTGCTCTGTTTTTTTGTGGATTGTAAACATAAAAAAATATTTTTTTGTCAAAAAATTGAGAAATATACCGAATCAAGGGACATATGTCCTTGAATGTTCCGGTCAGAATCGATACGATAAAACAGAATTATGTAAGAAGTGAACCAGAATGCGTATATTTATCCTGTTCCTGGAGATGCAGGATACCGTATTTTTGGTACAAAATAAACCGCAGAGGAAATGAAAGATCATATGGAAAAGCAACTGGATCGAAAGCTTTACGATGGATATTTCCGGGAAGAGATGTGCGGAAAATTCAGGATAAAGGGGGGAGTATATGGGAGTTTATTTGAAAGTATTCCATGCATTAGATGAAGATGGATGGTAATAAAGTTTATAGTTTTAGAAGATGGTAAAGAGATTATAACGATTAAATGGAGGAATGAAAATGAAAAAAAGAATTTTGAGTATTGTTTTGACAACCGTTCTTTGTATGAGCATGATTGGATGTGCGAAGAAAGACAAACCTGCTGAAACACCGGCAGCGAGCACAGGAGAATCATCAGGAGAAGCAGCAGAATCATCAGGTGTGCGCGTATGTGTAGTGTACACTGGTAACCTTGGTGACAAATCTTATAACGATTCCTGTAATGAGGGTGCCCAGAGAGCAGTAGCTGAACTTGGAATCGAGCTGAAATCCCTGGAAGGTGTAACTGCTCAGGAATGGGAGGCAAACCTTCTGGCAGCATGTGAAGGTGGTTATGATCTGATCATCGGTTCTTCTTCTAACCTGGAAGAGTATATGAAAAAACATGCATCCAATTATCCTGATACCTGTTTTGCAATCATTGATACTGTAATAGAGGGAGATAACATTCAGTCTATCAGTTTTGCACAGAACCAGGGTTCTTTCCTTGCAGGTGCGGCAGCAGCTATGTTTACAGAAATGACCGATATTGATGGTGTCAATGAAGATGTGATCATCGGATGGGTAGGTGGAATGGATATTCCGGTTCTTCATGATTTCTATATAGGTTATGAGCAGGGTGCAAAATATGTCAATCCGGATATTAAGATCCTTCAGTCCTTTGCAGGAACATGGAACGATCCGCTGAAAGGAAAAGAGCTTACGCTTGCACAGTTTGAACAGGGAGCGGATATCGTAATGGGTGTTGCTTCTACAACTGGTACCGGTATTCTGGAAGGTGCAAAAGAAGCTGGTAAGTATGCGATCGGTGTTGACCTTAATCAGGATGGAGATCAGCCGGGTTCTGTATTGACTTCTATGGTAAAGAGAGTTGACAATGCATGTTATCTGACAATTAAATCTGTTGTGGATGGAACTTTTGAAGGTGGAAAAACTCAGTATCTGACTCTGGCAGATGGTGGTGTCAGCCTGACTGATTTTGCTGTGATCAAAGAGCATCTGGGTGATAAATTCCCACAGGAGATTGTTGATAAGTGTAATGAACTTGCAGAGAAAATTATTGCCGGTGAGATTGTTGTAGAAAACTATGAAGGTTTCGGACCACAGTAATGAGGATTAAGACAATACAGGGGAGATACATGGTCTCCCCGTTTGTATTCCTGGAGGGCAGGTAATGAGAGAATATATTGTAGAAATGAATCATATCGTCAAATCCTTTGGCGAAGTGAGGGCAGTACGGAATGGTGAATTTACCCTGCGTAAGGGTGAAGTACATTCTCTGATCGGAGAGAATGGAACCGGAAAATCCACCATGATGAAACTTTTGTATGGTATGTATCCCATCGACAGCGGAGAGATCATTATCAATGGCGAGAAGATAGAAAAACTTGATCCGAAGAGTGCGATCGCTCACGGCGTTGGTATGGTGCATCAGGAATTTATGCTGGTAAATGATCTGACGGTTTTGGAAAATGTCATTCTTGGTTTTGAGCCTAAGAAGGGTCTGACGATTGATTTTGAAAAAGCAAGAAAAGATATTCAGCATTTTATTGACCGTTATCAGATGGATATTCAGCTGGATAAAAAGGTAAGTCAGATATCTGTCGGAGAGGCTCAGCGTGTAGAAATCATTAAAACATTGATGAGAGGTGTCGACATTATCATCCTGGACGAGCCTACGGCAGTTTTGACGCCACAGGAAACCAGAAAACTCTTTGAAATCCTTGCGAATTTGAAGGCAGAAGGAAAATCACTGGTATTTATTTCTCACAAACTCAATGAGGTTATGGAGATATCAGACCGTATTTCTGTTATGAGACAGGGACAGTATATGGGAACTGTGGATAAAGACAAAACGTCTCCGCTGGAGCTGACAAAGATGATGATCGGACGTGAGGTCTTCCTGAATATTGACAAGACTTACTCCAAAGTAGGAGGAAAGGTTCTGGAAGTAAAAGATATATGGGTATCTTCTCTGAAAGAAACCTCCAAGATTAGAGGAATGTCTCTTCATGTTAATGAAGGTGAGATCGTAGGTATTGCAGGTATTGATGGAAATGGTCAGTCTGAGCTGATCGAAGCGATCACAGGTCTTCGGAAAGTGGAGAAAGGAAGCGTAATTCTCAATGGCCAGGATATTACGAATAAGAAACCACGTGCTATCCGTGAAACTGGACTTGCACATATACCGGAGAACAGAAATACTCGTGGATTGAACCATACAATGAGTATTGAGGATAACCTGATTGCGGTAGAGATCGATAAGGAACCGTATACGAAAGGCATTATGATGAACGTGGACGCATCTTCAAAATATGCTGAAGAGATGGTGAAGCAGTTTGATATTCGTCCTACTGATTATAAGCTTCCTACTTCTGCTTTGTCTGGTGGAAATGCCCAGAAGGTAGTTGTCGCAAGAGAAGTATCCATGAATAAAAAACTTCTGATTGCATCTCAGCCAACAAGAGGTGTGGATATCGGTGCGATTGAAACAATTCGAAACACACTGGAAATTGCAAAGAAAAAAGGAACTGGCGTTCTTCTGGTATCTGCAGAGCTGGAAGAAATCATTTCTCTGTCTGACCGTATTATTGTTATCCATGAAGGAAGAATTACTGGAGAGCTGGCAGCAAATGAAGCAAACGAAAACAATCTTGGACTCCTTATGATGGGTGGAGAAGATGAGCTGGAGAAAGGAGAGACGGAATCATGAATCAGTCATTAAAAAGTTTTATTAAGATATTGATCACCATAGTTCTGTCGCTTTTAATAGGAACAATTTTTATTTTAGTGACAGGTGAGAATCCGATCAGTGCGTATGGAGCACTTCTAAAGGGTGCACTTGGAACCAAGCTTGGATTGGGAACAACGATTGCCAATTTTACTCCGCTTTTGCTCACTTCAGTAGCATTTGTAGTAGCTGCAAAAGTAGGTGCTTTTAATGTAGGTGTGGAGGGCGAAGTAATCCTGGGTGGTCTTGCGGCTGCGTACATAGGTATCAACTGGGTATTTCTTCCGGCACCGCTTCTGTTGCTTGCATGTTTTGCAGGTGCGATGGCCGTAGCTGCTGCATGGGCGTTTATTCCTGCATTTTTAAAGGCATATTACAATGTATCTGAGGTGTGTGTGACGATCCTTATGAACAGTGTAGCTTTGTATATTGGTTCTTATCTGGTAAGTGGTCCTATGAGTGCAGGTACTGCAGTTCCGCAGTCAGATCCAGTACAGGTAACGATTCCAAAGATTATGAACCCTTCCTCTGCGAATGCAGGTCTGTTCATTGCTATTTTGATCGTTGTAGCTGTTATCTTTATGCTGTATAAGACCAAATGGGGATATAAGATCCGTACAGTTGGAACAAATCCGGCACATGCAGAGTATGCAGGTATTGGATCAAAAAGAGTATTTATCAATGCGATGCTTCTGTCGGGTATGCTTGGCGGTATTGCGGGATGCATAGAGGTGCTTGGTGTACACGGATTCTATCTGGATGGTTTCGCAAAAGATCTGGGAACCAATGGTATGCTGGCAGCCCTGATTGTGAAGTCCAATATTGTTGCAACTCCGTTTATGGCATTCTTTATTGCGGTGCTTAAATCCGGTGCGTTGGCAATGCAGCAGGCTTCTGGTGTTCCAAAGTCTGTTGTTGATATTATCACAGCGATCTTTATTGTAATTGCGACGATGGAGTTTGTGATTGAACTTAAGAAAAAACACAAAAAGGGGGAGTAAGCCGTGGGACTTTTTGAAAATTTAGACAAGATTTTTAATGTATCACTTATTTATGCAACATTCCGTGCTTCTACTCCGATCATTTATGCGGCGCTTTGTGCGGCACTTACGCAGCAGGCAAACATTCTGAATATCGGTACAGAAGGTATTATGCTGGTAGGTGCGTTTACTGCAGTTGCAGTCAGCTATATTACTGGAAGCTGGTTTTTTGGTATTATTGCAGCTATGATGGGCGGTGCACTGATTGCTATGATCATGGCAGTTGGACATATTAAATATAACTCCGATATCTGTGCAATTGGTATGGGTATCAATATGCTTGCGATTGCGCTTACCAAGTTTTTATTAAGTGTTATGTTTGGTACAACTGGAAGTTTCGCAAATCCGGATATCATCCCGATTCCAAGAATTCATTTTGCTTTTCTGGAAAATGTTCCGGTGCTCAATGACCTTCTGAATGACTGGTGCTTTACCGAATGGTTTGTTATTCTGTTTGTCATCATTTTACAGTTTTTATTCTATAAGACAGTATGGGGTCTGCGTCTGCGTGCAGTAGGTCAGTTCCCGATGGCAGCTCAGACTACCGGTATTCATGTTAATGCTGTAAAATATCAGGCAATGCTGATTTCTGGTCTGGTAGGAGGCCTGGCAGGAGCTCATCTGTCTCTTGGATACAGTACACAGTTTGTTGAAAATATGACGAACAATCGAGGATTTATGGGTGTTGCTGCGATGTATTTCGGAGGTGCAAATCCGGTACTGACTTCGGTCGGATGTCTGTTGTTTGGTTTTTCAGATTCTGTTGGTGCAAGACTTCAGGCATATGGTCTTCCGGCACAGTTTGTGTTGATGATGCCATATGTTGTGACGGTTGTGATCCTTGCAATTTCTATGATAATTAAACTTCGTGCTGAGAAAAAACGTGAGTCTTCTCTGATTACGAATGAGGCTCGTGGTTAATTTCTGTATATTGTATTGAAAGGGGTAAGAATATGGAAAAGATTAAGATGATTTTGGACTGTGATCCGGGTCATGATGATGCGGTTGCTATTATGCTGGCAGCAAAAAGTCCTAAGATTGATCTTCTGGGAATTACGGTTGTAACTGGTAATCAGACGCTGGAAAAGACAGAGCGCAATGCACGTAATATTGTACAGTGTCTGGAGGTAGATGTTCCAGTATATGCAGGATGCGGACAGCCAATGATCCGCCAGAAAATGGTTGCTGGAGATATTCATGGAGAAAGTGGTCTGGACGGTCCTGTATTTGAGCCGTTGACCAAAGAACTGGAAAAAGAACATGCTGTAAATTTCATCATTCGTACTCTGATGGAGTCTGATGGAGATATCACCATGGTAACTACCGGTCCAATGACAAATCTTGCGATGGCAATTCGTATGGAGCCGAAGATTGTAGAAAAGATCAAAGAAATCGTGTTGATGGGTGGTTCCTATACCAATGGAAACGTGACTCCGGCAGCAGAGTTTAATATTATTGCAGATGCGGATGCTGCATATGTATGTTTTACTTGTGGAAGACCAATTACTATGGTTGGACTGGATGTAACCAGAAAGGTATTGTGTTATCCGGAAATCGTAGCTCGTATGGATAAGATTGGAAACAGAGCTTCCAAACTGTTTGTTGATCTGATGGGACATTTCTGCAAGGCACAAAAAGAGGTATTTGGATGGGAAGGCGGTCCGTTGCATGATCCGGTAACCGTTGCCTATTTGATTGATCCTACCGTTATTACTACAAAACCAATGCATACCACCATTGATATCAGAAGTACGGAATCCTATGGAAGAACCAACTGTGATTTCTTTGGATATCAGCAGCTTCCTCCTACAGCAAATGTGGCAGTTGAAATTGATGCTGCCAAGTTTTGGGATATTGTAGAAGAGGGATTGAAGCTGTATAATTAAATAAAAAGGAAAACCGGTAAGAATAATGGATAGTCGTGTAAGCAAACGTTATCTGGAAGAAGTGTTGCCTTTTCTGAAAAAAATAGCCCCTGAGAGGCGGGAACAGTTTCTGACTTATTTTGAAAATGTACCTTCCTGGCTGGTGGAAAGCTTTGTTGTTGAAAAGATGGAAAAGGGGAGAACCTTTATAAGAGAAGGTGAGCCGGTTGATACGATTTATTTTATCTGTGATGGAATTATTAAGGCAACAGATTATCGGATCTATGGCATTTCTTTTGATTTCATGCTATTTACCAAAGTGTATGCTCATGGAGGCATGGAGATCATTATGGATGTTGAGAAATATATGACTTCCCTGCAGACAGTGACAGAATGTACGGTATTAAAGATTCCAAAAGCACAGTTCAGCAGATGGCTGAAAACAGATATTCGGGCACTTCGGTATGAATCAAAGCTGATGGGAGAATATATGTTGGAACAGGCAAGAATTGTGCGTGCATTTCTGTTTTTGCAGGGTTCTGACCGGCTGGCAATGCTGTTGAAAAATCGGTATGAAAAGTATGCAGTCAATGGAATTTTGCGGATGAACAGTGACAGAAAAGAATTGTCTGATTTTACCGGTTTGTGTATGAAGACGATCACAAGATCTGTCAAAAAGCTTAAGGAAGAAGGCTTTATCAGTAAAGATGGCAATGATATTGTGATCAATCAGGAGCAGTATGGGTATTTAAAGGAAGAACTGGCACAGATTCTTTCAGATGATGAGTAGAAATGAAGGGGGTAAAAATATGCAGAATTATTCAGGTGAAGTGGGATTGCAGTATCATTTACAGATCAGACCGGGGGATGTCGGACGTTATGTGATCCTGCCGGGAGATCCGAAAAGATGTGCGAAGATTGCGAAGCATTTTGAGAATGCAGAGCTGGTGGCTGACAGCAGAGAATATGTGACTTATACAGGTTATCTGGATGGAGAAAAGGTCAGTGTAACATCGACGGGAATTGGTGGACCGTCTGCATCGATCGCCATCGAAGAACTGGTTCAGTGCGGTGCAGATACGTTTATTCGTGTGGGTACATGCGGTGGAATTGATCTGGATGTAAAAGGCGGAGATGTTGTAGTCGCAACGGGTTCTGTCAGAATGGAAGGAACAAGCCGTGAATATGCTCCGATCGAATATCCGGCAGTTTCGGATCTGGAAGTGGCAAATGCGTTGGTGCAGTCCTGTAAAGATCTGGGACAGAGCTATCATGCGGGCGTGGTACAGTCCAAAGATGCATTTTTTGGTCAGCATGATCCGGAGAGAATGCCGGTCAGTTATGAATTGCTGAACAAATGGGAAGCATGGAAACGTATGGGCTGCAAAGCTTCTGAGATGGAATCTGCAGCATTGTTTATTGCGGCGAGCCATCTGCGGGTAAGATGCGGTGCTGCTTTCCTGGTTATTGGCAATCAGGAAAGAAATGCAGCAGGAATGGATAACCCGATCGTGCATGATACAGAAATAGCGATCAAAGTAACGGTAGAAGCAATTCGTAAACTGATTCAGGCAGATAGAGAAAAATAAATTCAGGTGGGATGTCAATGAGCAAAAAAAAATATAACAGAATATTTACGATCGTCATTGATTCTCTTGGGGTGGGTGCGTTGAATGACGCACCTGCCTATGGAGATTCCGGAACAGATACTCTTGGACATATTTCTCAGAATGTGGATGCTTTTCAGATTCCAAATCTGCAGAAGCTGGGGATGGCGAATCTGCATCCGTTAAAACAGGTATCCCCGATAGACAGACCGATGGGATATTATACGAAGCTCCGTGAAGCAAGTACCGGAAAAGATACAATGACCGGACACTGGGAGATGATGGGACTTCATATTACCAAACCATTTAAAACTTTTACAGAGAATGGATTTCCACAGGAGCTTCTGGATGAATTGTCCAAAAGAACTGGTCGTGTGATCATCGGCAACAAGAGTGCCAGCGGTACAGAGATTCTGGAGGAACTGGCAGAAGAGGAGATTGCGACCGGTCATATGATCGTCTATACTTCCGCAGACTCTGTTCTGCAGATCTGTGGTAATGAAGAAACCTTTGGACTGGAGGAACTGTACCGCTGCTGTGAGATCGCAAGAGAGATCACAATGAAGGATGAATGGAAGGTCGGCCGTGTGATTGCAAGACCTTATGTTGGAAAGAAAAAAGGTGAGTTTGCAAGAACCAGCAACCGTCATGATTATGCGCTGAAACCATATGGAAAAACAGCACTGGATGCATTAAAAGCGGCTGGTTATGATGTGATATCCGTAGGAAAGATCTACGATATTTTTGACGGAGAGGGTCTCACAGAATCCAATAAATCAAAAAGCTCTGTACATGGTATGGAGCAGACGATTGAGATTGCGAAAAGAGATTTCAATGGTCTTTGCTATGTGAATCTGGTGGATTTTGATGCACTGTGGGGACATCGCCGGAATGTAGCGGGATATGCTGCGGAGCTGGAACGGTTTGATGCAAAGCTTGGGGAACTGTTGAAGCTTATGAAAGAGGATGATCTTTTGCTCATCACTGCAGACCACGGAAACGATCCAACGCATACAGGTACGGATCATACAAGGGAAATGGTTCCGTTCCTTGTTTACTCTCCATCCATGCAGGAATGTGGAAGGCTGGAAGATATGGATACATTTGCTGTTGTTGGAGCAACAATTGCAGATAATTTTGATGTAAAGATGCCGGAGGGCACGATTGGAAATTCTGTTCTGGATCGCCTGGTATAGAAAGGGGAGCATGGGATGACGAACGAAGAATTGATTCTGGAAGCAAAAAAAGCAAGAGAGCATGCCTATACACCCTATTCTCATTTTCGGGTAGGCGCAGCCCTTCTTACGAAAAGTGGAAAATTGTACCATGGCTGTAATATTGAAAATGCTGCCTACACGCCGACCAACTGTGCAGAGCGAACGGCGTTTTTCAAAGCAGTCTATGACGGAGAACGGGAGTTTGAAAAGATTGCGATTGTCGGCGGTGCAGAAGGGTCAGATGCGGACGAACTGTGTGCTCCATGCGGAGTCTGCCGACAGGTGATGATGGAATTCTGTCATCCAGAGACGTTTCAGATTATATTGACAGATGGAAAAGACAGATGTGTACAGTTTGCTTTAAAGGAACTGATGCCGTACGGGTTTGGTCCGGAGAATCTGAGCTGACTATTTTATGAAAAAGAAAGACCGCAAAATTGTAAAACCATGACAATTTTGCGGTCTTTTTCTATGCAAGCAGTTCCTTTACCATCTCAGCGTCATATACAACACTGTTTACATGATCGACCTCGATTCGATACAGTGCATGTGCAGCAATGTGTTCTGCTGCCTGTTCCAGGTCACGGATACCGGTCGTGTGTTCATATTTTTGAATGACAGCGTCCAGTGCTTCCGGGGTGATGACACATTCTTCTTCTCTGAGGCTCATACGCTTCAATACTTTTGGCAAAGCGAAGCGGGAGAAGATGATCTTCTTTTCTTCTGGTGTGTAGTCCGGGATGTCAATGACTGCGAAGCGGGACATCAGGGGTGCGCTGATCTTGTCCTTATCATTGGCAGTGGCAATCGGATAGACTCCTACCGTCGGAACCATACATTCCATGTAGTTGTCTGTGAAACCAAGGTTATCCAGCAGAGTCAGAAGTACATCGGCGGGGTTGCCGTTGCCCTTTCCAGAAGAAGCCTTGTCAAGCTCATTGATGATGAAGACCAGATTGGATTCTCCTGCCATGGAAAATGCTTCCATGATGATTCCGGGCTTTGCGTTGGAATAGATACGGGAGCTTCCGGTCAGCTGCTCCGGGTCATTGATGGAACTCATATCCAGCGTTGTCCACGGAAGCTTTAAAATGCGGGCTACCGCATAGGCGATCTGGGATTTGCCGGTGCCGGCAGGTCCTGCCAGCAAAAGACCGTATGCCGGGAGTGTATGGGTACGGTTGATCTGGATGATCGTCTCCATGATACGCTGTTTTACCCGTTCCATTCCGTACAGCTCTTCGTCCAGGATACGGCGGGCTTCCTTTGGGTCTATGGATTCAAAATAATGATGTTTCCACTGGATGTTCATCATAATAGACAGCGCGCGCTGTGCATGACGGCGTTCTTCCTGTGTGACCTCGTGGGAGCGTGCTACGGCGAGATTCCTGCGTGCCCACAGACGGATATTGTCCGGCAAAGTTCTGCCGGCACAGGTCATAAAATCGGTGATGCTCTGCAGACTGGTAAGCTTCATGTCATCGCCGGTCTCATCCTGTTCTTCGTCTTCATTGATCTCTTCTGGTGAGGAGCTTGCCAGAAGACGTTCGATCATAAACTGCAGAAAACCGTCTTCCGCAGACAGTCGGGTGTCCCCTCCAAATGCAATTTCCCGGATTTTATAGACAGCATAGCCGTCTTCCTGGTTCTGTCCGGACAGACGGACATTAATATGGTTCTCTCCAAGCCATTTTAAAAGGCTTACAAAACGGGAATCAATCTTTAAAATGTCGGCGCTGATCACACCGTTTTCCTCTTTGAATTCAAAAGAGGTACGTTTGATCGGATTGGTGAACATGCCGCAGGAATGATGTTTCCATTGTCTTTGGCGGTTGTCCAGGATCAGGATCGGTTTTTTCGGAGATGGAGTTGCTTCATTGGATTGGAACGTGGTGTATGTACATTCTGATGGATGTTTATCAGATGGTGCACTTGTAAAATCATATACTGGCATAATCAGTACTCCTTTGTCGAATTTAAAAGATTGTGCCTATCATACCATACTTTCTCTGAAATGGGAACTTGTGTTTTTCTTTCGGCAACATTATAATCAATATAAAACGGGACAGGTGGCGCGGAGAATGTATTCTTGGAAACAGTATCACATTATGCATGGACGGGATAAGGTTGCAGAGATTCAGAAAAATGGTCTTTGCAGGATTTATATACAGAAGAAGATGCCGTATAATCTCTATCTGGAAGAGGGGGATGATCTGGATACCAGAGTACAGAATCTGGATAATTTTTATTACTGGTGTGCATCCAGGCTGTTGACCCTTGACCGTATCTATGCAAAAGAGATACTGAACAGTATCGGTGCAGGACAGGCGAATACTGACCGGCAGAGGGCGATGACGGCATTGTCCTATCACTGTCTATCTCTACGGGATATTTACTGGACAGAAGAAGGAGAGCGGCAGGATTTCTCTCAGATCAATCTGTATGAAAATCATCTGTCAGATGCATTTGTGGATGTTTCGCTAAGAGGAAAACAGATGACGATTCAGAACAGTCATCTGATCGCAGATGATCTGGCGACACATGGATGCTACCCCAAAGCCTGGATTCGCAGAGAAGGGACTTTTTATCTTCTCAAGGATGGAGGAAAAGAACTGGTGCAGGCAGAGCTACTGGCAAGTAAAATCTGTCAGTGCTTTCGATGTCGTCAGGTTATTTACGAAGAGGGAGAATATGATGGGCAGCCGGTATCGGTCAGCAGGATTATTACCTCCCTGGAAAAAAGCATCGTGCCGATGGAGTACTTTATGATCTATGCGGCCAATGAGGAGATAGACTGGATGCAGTATGTTCTGGAATTGGATGCATACTCCTACCACATGATGAACATTCTGGATTATCTGATTGGAAATACCGACCGTCACTGGGGGAACTGGGGACTGCTGGTGGATAATCAGACCAATGTTCCGGTACGTCTGTATGACCTGATGGATTTTAACAAGGCGTTTCAGGCATACGATACGACAGATGGTGCGAACTGTCTGACCACACAGCGGAAGATGACCCAGCGGGAAGCCGCAGTGGAAGGCGTAAAAGCGGTAGGACTGAATCAGCTTCGGGAGATACCGGAGGTTTGGTTTGAAGCTCCTGATCTATGGGGGATGTTTTGCAAGAGGATGGAGATATTAAAGAGTCATCAGCTTTAATGTTTTTTACAAAAAGAGTTATAGGGGAATTGCATATGAAAATGGAAGAACTTTATCTGGATATTATTAACAATCTGCGGGATGGAATCTATTTTGTAGATAAGGAGCGGAAAATACTTTTCTGGAATCAGGCCGCACAGAATATTACTGGTTATTCTGCAGAAGAGATGATTGGGAAGCAGTGTCCAAGTTCCACATTGAACCATATCGATGAACAGGGAAGACCGTTGTGCAGTGTAGGATGTCCGCTTTATGCAACACTTGCAGATGGGGAACAGCGTCAGGCAAGAGTGCTGGTGCGTCATAAGGATGGCTATCGAATTCCAATTCATGTGAATATCTTTCCGATGCGGCAGAATGGGGAGATCATTGGCGCAGTAGAGGTGTTTACCCAGGATTCTCCGACGGTCTATGAAGATGATCTGGTGGAGCATCTGTACGATATTGCCATGCATGATACACTTACAAAGCTTCCGAATCGTCGGTATCTGGAAAGTTTTCTGAAATATAAAATGGAAGAATTTGAACGCTTTGGGAAGTCGTTTGCTGTATTATTTGCGGATATCGACAATTTCAGCCGCTTTAATAATGAGTATGGCCATGATACAGGTGATGCGGTGCTGAAAAATATTGCAGCAAGTATCAAGCGCAGTATGCGCCGAAATGATCTCGTGGGCCGTTGGGGCGGAGAAGAATATGTAGGTGTCTACTCTGTGGCGAATGCGGCAGATATCGCGATCATTGGTGAAAAATTCAGACGGCTGGTGGAGACGACAGAAGTTGCATGTAAGGAAGGTGCATTGAAAGTATCTGTCTCTGTAGGAATCACGGTCGTACGTAAAGGGGACACGATGGATACACTGGTGGATCGGGCAGATTCATTGATGTATCAGAGTAAGTCGAATGGAAAAAACAGAGTTACCTGTGATTAAATAAAGAAATATGTTATACTAAGAAAGTATGGCATTTCGCAGACTGCGAGAAGGAGGACTGCAATGAAGAAAATAACAGATTTACTGAAGAATTTAGATTACAAAATCGTGAATGGAACACTGGAAGGTGAGATCAGCGAACTGGTCTATGATTCCAGAAAGGTGACAATAGACAGCATGTTTGTCTGTATCAAGGGTGCGGCATACGACAGCCATGAGCATGTGGATGAGATCGCGTCAAAAGGTGCGAAGGTCATCGTGGCGGAGCGTCAGGTGGAGGTGCCGGATGATGTGACGCTTCTTTTAGTGGAGGACACAAGATATGCGCTGGCACTTTTGTCTGCGGCATATTTTGATCATCCGGCAGAAAAGATGAAGGTGATCGGTATCACCGGAACAAAAGGAAAGACAACGACCACATTTATGGTCAGAGAGATTCTGCAGCATGCAGGATATAAAGTGGGACTGATCGGTACGATCGAGACGATCATTGGAGAAAAGCGTATCCCGGCAGCGAATACGACACCGGAGTCTTATCTGGTTCAGCAGTATTTTGCAGAGATGGTGGAAGCGGGCTGCGATGTCTGTGTCATGGAGGTGTCTTCTCAGGGATTGATGATGCACCGGACGGCAGGGATTCCGTTTGAGATTGGTATCTTTACGAATCTGGCACCGGATCATATTGGACCGAATGAGCATGCATCTTTTGAAGAATATGCAGAATGCAAAGGCATGCTGTTTCGTCAGTGCAGGATTGGTATTGCCAATATCGACGATGAGCATTTTGGCATGGTGCTGAACAATTATACTTGTGAGCTGGAGACGATCGGATTCTCAGAAAAGGCGGATTACTGTGCATCGAATGTGGAACTGATCGGCAGACCGGGATATCTTGGTGTGAAGTATCATGTATCCGGAAAACTGGAGATGGATGTGGAAATCGATGTTCCGGGCAAATTCAGTGTGTATAATTCTCTGGTTGCGATCGCAGTATGTGAACACTTTAACGTATCAGAGACGGATCTGAAAGAAGCTTTGAAGGTAGTGAAGACCAAGGGTCGTATTGAGATGGTGAAGGTGTCGGATGATTTTATTCTGATGATTGACTATGCACACAATGCCATGAGTCTGCAGAGTCTTCTGGAGACTCTGAAAGAATATCATCCGGAGCGTCTGGTCTGTGTTTTTGGCTGCGGCGGTAACCGTTCCAAGCTGAGACGGTATGAGATGGGAGAGGTATCCGGTAATCTGGCAGACCTGACGGTTATCACTTCGGATAATCCAAGATTCGAAGAACCGCAGGCAATCATTGATGATATCAAGACCGGTATGGCGAAGACCAGCGGAAAATATGTAGAGATTATTGACCGCAAAGAAGCGATTCGCTATGTGATCGAGCATGGACAGAAAGGTGATGTTATCGTTCTGGCAGGAAAGGGTCACGAGGATTATCAGGAGATCAAAGGACAGAAGTATCCGATGGATGAGCGTGTCCTGATTCAGGAAGTATTGGAAGAACTGGGAAGAAAGTAATGAAATTTGTCAATGTCATCGTAGATATCTCCAGTGAGAAGCTGGATCGTGTCTTTCAGTACAGAGTGCCGGAGCGTCTTCAGGAACAGCTTCAGATTGGAATGCAGGTAAGTTTTCCTTTCGGAAAAGGGAATCGTTCTATGAAAGGGTATGTCGTAGGATTCTCAGATGAAACGGATTATCCGCTGGAGAAGATCAAGGAGCTGGACGGTATTGTAAAAGGAAGCGTAAAAGCAGAATCTCAGCTGATCGCGCTGGCTGCCTGGATGCGGGAAATGTATGGCTCTACGATGAATCAGGCATTGAAGACCGTTCTTCCGGTGAAACAGGAAAAACAACAGAAGCAGAGTCGTCAGCTTCGTCGTCTGGTGACAGAGGAAGAGGGAAAGACACTTCTGAATGAGTTTGTGAAAAAAAATTACCGGGCAAAGATCCGATTGATGGCAGCACTTTTGGATGAACCGGTTCTGTCCTGGAAAAAAGTGACTGAAGAACTGAAAATAACAGTTCCTGTTATTAAAAAGTTTGAAGAAGATAAAATCCTCTTTCTTGAATCAGAGACGGTGTATCGGAATCCTTTTGAAGGCCATTTTAAGAAAAGAGAAGAATATCTGATCCTGAATGAGGAACAGCAGGCAGCAGTGGATGAGATCTGGTCAGAGTATGAACAGGGCATCCGTAAGACGTATCTGCTTCATGGAGTGACTGGAAGCGGTAAGACCGAAGTCTATATGGAACTGATTGCCAGGGTAATTGCGTTAGGGAAACAGGCAATTGTGCTGATACCGGAGATTGCACTGACCTTTCAGACTGTGAGGAGATTTTATGAGAGGTTTGGCGACCGGGTATCCGTTATGCATTCCAGGCTTTCAGAAGGAGAACGTTATGATCAGTTTATGCGGGCTAAAGAGGGCAGTATCGATGTGATGATTGGTCCAAGGTCTGCATTATTCACACCTTTTTCACAAACAGGTATTATCATTATAGATGAAGAACATGAAAGTTCTTATAAAAGTGAGCAGGTTCCGAGATATCATGCACGGGAGGCAGCAATCTTCCGTGCACAGATGTGCGGTGCATCGGTTGTACTTGGCAGTGCAACACCGTCCATGGAGAGTTATTATCATGCACTGGAGGGAGATTATGGCTGTTGCCGATTGACAAAACGTATTGGAACAGCGCAGATGGCAGAAGTCAGTGTGATTGATTTGCGGACAGAGCTGAAAGAGGGAAACAGAAGTATTTTCAGTCGAAAGCTTTATGAAGCGATGTATGACAGGCTGCAGAAGGGGCAGCAGACGATGCTGTTTTTAAATAGAAGAGGGTTATCAGGATTTGTGTCCTGCCGTTCCTGCGGAAAGGCAATCCGGTGTCCTCACTGTGATGTGACCTTGTCTTTGCACAGTGATGGAAAACTGAAATGTCATTATTGCGGCTATGAGACAGGGATGCCGGAAGTATGTCCAGCCTGCGGTTCCCGCTATATCACTGGTTTTCGTGCAGGTACACAGCAGATTGAAAAAGAAGTAAAGAAGTTTTTTCCAAAGGCAAGGGTTCTTCGGATGGATTATGATACGACCCGCACCAAAGAAAGCTATGAACAGATTTTGTCTGCCTTTGGACAGGGTGAAGCAGATGTGTTGGTTGGTACACAGATGATTGTGAAAGGGCATGATTTTCCTAATGTTACACTTGTTGGCGTTCTGGCTGCAGATATCTCTCTGTATGCGACTGATTATCGGTCAGTTGAGCGGACGTTTCAGCTTTTGACTCAGGCTGTCGGCAGAACTGGAAGAGGCAGCCGGCATGGTGAGGCAGTGATTCAGACGTATGTACCGGATCATTACAGCATTCAGACCGCAGCCAAGCAGGATTATGAAGAATTTTACTGGCAGGAAATGCTGTATCGGAATCTGATGGGATATCCGCCCGCATTTTCCATGCTGGGGATTTATCTTTCCTGTACGGATGAAGAAATGTTGGAAGAACAGGCGAAAATACTGGGGGACTGTATTGAAAGAGGTCAGGTACAGGGGCTTACCGTAGTTGGACCGGCTGATGCGGCACTGGCAAAGAAGAATGATATCTACCGAAAGGTAATTTATCTAAAGCATGAGCAGGAAAAAGTTCTGCTTGGCATAAAAAAAGAACTGGAAAAAGAGATGGAGAGAGAGGCTGTCTGGCAGAAAGTCTATGTACAGTTTGATTTTAATCCATTAAATGCGTTTTGATAACAGGAGGAAAAAGAAATGGCAATTCGTAATTTAAGAACAGAAGGAGATCCGATTCTTCGGAAAGTAAGTAAAGAGGTAACAGAAATTACACCAAAGATTCATGAACTGATCGACGATATGCTGGAGACGATGTATGAAACGAATGGAGTAGGACTGGCAGCACCGCAGGTTGGTGTTCTGAAAAGAATCGTAGTGATTGATGTAGGTGATGGTCCTTTGGTTATGCTGAATCCTGAGATTGTTAACCAGAAAGGTTCTCAGACAGGTGATGAGGGATGTCTGAGTGTTCCGGGAAAAGCAGGACAGGTGACAAGACCGAACGAAGTAACTGCCCGTTTTATGGGTGAAGACGGAGAATGGTATGAAGTAGACGGAACAGAGCTTCTGGCTCGTGCAATCTGTCATGAGTGTGATCATCTGGAAGGAAAACTTTACATTGATCTGGTAGAGGGTGACCTTCACGATGTATCTTATGATGAGGAGGATTAAGTCTGAATGAATGTTATTTTCATGGGAACACCGGACTTTGCGGTGGGAACACTGGAAGCACTTATAGAAGCAGGACATCAGGTTAATCTGGTGGTAACGCAGCCGGATAAGCCAAAAGGCAGGGGGCATGCCATGCAGTATACTCCTGTGAAGGAGGTGGCTGTGAAGCATGACATTCCGGTCTATCAGCCGGTCAGGATTCGGACAGAGGAATCCGTACAGTATCTGGAGGGTATTGAGGCGGATGTAATTGTTGTAGTTGCATTTGGACAGATCATACCGAAAAGTATTCTGGAGATGAAGAAATATGGCTGTATCAATGTGCATGCATCTTTGCTTCCGAAATATCGTGGTGCGGCACCGATTCAGTGGGCAGTGATTGATGGTGAGAAGGAGTCTGGAGTGACGATCATGCAGATGGATGAGGGTCTGGATACCGGAGATATGCTGTCGAAAACGATTGTACAGCTGGACGAAAAGGAGACCGGAGGAAGTCTGTTTGACAAACTGAGTGCAGAAGGTGCAAAACTTTGTGTGGAGACGCTGCAGAAGATCGAAGCAGGAGAGATTCAGCCGGAAAAACAGGGCGAATCTCCAACAGCGTACGCTTCCATGCTTACCAAATATATGGGAAAGATCGACTGGACAAAGGATGCAGTGTCTATTGAACGCCTGGTGCGCGGATTAAATCCATGGCCAAGCGCATATACAAAATTAAATGGAAAAACCTTGAAAATATGGGAGTGTAAGGTTGTTTCACAGGATGCATCAAAGGGAGTGTGTGGTGAGATACTGGAAATAACAAAAGATTCAATGGTCGTACAGACTGGCGCAGATGCTCTGCATATCAGAGAACTGCAGCTGGAAGGCAAGAAACGGATGGATGCAGGTTCATTTCTGCGTGGATTCCATGTAGAGCCGGGTACGATCCTTGGATTAGAATAGGAGGATTTTCATGTATTATTATGACCCGACGTATATTTTGGTATTGATTGGTGCCGTGTTGTCTCTGTGGGCATCATCTAAAGTAAAATCAACTTACAATAAATATTCAAAAGTCAGGAGCCAGTCCGGACTGACCGGAGCAGAAGCAGCGGAGCGTATTCTGCGCGGTGCAGGGATCTATGATGTACGGATCGAGCACATCAGTGGTGATTTGACAGATCATTATGATCCAAGAGCGAAGGTGCTTCGTCTCTCGGACAGTGTGTACAATTCTATTTCGGTGGCAGCGATTGGCGTGGCAGCTCACGAATGCGGTCATGCGATCCAGGATGATACATCTTATGCACCGCTTCGTTTCCGCAATGCATTTGTGCCGGTAGCGAATCTGGGTACCAAGATGGCAATGCCGATTCTGATGCTTGGACTGTTGCTTACGGCATCTGATATTCTGATTAAGATCGGACTTCTGTGTTTTGCGTGCGGAACCTTGTTCCAGCTGGTGACTTTGCCAGTGGAATTCAATGCGTCTGCGAGGGCGATGGATATTCTTGGTAATACCCATATATTGTCTGGTGAAGAATTAAAGCATACAAAAAAAGTACTTTCTGCGGCAGCCATGACTTATGTGGCAGCAGCTGCTGCGTCGATTCTTTCTCTGCTCAGACTGATGATTTTGTTCGGAGGTAGAAGACGTGATGACTAATCAGAGTGTGAACATCAGAGCACTTGTGTTGGAGCTTCTTCTGGAGATTACAAGTGGGCGGGAATACAGCCATGTAGCGATTCGGGGAGCACTTGAAAAATACCAGTATCTGAGTAAACAGGACAGGGCATTTTTAACCCGACTGACTGAAGGTACTGTGGAACGGATGCTGGAGCTGGATTATATCATCAACCAGTTTTCCAAAGTCCCTGTGAATAAGATGAAACCAGTCATCCGTAATATTCTCCGGATGTCGGTTTATCAGATGAAATATATGGATCGTATTCCGGATTCAGCGGTCTGTAATGAAGCAGTTAAGCTGGCTCAGAAAAAAGGTTTTACAAGCTTAAAGGGATTTGTGAATGGTGTTCTTCGTAATATTGCAAGAGGACTGGATATGGTATCTTATCCCAATCTGTCTGTAAAATATTCCATGCCGGAGTGGATCGTAGAGCAGTGGATCTCTGAATATGGAGAAGAAACAGCTGTAAAAATGATGGAACATCAGTATGCAGAGCGTCCGGTAACAGTGCGTGTGAATCTGCAGAAGATATCCAGAGAAGATTTGAAAAAGCGTCTGAAAACAGAAGGGGTACAGGTTCAGGATGTAGAAGATATGGACTGTGCTCTTGCACTTTCAGATTTTGATCATTTGCGTGCGATTCCTTCTTTTCGGGAAGGACTTTTTCAGGTACAGGATATCAGTTCTATGAAGGCTGCTTTGATGGCAGAACCCAAACATGGAGATTACTGTATTGATGTATGTGCTGCTCCGGGAGGAAAGAGTCTTCATCTGGCAGACCTGTTAGGTGGAAGCGGTATGGTGGAAGCAAGGGATCTGACGGATTATAAGGTTGGTATGATCGAGGAAAATATGGAACGTACCGGAGTTGCGAATATGCGGGCAGTCTGTATGGATGCTACGGTACTGGATGCAGAATCGATCGGAAAGGCAGATGTGGTGCTTGCAGATCTTCCGTGCTCCGGACTGGGAGTTCTCAGTAGGAAAAATGATCTGAAATACCGCATGACGATGGATCAGCAGCAGGAATTGGTGCAGCTGCAGCGAAAGATCCTCAGTACCGTATGGCAGTATGTGAAGCCGGGCGGGACGCTTGTCTACAGTACCTGCACGGTACATAAAGAGGAAAATGAAGGAAACGCAGTATGGTTTGCAGAGAATTATCCTTTTATATTGAAGGAACAGGTACAGATGCTTCCGGGCATGGGACCCTGGGATGGATTCTATATTGCAAGGCTGGAAAGGAAACAGGATGATTGATATTAAATCTCTGACACTGGAGGAGCTTCAGGGAGAAATCGAAAAGCTGGGAGATAAAAAATTCCGGGCAAAACAGATCTATGGATGGCTTCATGAGAAGTTGGTTGATGATTTTGCAGAGATGACGAATCTTTCTAAAAATCTGCGGGAAAAACTGGAACAGGAGTACGAATTGACCAGCTTGAAGATCGTACAGGTACAGGAGTCGAAGCTGGATGGAACCTGCAAATTTTTATTCCGTCTTTCTGATGGCAATGTAATTGAAAGTGTGTTGATGAAATATCATCACGGTAATTCTGTATGTATATCCTCTCAGGTAGGATGTCGTATGGGATGCCGTTTTTGTGCTTCTACGCTGGATGGCCTGGAACGTGGACTGAAAGCGTCAGAAATGCTGGATCAGATTTATCAGATACAGAAATGGTCAGGGGAGAGAGTACATAACGTTGTTGTTATGGGAACTGGTGAACCTCTGGATAATTATGATGCGCTTCTGCGCTTTATTGAGCTTTTGACCTGTGAGGGAGGACTTCATATCAGTCAGCGAAATGTGACCGTATCTACCTGCGGCATTGTACCTGCGATGCGGAAGCTTGCAGATGAAAAACTGCAGATTACCCTGGCATTGTCTTTACATGCTTCCAGTCAGGAAAAGAGAAAAAGTCTTATGCCTGTTGCCAATAAATATGATCTTTCAGAAGTTCTGGATGCGTGTCGTTATTATTTTGAACAGACTGGCAGAAGAATCACGTTTGAGTACAGTCTGGTGGGCGGTGTGAACGACACAGAAGAAGATGCACGAGAATTGACGGCATTGGTGAAAGATATCAATTGTCATATCAATCTGATTCCGGTGAATCCGATCAAGGAGCGCAGTTATGTGCAGTCAGAGCAGCGTACCATTCTCAATTTTAAAAATAAACTTGAAAAATCAGGAATAAATGTTACTATTAGAAGGGAAATGGGCCGTGATATTGACGGTGCATGCGGACAGCTCCGCAAGAGTTATATGGATACAGAAAAGTGAGGTGAGAACCTGTGCAGACGTCGATTGCAATGACAGATATTGGACGAAGAAGAAAAGTAAATCAGGATTATGTATATGCGTCAGATCAACCGGTTGGTAATCTTCCCAATCTGTATATTGTTGCAGATGGAATGGGAGGTCATAAAGCAGGAGATCTCGCTTCTTCTTATGCAGTACAGAAGGTGGTTGAAGCCGTACAGAGAAGTATGGACACCAGACCTGCCCTGATTCTGCAGAAAGCTGTACGTTATGCCAATTATCGGTTATATGAGAAAGCCGGTGAGAGTGAAGCGTATTACGGTATGGGAACTACTTTTGTGGCACTGACCATCTGTGGAGATGAAGCGTTGGCTGTGAATATCGGTGACAGTCGTCTTTATGAGATTACAGAAGATGGAATTTGTCAGATTTCAGAGGATCATTCTCTTGTGGCAGAGTTAGTGCGAAATGGGGAATTAACCATTCAGGAAGCAAGGGAACATCCTGATAAAAATATTATTACCAGAGCACTGGGAATTCAGGAAGAGACAGAGATGGATCTGTTTCCTTTTCATGTGGAAAAAGGAAATCGATATTTACTTTGTTCTGACGGATTGAGCAATATGGTGGAGGATACGGAACTTTGCCGTCTGATTCAGAAAGACAGACCGTTATACGAGATTGGCAGTGAGCTGATCCTGGAAGCAAACAGGAGCGGCGGAACAGATAATATTGCAGTTGTTCTGGTTGAAATAGAATAGCAGAGAGGTAAGATTATGATAAAAGCAGGAATGATTGTCGGCGACCGCTACGAGATTCTGGAAAAAGTTGGCTCTGGCGGCATGGCTGAGGTCTTCAAAGGAAAAGATCACAAGCTTAACCGTTTTGTTGCAGTGAAGGTGCTGAAAGAGGAGTATCGCGAGAATGACTCGTTTGTGAAAAAGTTTAAGGAAGAGGCACAGGCAGCAGCAGGGCTTGCGCATCCGAATATCGTGAATGTCTATGATGTTGGGGATGAGAAGGGAATTTATTATATCGTGATGGAACTCGTAGAGGGCATTACGTTAAAGAATTATATAGAAAGAAAAGGTCAGCTTACGATCAAGGAAGCGACCAGTATTGCAATCCAGGTTTCTGCAGGCCTGGAGATTGCACATAATAATCATATCGTTCATCGCGATATCAAACCGCAGAATATTATTATTTCCAGAGAAGGAAAAGTAAAGGTAACAGATTTTGGAATTGCCAAAGCGACTACTTCTCAGACAACGACCTCCACGGCTATGGGATCGGTGCATTATGCATCTCCGGAACAGGCAAGAGGAGGTTATGTGGATCATAGAAGTGATATCTATTCTCTGGGAGTCGTTCTGTATGAAATGGTGACAGGACGGGTTCCTTTTGATGGAGACACGGCGGTAGCTGTTGCAGTCAAACATCTTCAGGAAAAGATGGTTCCGCCGAAGACATATTGTCAGGATCTTTCATACAGTCTGGAACAGATTATCCGAAAATGCATGGAAAAAAGTGCAGATCGCAGATATCAGGAGATCGGAGAGCTTCTCGCAGATCTGAAACAGTCTTTGGTGGAGCCGGATGGGGATTTTGTGAAGAGAGTAGATCTGGATGAGCAGGCAAAGACGGCTGTTATGACCAAAGAAACATCCTCCAGAGTAAGAGCATCCCGCAAAGTGGAGGTCGAGGAATTGGATGAAGAAGAGGATGACGATGAAGAAGAGGACGATGATGAAGAATTAAGTCCGATGGTAGAGAAGGTGATGACGATTGCTGGAGTCGCATTGGCGATTGTGATTGTCATTGTTATGCTGTTATTGTTCTCCAAAATGCTTGGACTTGGAAAAGGAAAAGAAGAACAGGTGACACCTGGACAGCAGACGGAACAGACACAGGATCCGGATGTGCAGGAAGAAAAACCAGAAGAAAATACACAGAGTGGTTCCAATTCGGTAGTGATGCCGAAGCTTCTCGGAAAAACAGTAACAGAAGCGAAGATTGAGCTGGAGGCACTGGGACTGGAGATCGTGGTAAAAGGCAGTGAACATTCAAATGAATATAAAGCTGGACAGATTATTAACCAGAGTGTAACAGATGGAACCAGAGTGGATGTGGGAGTTTCTGTAGATGTAGTGATTGCAGGAGCCGGTTCTGGTCCAAGCACTACAACGACCACACCAACTCAGCCGGACAAGCCAAAGGAAGAAGTGAAGATGGTGATGGTTCCGCCTGTGACAGGTAAAACGGAAGCAGATGCGAAAGCAGCACTGGATGCAGCTGGTCTAAAGGTTGGTTCTGTGACTGAAGCAAACAGTGATTCTATGGAAAAAGGAAAGGTCATCAGTCAGAGTCTTTCACAGAATACATCGGTCAAAGAAGGCACTACCGTGAATCTGGTCATCAGCAAAGGGCCGAATAAGAAGGCAGTGACGGATGTGATCGGTCACGAGGCAAGCCGTGCCAAGGGTGAACTGGAAGCAGATGGTTTTAAGGTAGAAGTAAAAGAAGCACAGTCGGATTCTATTCGTAAAGGTCTGGTCATCAGTACCAGTCCGGATCGGGGAACTTATGCCGAGCCGGGAAGTACTGTGACGATTACGGTCAGCATCGGAAAAAAAGAGATTACCATTCCATCTGTCAGCATCGGCATGAATTATGATGCAGCAGCAAAGGCATTGAAGGACGCGGGATTTGAAGGAGAGATTGCCAAGGCTGAGGAAAACAGTGATTCTGTCGGCAGTGGCTATGTAACAAGATATTCTCCAGGTTCCAAGGTGGAATATGATGGAAAGGTTACCGTTTATATCAGTACAGGACCAAAGGAAACGGAAAAACCATCGGCCGGTCAGGATACAACGACAGGTAATCAGACTACAACGGATAATCAGGGAACAACCGGCGGTCAGACAGCCACAGGTTCTCAGACTTCCGGAACGACGACACAGTAGATGATGAGAGGCAGAATTATAAAAGGAATTGCGGGATTTTACTATGTACATGCTGAAGGGTTTGGAACTTATGAATGTAAGGCAAAAGGTGCATTTCGCAATCAGAAATTAAAACCGCTGGTCGGTGACATGGTAGAGATTGAGATTCTGAATGAGGAAGAAAAAACAGGAAATCTGGTAGAGATTCTTCCGCGCGCAAGTGAATTGATCCGTCCGGCAGTGGCGAATGTGGATCAGGCACTGGTGATCTTTGCAGCGGCAAAGCCGAAGCCCAATCTGTCTTTGCTGGATCGTTTTCTGATCATGATGGATCGACAGGGGATTGAAACGATCATTTGTTTTAATAAAACAGATGAGGCATCAGAAAAAGAAAAAGAACGTATTCAAAATGTTTATGTCGGATGCGGATGCAAAGTTTTGTTTACCTGTGCAAAGCAAGGGCAGGGAGTAGATGAACTTCGAAGACTTCTTCTGGGACATACTACAACGGTGGCAGGTCCTTCCGGTGTTGGCAAATCTACACTGATTAACCTGTTAGTGCCGGATGCTGATATGGAGACCGGCAGGATCAGTGAGAAGATTGACAGAGGAAAGCATACGACCAGGCATAGTGAACTGTTTCGTATGGATACGGACAGTTATATATTTGATACACCAGGTTTTAGTTCGCTGGAACTTACCGATATGAAAAAAGAAGAATTGAGGTACAGTTTTCCGGAATTTCGTGAATATGAGGGCGGCTGTCGGTTTCAGGGCTGCCTGCATCAGAAAGAACCTGGATGCGGTGTGAAAGAAGCAGTGGAAGCTGGCACCGTCAATAAAGAACGCTATGAAAGTTATACCATCCTGTTTCAGGAATTACAGGAGAGGGAAAAAAGGAGGTATTCATAATATGAAAAACTATTTATCACCATCCATTTTATCTGCAGATTTTGCACATCTGGGAGAGGATATTAAACGTGCCGAAGCAGCAGGAACGCCGTATCTTCACTATGATGTGATGGACGGTATGTTTGTGCCAAGCATTTCTTTTGGAATGCCGGTTCTGGAATCTGTACGCAAAGTGACAGATATGGTACTGGATGTCCATCTGATGATTGAGGATCCGGATCGTTATATTGATGAGTTTGTACGCTGCGGTGCAGATATTATTACCGTTCATTATGAAGCGTGCAAAGATATAAAGAAAACCATTCAGATGATCAAAGACAAGGGAGTAAAAGCCGGTGTAACCATCAAGCCAAATACGCCAAACAGTGTACTTGCAGATGTGCTGGATCAGGTAGATATGATTCTTCTGATGACTGTAGAACCAGGATTCGGTGGACAGGCATATATTCCGAGTTCTACCGATAAGATCAGAGAACTTCGTCAGATGCTGAATGAGCGTGGACTGGATACAGATATTGAGGTGGACGGCGGTATTAAGAAGGAAAATCTTCAGATGGTTCTGGATGCAGGAGCGAATGTGATCGTTGCCGGTTCTGCTATCTTTAAAGGAGATATTGAGCAGAATGTAAAAGATTTCCTGGAGATCATGTCCAGATAGACGGTATCCGATATGATAAATACATTGATCATCAGCGGAGGCAATATTGAAAAGCAGCTGGCCTTTGAAGTGTTAAAACAACCATTTGAACACATGATTGCTGTAGACGGAGGACTTCGTTTTTGTTATGAACAAGGGATTGTTCCCACCCGGATTGTAGGTGACTTTGATACATTGGAAGCTGACATTCTGGACTGGTATAAACAGCATACGGAGATTGAAATACGGGAATTTCATCCGGTGAAAGACTCTACCGATACGCAGATTGCTGTTGAACTGTCGTTGGAACTTCAAAGTGAAAGTATTACGATTCTTGGTGGAACGGGAACAAGACTGGACCATGTTTTTGGAAATGTTCAGACGATGTATCTGGCTTTGGAGAAAAATGTTCCATGTCAAATGCTGGATCCTCATAATCGGATACAACTGATCAAAGGTCGATATTGTATTAAGAAAAAAGAGCAGTATGGCGATTATTTTTCGTTGATTCCGCTGACAACAGATGTGACAGGCGTCACGATCCGAGGGGCGAAATATCCTCTGGAGCAGCATTCCTTTTCAGTACTTGGAAGTGGAAGTCTGGGTGTATCCAATGAGATTGTGGATGAACAGGCGGAGATAGAGATTGGAAAAGGGATCATGATTTTAATCGAATCGAAAGATTAATGAAACTGAAAATAATTTAGGATATATCTGCCAACAAACCTTGAAAGTCGAAACTTTATTGTGTATAATATATCCATATTATGTAATATTACAGGGGGAAACTTGAGACATGAGAAAAATGAAAAAACGCACAAAGGCAAAATTTCTCAGCATTTTAACGATAGTGATGGTGTTAGTATGCGGTATGTCATGTTTGGGTATTTTTTATGTAAACAGTGCTTTGACTGATGAGCTTGATTACGTTATTCATGCGTATGACTATGCCAAGACTTTCGGAGATGCTTCCGGGTATCTGACAGATGAAGTAAGAGCGTATGCAGCGACTGGTGACCGTAAGCATTACGATAACTACTGGTATGAGGTCAATACCGCTAAGAACCGTGACAACAGTGTGGAAGCGATGCATGCACTGGGAATTTCACAGACCGAGTCGGATTTGATTGATAAGGTTTATTCTTTGTCTGATGGATTGATTCCTATCGAAGAGCAGGCGATGGAGTATACGATGGCCGGCAACACTGCTGGTGCACTTGGACTTCTGTATGGCGCAGAGTATAAGGCCGGTGTAGAAGAGATTACCGCTACACTGAAGTCTTTGAATAATGCAGTGGTTGAGCGTGTTGAAGCGGAAGAGGCAAAACTGGTTACGATGATGGGTATCCTGACCGTGCTTTCTGCAATTTCTGTTATCACAACACTTGCTGCTCAGATTGTAGTTGTTCTTTTCGTTATGAGAGAGCTGATTCAGCCGATTCTGAAGGTTCGTGATAAAGTTGGAGAACTGGCACAGGGTGATCTGGATGGTGCTTTTGATGTGGAAGAGGATGATACCGAGATCGGCGAGACCGCTCGTTCCATGAAAGAGTTCCAGAGCTTCCAGAAGGAGCTGATCGAGGATATCGATTATCTGCTGTCCGAGATGGCAAATGGCAATTTCTGTATCAGAACCAGATGTGAGGAGAGCTATCGCGGAAGTTATGCGAATATCCTTGTTTCTTTAAGAAAGATTAATCGTACTCTGAGCAATACATTGGCTAAGATCAACGATGCAGCGAACCTGGTAGATTCCGGTGCGATTCAGATTTCTGCAGGTGCACAGTCTCTGGCACAGAGTACCACAGAGCAGGCAAGTTCCGTAGAAGAGCTGTATGCAACTGTTATGGAGATCTCTAATCGTGTTCAGGGTACTGCACAGGATTCTCAGAGTGCAAACCATCAGATGGATGAAGTTGGCAATAAAGTAACAGAGTGTAATCAGCAGATGCAGGATATGATCGCAGCTATGGACAATATCAATGAATCTTCTGCTGAGATCAGCAAGGTTATCAAAACGATTGAGGATATTGCATTCCAGACCAATATTCTTGCGCTGAATGCTGCTGTAGAGGCAGCAAGAGCTGGAGCAGCAGGTAAAGGATTTGCCGTTGTTGCAGATGAAGTCCGCAGTCTTGCAGCTAAATCTGCAGAGGCTTCACAGACTACATCTTCACTGATTAACAATTCTCAGACCGCTGTAAAACGTGGTATGGATATGGCAAATCAGACAGCAGTGACTCTGGAGCAGGTAGTAAGTATCGCTCAGCAAAGCTCTGAGATCGTTGCCAAGATTGCAATGGCAGCTGAGGAAGAATCTGAGTCCATCAAACAGGTAACGGAGGGAATCGATCAGATCTCCGGTGCAATTCAGATCAACTCCGCTACTTCAGAAGAGAGTGCTGCAACCAGTCAGGAACTGACCAACCATGCACAGAATATGAAAGAGCTTATCAGTGCTTTCAAATTAAGAACAAACTAATTACATAACAATAAAAAAGAACCAGTTTTCTGGTTCTTTTTTTTGATTTTTCAAGGCTTCCTCTTGACGGCAAAATATGGCTGTGATATAGTATACAAGGCTGTGTACGGGCAGAAGATGCTTATACAGTCTACGCGATTAAACACGCAGACGGATTCCCGGAGCGGTGCCCAAGTGGTTCTCCAGGAAGTAAAAAGTCATGCGGAAGAAAAAAACCAAAACGGAGGAAGAAAAAATGAGCGTAATTTCAATGAAACAGTTACTGGAAGCTGGCGTACACTTTGGTCATCAGACCAGAAGATGGAACCCTAAGATGGCAGAGTACATCTATACCGAGAGAAACGGTATCTACATCATCGATCTGCAGAAATCTGTAGGCAAAGTTGACGAGGCTTACAAAGCAATCGCTGACATCGCTGTAGATGGCGGAAACATTCTTTTCGTAGGAACCAAGAAACAGGCTCAGGATGCTATCGCTACCGAGGCAGAGCGTTGTGGAATGTTCTATGTAAACGAGAGATGGTTAGGTGGTATGCTGACCAACTTCAAGACTATCCAGGGACGTATTGCTAGATTAAAAGAGATCGAGACCATGCAGGAAGATGGAACATTTGATGTTCTTCCAAAGAAAGAAGTCATTGCTCTGAAAAAAGAGATGGAGAAACTTCAGAAGAACCTGGGTGGAATCAAAGAGATGAAACAGATTCCGGATGCTATCTTCGTAGTAGATCCGAAAAAAGAGAGAATCTGTGTTCAGGAGGCTCATACTTTAGGTATTCCGCTGATCGGTATCTGTGATACCAACTGTGACCCAGAAGAGCTGGATTATGTAATTCCGGGTAACGACGATGCAATCCGTGCAGTAAAATTGATTGTTTCCAAGATGGCAGATGCTGTAATCGAGGCTAATCAGGGTGAAGCTGAGGATGTAGCAGAGGATATGGAGGCTCCAGTAGAGGAGTAATTACAAATTTCGGCGATGCCGAGTAGAACCGACAGGAGGAAAAGAAGATGGCTATTACAGCAGCAATGGTAAAAGAGTTAAGAGAAGCTACCGGTGCAGGTATGATGGACTGTAAAAAAGCACTTGCAGAGACCGATGGAAACATGGAAGCAGCTGTTGAAGTATTAAGAAAAAGCGGTGCAGCTAAAATGGAAAAGAAAGCTTCCCGTATTGCAGCTGAAGGTATCGCACGTGTTGCAAAAGGTAGCAATGAAGCAGTTGTTGCAGAAGTTAACTCTGAGACAGACTTCGTTGCAAAGAATGAGTTGTTCCAGAATTTTGTACAGTTAGTAGCAGACAATGCACTTACTTCCGGTTTAAACGGCGGTAAGAACGGAGAAGATGTAGAAGCACTTCTTGAAATGAATGGTCTGAAAGATGAACTGATTGAGAAAACCGCTACCATCGGAGAAAAATTATCTGTACGTAGATTTGAGAGAGTTTCCGGTGAGTGCGTAGCAAGTTACCTGCATGCAGGCGGTAAGATCGGTGTTATTGTAGCAGCAGATGGTGCAGCTGATGTGGAAGAAGCACTTACAAATGTTGCTATGCAGATCGCAGCTATGAGACCGGAGTATATCAGCAGAAATGATATCGCACAGGCAGAGATCGACAAGATGAGAGAGATTATCGTGGATTCTTCTTTAAGTGATCCGGCGACTCTTCCGAAGCCGATTTTAAATGCATTGATCAGTAAAGCCTGCGAAGAGAAAATTTGGAGTGATGAGGATATTGCGACCTACGAAGAGAAGAAGAGCAATATGAACTATCTGTTCAACTTCCTTTCCAAAGAAGCAGCAGCAGCACTTGTATCTTTGGCTATGGCTGATAAAGAAAATATCATGGCAAACAAGATTTTCAGCGGTGCAATTGAAGGTCGTGTTTCCAAACAGTTAAAAGATATCTGTTTATTGGATCAGACTTATGTAAAAGCAGAAGACGGAAAACAGACGGTTGCTGCATATCTTAAGTCTGTAAACGGTGCTATTGTGATTAAAAAAGTAGTTCGTTTTGAAGTAGGCGAAGGTATGGAGAAGAAAAATGAAGACTTCGCAGCTGAGGTTGCAGCACAGTTAGCATAGTTCGTAAAACAGATGGCTGGAAACTAATCCCGGATTAGAATAGCAAAAGTAAATGAACCCTTATAAACGGAGGTGATTCCAATGTTTATAAGGGTTTTTGCGTTAGAAAAAAGGAATATAAGGAGGATTTTTTGATGGAAAACAGAATCTATCTGTGCATTGACCTCAAATCCTTCTATGCGTCTGTAGAGTGTATGGAGCGGGAACTGAACCCCATGACGACTAATCTGGTCGTGGCGGATGCGTCGCGTACAGAAAAGACAATCTGCCTGGCGGTTTCTCCTTCTTTGAAAGCTTATGGGATTTCCGGGAGGGCAAGGCTTTTTGAGGTCGTGGAGAAAGTAAAACTGGCGAATATCAGGCGTATGCAGATGAATGCAGGCAGGCCATTTACAGGGATTTCCTGTGACGCAGCCGAGCTTCGGGAACATCCTGAACAGGAGCTTTCCTATATTGCGGCTCCGCCCCGGATGGCACTGTATATGAAGTGGAGTACCAGAATTTATCATGTTTATTTGAAGTATATTGCTCCGGAGGATATTCATGTGTATTCCATTGATGAAGTTTTTATAGATTTGACACAATATCTGCCTGTATCGGGTTTGAATGCACATGAATTTGCCAAAAAGATGATTCAGGATGTCTTAAAGACGACCGGCATTACTGCAACTGCCGGAATTGGAACAAATATGTATCTTGCAAAGGTGGCGATGGATATTGTGGCAAAACGTATTCCGCCAGACAAAGATGGGGTAAGGATTGCAGAGCTGGATGAAATCAGTTATAGAAAGAAGCTTTGGAGTCATCGTCCTTTGACAGATTTTTGGCGCGTAGGAAAAGGCTATGCAACGAAACTGGAGGATCATGGGATCTATACGATGGGCGATGTTGCAACGTGCTCCATAGGAGGGCAGGATGACTATTATAATGAAGAGTTGTTGTACAGGTTATTTGGCGTCAATGCAGAGCTGCTGATCGACCACGCATGGGGATGGGAACCCTGTACAATTGCAGATGTGAAGGCATATAAGCCGGAAAGCAACAGTATCGGTTCGGGGCAGGTGCTTCATTGTCCGTATGAAGCTGACAAGGCAAAGCTGGTCTTGCGGGAGATGGTGGACCTTCTGGTTCTGGATCTGGTGGATAAGGGGCTTGTAACTGACCAGATTGTGATCACGGTCGGATATGATATTGAGAATCTGACTGATCCGCAGCGGCGCAGAGCGTATAAAGGAGCTGTGACGATCGATCAGTATGGACGAAAGGTGCCAAAGCATGCTCATGGGACGATCAATTTGAAGAAAAAGACCTCTTCCACAAGGCTGATTACGGAAGCTGCACTGGAATTGTATGACCGGATTGTGAATCCTCATCTTTTGATTCGGCGTATCAACGTGACCGCCAATCGAGTGGTTGTGGAGGATTCGGAGCTGGAAGAGGAATGTATGGAGCAGCTGGATCTGTTTACCGATTATGATGCGCTTGAGCGAGAGCGGACAGAGCTGGAAGCAGAACTGGAAAGGGAAAAGAGGATGCAGCATGCAGTTCTGGATATTAAGAAGAAATTTGGTAAAAATGCAATTTTAAAAGGCATGAATCTTCAGGAAGGAGCCACCGCCAGAGACCGTAACAGTCAGATCGGCGGACATAAGGCATAAGATCGAGATGAATAAGGAAAAAGAATATCACAAATATGAAGATATGATTTATCTGCCGCATCCTGCGCCCTGCAGGCATCCGCGTATGTCTGTTTATGAAAGGGCAGCGCAGTTCTCGCCTTTTTCTGCTTTGACAGGATATGATGCGGCTGTAAAAGAGGCTGCTCGTCTGACTGAACGTTGGATGGAATTGGACGAGTATGAGAAATCTGTATTGGATGAGCGCCTGCAGTATGTTCAAAAGCATCTGTCCGAGCATCCAATAGTAACGATTACTTATTTTCAGCCGGATGGGAGAAAAGCGGGGGGTCGATATCTGACCATTCGAGGAACTGTAAAAAAGGTAGACTGTCATAAACGGTGCATTGTTATAATGGATGCTGTCAGGATATGCCTGGATGATATTGTTGCTTTTCAGATTGAGACAGATTAGCATCAGGGGCATGTCCTATATGGCTGTATGTTTTATATGGTTAATCTATACAAAAACAAAGTGTTAAGATCGCGCATATTTTCCTTGTCAGATTTTGTCATATCATATATGATAGATGTAGTCGGGTTTTACAAAAGTTTCACACAATATTTACAAAGATTTTTCTTATATCATATACCCGGCAATTTGTAAAGTGAATATTAAGGGAGAAAGATAATGGACGCTATTTTGACAGTGATCAAGCTTCTCGGAGGTCTTGCCATGTTCTTATATGGTATGGAGATCATGGGGGATGGTCTGAAACAGGGCTCAGGTAATGCTTTGAAGAATCTGCTTGGTAAACTGACCCATAACGTGGTTCTTGGTGTGATTACCGGTACGCTGGTAACAGCAGTAATTCAGAGTTCTACTGCCACGATTGTTTTGACGGTTGGCTTGCTGGGAGCCGGTATTCTGAATCTTCATCAGGCGGTCAGTATTGTTATGGGTGCCAATATTGGTACAACCGTGACGGCTCAGTTGATCCGTTTGATGGATATTGAATCCTCTGGCGGCTCAATTTTGACATTTTTTAAACCGGATACACTTGCTCCGGTTGCATTGATCCTTGGTATTATTCTGGTCATGTTTGTAAAGAAAGAGACCAGTAAGAATGTAGGTCTGATTGCACTGGGATTTGGTGTGCTGTTTACCGGACTGATGTCTATGACGGATGCGGTGGAACCTCTGTCCGAATCGGCGGCTTTTGTGGACATGCTGTCCTATTTCAGTGATATGCCGATCCTTGGCATTTTTACCGGATTGGTTCTGACGGTAATTGTACAGAGTTCTTCGGCAATGGTCGGTATTCTTCAGGCACTGTCATCCACTGGAGTGATGACGTTTGAACTGGTATATCCGATCATTATGGGTATCAACCTTGGTACCTGTGTGACGACAGCAATGGTCTGCTCGATTGGTTCCTCCAAGGATGCGAAACGTGCCGGCATTGTTCATATTGTGTTTAATACCGTTGGTACGATTCTGTTTATGATTGTGATGTCCATCATACGTAGTATGGGCGGTCTGGCTGGATTGTGGGAGAGTTTTGTAGACAGCGGAACAATCGCAAACTTCCAGACGCTGTTTAATCTGCTTACCGCAGTAGCACTTCTGCCGTTTACCAATCTTCTTGTTAAGATTGCATGTAAAGTCGTGAAGGATGATGAGGTAGAGGAGAAGATTTATCCGGAGCTTGCTGCTCTTGATAAAAAGCTGATGATCTCACCGGCAGTTGCGCTTGGTGAAGTGAGTAAAGTTGCAGCTAATATGGCTGCGGCAGCAAAGAATAATATCACGATCAGTTTGAGTCAGTTCAAAGAGTATAATGAGAATCGTGCGGAAGAGATTGAAGAAGCAGAGAATCGACTGGATCGTTTTACAGACAGAGCAGATACGTATCTGATTGAATTATCCAGCTATATTGAGAATGAGAGTGACAACCGTCAGCGTAATATACTGATGCAGTGTATTCGTGATATTGAACGTATCGGTGATTATGCAACAAATTTCAATGAAATGGCGAAAAAGATGTATGACATGGAGTGTTCGTTCTCTCAGAGTGCATGGCAGGAACTGGATATTATCAGTGATGCCATACAGGAAATTTTACGCCTGTCCGTAGAATCACTTGAGACAGACAATGATTATATTGCACGCAGGATCGAACCGTTGGAGGAAGTGATCGATGATATGGTGCTTCTTCTGAAGAACCGACATGCAGATCGTCTCTGTCAAGGAATCTGTGATATCAATGCAGGTTTGGTTTTTATGGATATTTTGACTTATCTGGAGCGTACTGCAGATCAGTGTTCTAATATTGCTATGCTGATTCTGGGAAGCAAGAATGAAGAAATTATGAAGAATCATCATCGTTATATCCATGAGCTTCATGCGACTGGCGATCAGTCCTATCTGGCAGAGCAGGAGAACCGCAGAGTGCAGTATCTGGTACCGCTTGAAAATATTACGTTTTAAAGTTTACAGGATGGAAAAAGCAGAATGAAAAAGAGATTTCAATGGCCAGGTTTATTCCTGGCCTTACTGCTTGCAGTGAGTTTGTTTGCCGTTACTGCAGCAGCAAAAGAATAAAAAAAGATAATAGATGTGATGTTTTTGCATGACACACATTCCCATCTGAATGAATTTGCAACGGTAGAAGATGGGGAATCTCGTGTGATGGGCGGATTTGCAAAGATTTGTACTCTGATCAATGAACAAAAGGAAAAGAATCCGGAGACGCTGCTTTTGGATGCCGGAGATTTTTCTATGGGTACTCTGGTGCAGGTGGTATTTGAAGAAGAAGCTTCGGAGATCCGTATGCTCGGAGATCTGGGAATGGATGTTACAACTCTGGGTAATCATGAGTATGACTATAAAGTACAGGGATTGGCGAATATGCTGAACAGTGCGGTGGCCAGCAAAGATCCTTTACCGGATCTGGTTGTCTGTAATGTGGACTGGGAGGCAATGAGGGCAGAAGGTCTTACGGAAGAACAGTCTCTGTTACTGGAAGCATTTGAAAACTATGGTGTGCAAAAGTATACGGTCGTTGAGAAAAATGGTGTAAAAGCAGCAGTTATCGGTGTTTTCGGAATTGACAGTCTTGCCTGTGTACCGAATTGTCCGATTATCTTTTCTGATCCGGTTGAGTCGGTAAAAGAAACGGTTGATGAGATCCAATCTAATGAAGATGTAGATATGATCGTATGTGTGTCTCACAGTGGAACATGGGAAAAGGAAGAAAAGTCCGAGGATGAGATTCTGGCAAAAAGCGTGCCGGAGTTGGATTTGATCATCAGCGGACATACTCATACAAAACTGGAAAAACCGATCATGCATGGAGATACCGTGATCGTTTCTGCTGGTGAATATGGAAAATATCTTGGCAGTCTGTCTATGGCACAGACAGAAAATGGAAGATGGTCATTGGAACGCTACGAACTGATCACTGTAGATGAGAGTATTGAACCAGATGCGAGGACGCAGGAAAAGGTAGATACACTCATGGCAATGGTAGATGAAAAATATCTGGATCAGTTTGGTTATACAAAAGATCAGGTGCTTTGTACCAATGAGATAGCATTTTCGGACAGCTCGGATACATCGACTTTGCATACAGAGCTTAATCTGGGCAGTATTATGGCAGATGCCTATACCTATGCTGTTGATTGTATAATGGGAGAAGGTAGCGTTGATGTGGCGGTTGTTCCTTCAGGAACGATCCGTGATACTTATGCGAAAGGAAATATTACGACAGAAAATGTCTTTCATTCGTTTTCGTTGGGAATTGGTGCAGACGGTATTCCTGGTTATCCTTTGATCGGTGTGTATTTGACCGGTGAGGAATTGAAGATTGTAGCAGAATTGGATGCAAGTATTTCCGGTCTGATGACTACTGCACGTCTGTATACAGATGGTCTTTACTGGCATTATAATCCGAATCGCATGATCTTGAATAAGACGACGGATGTATATCTTTGTGATGGAAACGAACAACGGACAGAGCTTGAAAAAGACAAGCTTTATTATGTGGTCACAGATTATTACAGTTCACAGATGCTGGGCGGAGTGACGGATATGTCGTTTGGACTGCTTTCAATTGTTCCTAAATTTGAAGATGGTACGCCAATTGAAAATTATGAGGATGCTGTCATTTACAGAGATGGACAGGAGTTAAAAGCATGGGCGGCGATTGCATCTTATATGGAGTCTTTTGAAGATACCGATGGAGATGGAATTGGAAATGTACCGGAGAAATATGGTACATTGGAAGGACGTAAGGTTGTAGAGGACAGTAAGAATATTCTGGATCTGCTGAAAAATCCGAACAAATTCTTTTTTATGATACTGGCAGTTGTGCTGGTGGTACTGGCACTTGTTGTTGGAGTAGCAGTATTGATTTGTAAGATTGTTCGTAAGATCAGAAGAGTAAGAAAATAAAAGAATAGGAAATTCATAGGACAGACTGGGGTATATGCTCTGGTCTGTTTTCCTGTTATGAATTTCTGAAAAAGTGCAACATTTTACAGTCGGAAGGACTCTTTATATACAGAAATGCATTTCAAGCGAGGTGAGTATGGGAATGGAACGGTTTATGGAATTGTATGAGACAGTTTATAAAGATATGTATCGTCTTGCATATTATTATCTTGGCAATCCGCAGGATGCAGAGGATGCAGTCAGCGAAGCGGTGCTGAAAGCTTATGAGAATTTTGCATCTTTGCGGCAGGAGGAGGCTTTCCGGGCATGGATTTTTAAGATTCTTGTAAATCAGTGTAAGGGATATTTGCGGAAAAAGAATGGCAAAGAGTCTTATGAACTGAAGGCGGAACCTTCCTATCACCCTTCTCTGGAAGATTATACTTTGACGAGGGATTTACTTTCTGGATTGTCTGAGGAAGAAAGACGAATTGTAGCATTGACGGTGTTTGGGGGTTATAAGGGCGAGGAGATTGCAAAAATATTGAATCGGAGACACAGTACCATTCGTTCTAAATACCGACGGGCTTTGAAAAAGCTGGAACAGCAGATTCTGGCGGAGGAGGTGCATTCATGAAAAAGGAAGATATTTTAAAACAGGTGAAAAAGGAGTCCAGAGAGATCATCATACCAGAGAGTCTGTATCCGGAGCAGATGCGTCAGAAGCTGGAACAGCAGAACGTAATAAAAGTGGATGCAGCAGAAACTAAAATCATGCCGTCAAAGAAAGCTGCCTGGAAGGGATTGGCTGCGGCTGCCTGCTTCTGTCTGGTCTTTGGCGGCTCTGTTCTGGCCTGGCAGCATTTCGATGTGCGGGAACCGATTTCACAGGAGCAGGAACCGGCATCCGAATGGGTGGAACCATCCGCTGCTGTAGAGGAGGAGAAGTCTTTTTCTTATCCAGAGATCAGCTATGAGGATATTTATGCGTCCATGTCCGCTGTATGGGAAGAGCAGAATACTGTGTTCCGGGGAATGGTAGAAGAACCTGCCGCAGGAGTACCTCTGGCAGACGGTGCCGTGACAGAGTATGCTGCGTCTGAGTATGCAGAAGAAGAAATGAGCGAGAAGCAAATGGCGGCATCAGACTCCTTTGGAACGACGAATGTACAGACGGCAGGGGTGGATGAGGGTGACATTGTGAAAAATGATGGACGATATTTGTACCATCTTGTCCAGACTGAATCAGACCAGGGGTACGGACAGGGAATCCAGATCGTGGATACACAGGATGGACTGAAAAAGCTTACTTGTGTCGATGGATTTGAGAATATTGCAGAATTCTATGTCTGGGAGGATGTGCTGGTTGTTATTGAGAATCGATATCAACATCATGAGATATCTTTTTATAATATTATTGACCGAAAACAACCTAAAAAGAATCGGACATTTGTTCTGCAGGGGCAGTATACGTCATCCCGTGTGGCGGATGGATATTTTTACGGATTCAGTCGTTATTATGCGAATCCAGGAGAAGGGGAGCAGGATTATGATGCTTATATTCCGATATTGGATGGGGCAAGGCTGCCGGCTAGGCAGATCCTGCTGCCGGAGGAAAACAGAGGGACTTCTTACTTGGTACTGGTATCTGTAGATCTGCGAGATCCTTCAGACTTTGTACAGACAACGGCTGTAGTATCAGATGCAGAGCAGTATTATGTCAGTGCAGAAAATATTTATGTGACAAGCAGGGGCGAGATAAAAGAAACGGAAGGATGGAATTGCGACAAGACAGCTCTTCTTAAATTCTCTTATGGAGACGGTAAATTTGCATATCAGGCGAAAGGAGAGGTGAAAGGACGTTTGGATGACAGTTTTTCTCTGGATGAATATGATGGGTACCTGCGTATGGTGTTAACGGTACAGGAGTTTAAAAGGGAGATACTGATCGATGACCGTACAAAAGAGGTGATTGGTTACGATATTGTGGATAAAAAACAGACGAATGCACTCTATGTACTGGATGAAGATCTGAAAGTAGTGGGGAGTATCGAAGGCCTTGCAGAGGATGAACAGATCTATTCTGCCAGATTTATGGGTGACACTGGATATTTTGTAACATTTCGTCAGACAGACCCATTATTTGCAGTAGATTTATCAGACCCAACAGAACCAAAGATATTGAGTGAACTGAAGATCAGTGGTTTTTCCGAGTATCTGCATGTATATGGAGAAGATCGGCTGCTTGGTATTGGTATGGAGGCGGATGAGGAGACAGGAAGACAGAAGGGGATGAAGCTGTCCATGTTTGATATCTCTGATCCTGCAGATGTGAAGGAGATTGCGAAAAAAAATCTGGGTGATTATTATCACAGTGAAGCACTGTATAATCATAAGGCGGTCATGATCAGTACGGAAGCAAACCTGTTCGGATTTGAAGCAGAGGGAAGTCAGAAAGGAAAATACTGGAGAAAGTATCTGGTGTTTTCTTATGAAAATGACCAGTTTGTACAGGAAGTGACATTGGAGACAAAGGCAGCAGACAGTGGATATTATTCTGTCAGGGGAACCTTTATTGGGGATATCATTTATCTTTTGAGTGCGGATGGAAGTGTACAAAGCTTTGACAGAGAGACCGGAAAACAGTTAGAGAGCCTGAAACCGTAAGGTTTCAGGCCCTTTTCTATTCCTTGTGATCTTCTTTTACCGCACCGGATCGGTAAGCTGCCAGGAGTTTCATCAGGTCATCAACCTGAGCTTTCAATTCCTGTCCCTGGTCTGTTTTGGCAACATTGACACGGGATTCCATGTGTTCAAAAACGACAGAGTCATTGGCAATGTCATGATTGTTATGGATCGCATCCTGGCGGCCTTCAAATGGCTGATGGGATACGATACGGATATTTCTGGAATTGTAGATCAGTGTATAACCGGCAATTCCGCTGGTCGGCTGGTAAGCTTTGCAGAATCCGCCATCTATAACAATCAGTTTGCCTCCGCCCTTGATCGGACTTTCACCTTTTTTTGCTTTTACTGGAACATGACCATTGATGATATGGCAGTGTGTTCCGTGCAGACCAAATTCGTCCAGGATCATATCACAAATCTTCGGGTCATTGTAAAGTGTATAATAAGCATTTTTTGGCTCTGTCCAGGAAGATTCATCTTTGATAAAACGACGCTCAAAAGTTGTCATGCGGTCTCGGCCGAAGATCGGGCTATTGCGTCCTGCCCACAGCCACCACATAAAGTCCAGACCAAACTGGCGCTCTTCAGAACCTGGCTTGTCATAGTATGCTTTACGGCAGGATACTTCGGCATAATCCAGAAATTCTTTGCCGGTGCGTTTCTGCCCGCCGATGGTGAAGGAAAGCAAAGAACCATCCTCTGCCATAGGAATACATCCGTGGAACAGAAGGTTGCCGTTGTAGATCTTATATAATCCGCCTTTGGAATACAGAAAACGAATATGTTTCTGTAATTTTTCACTTCTGCGGAAAGAGGTGGTCAATTGAGTGATCACTTTGCTTTCTTCAGGCGTGAGTTCGTATGGATTAGCTGGATCGATCGTAGGGAAATCACAGTCTTCCAATGGGTAAGTCGTATTTCCGATGGTAATCGTCTTGTTTTCGTAATTGATTTTATCCAGAAGCAGTCGATCTGGCATGCCGAATTCCGGTCGGCGGATCAGTTTTTGCCCTTCCAGTTTGAAGAGGATGATGGTGATCGCTTTGTACATTCGGGCAGAAAGCAGTTTGTCTTTTTCTGTGTACTGACCGCCATCTGCATTGGTCAGCTTGACATTGAAACAATGGGTATCACAGTCTTTGTATACTTCATTGGCGAAGATGGACAGAGGACGCAGAGAGATACCATAGCCTGTCTCGATAACTTCCAGATTGTTGTAATGGATGGAGTTGGACAGCACTGTCGCTACCAGAGTCCGGGAGCCGGATGCAGCACCCATCCACAGAATATCATGGTTACCCCATTGAACATCTACACTGTGGTAATCCAAAATGGAGTCCATAACAATGTCTGCACGTGGTCCGCGGTCAAAAATATCACCTACAATATGCAGATGATCGACTGCCAGCTGTTTGATGACTTCGGAGATGGCTTCAATGACATTGGCTGCCTGGCCGATGTTGATGATGGTATCGATGATATTTTCAAAATAGTCACGTTTATGTGCTTCCTCATAACGAATATGTATCAACTCGTCGATGATCAGCTCATAGTCCTTTGGAAGGCATCTTCTTACCTTGGAACGGGTGTATTTTGCGGATACAAGACGACAGAGATCAATCAGACGATGGAGTGTGATGCGGTACCATTCGTCAAGATCTTCAGTCTCATCTTCTACAAGAGCCAGTTTTTCTTCTGGATAATAGATCAATGTTGCCAGTTCGTTCCGGTCACGGCGGGACAGACTGGTGCCGTACAGTTCATCCAGCTTTTCTTTTACTTCTCCTGAACAGGAATTCAGAATGTGCTGGAAAGCTTCATATTCTCCATGAATATCGGAGATAAAATGTTCTGTGCCTTTCGGCAGGTTCAGGATTGCCTGCAGATTGATAATCTCAGTGCTGGCTGCCTGGATGGTTGGATATTGTCTGGCAAGCAGCTGAAGATACTGGAGCTCTGCAGAAGTGTATTTTTTTCCTGGTTTCATACTGATTATTCCCCTTTAGATTGTTCAATTAAAAACTTTTCCATTACATAATTATCGTATAAGTTAAGGATAAATGCAAGTGGGAATAGGCTCTGTGAAGATAATGATTTTACAGTGCATGTCCAACTGGCGGGAGGGAATTCTTTGACAGAGATTCATGTGTATGATAGTATTACCTTATCAGACTTTTTGAGAGATTGCAGGACAGTAAAGGGGCATCGTATGAAAATTGGTAAATTATTTTTGTCAGACTTTAGAGGAATAGATAAACTTACGTTAGATTTACAGGGGAAGAGTACGGTTTTATATGGAATTAACGGGGTAGGAAAAAGTACGATTTTATCTGCAATCAATTTATTATATACACCGATCCTGAATAAACTTACTCGCCAGAAAATAAAACAGACATTAAATATAGAGCTTAGCGATATTAAATATGGAAAAGCTTCTACCAGGATAGGTGCTGCTTATATGTTCGATGAATCAGACCATACGCTGGAGTTAAGCAGAGGGATGACCCATGAGAATAAGCGGATGATTGATAATGTTCAACTGGATAAGCTGGTTGAGTATTACGAAAAGTTATATGTTGGGAAAAACAGCATAGATGAAAGTAACAATTTGATTTTTGAAAATCCAGAATATAATATCCCGATTTTTGTGAATTATGGAGTCAATCGTCTGGTGTTAAAGACACCATTGCGATTCCGAAAGAAAGAGGACTACGGGCAAATTGCGGCTTTTGAGAAAGCCATTGAAAATCAAATTGCTTTTGACCGTTTGTTTGAGTGGTTTTTTGATCTGGAATTTTTTGAAAATATGAAAAGAAAGGATATTCCTAATTATCAGGATAAAGAACTGAAGGCTGTGAAAACGGCAATGCTGGCGATGCTTGATGGTTTTGAAGATATTCATATTGTAGCCAGACCATATTCTATGAGAGTTACCAAGGCAGGGGAAATTTTGGATGTCCTGCAGCTTTCCGATGGTGAAAAATGTACTTTGGCGTTGTTTGGAGATATTGCAAGAAGGTTGGCGATCGCAAATCCTTCTTTGGAAGACCCATTAAAGGGTTCAGGAGTTGTCCTGATTGATGAATTGGAACTGCATATGCATACTTCCTGGCAAAGAAAAGCAATTCCTATGTTAATAGAGACATTTCCTAATATTCAATTCATTATAACGACCCATTCACCGCAGGTATTGGGCGAGATCAACGAGGATTTTAATGTGTTTTCCTTATCAAAAGAAGGAAAACAGGTGAAGATTGTACCGACAACAACGATGTTTGGTATGGATTCTAATGCGATTCTGGAAGACAGGATGAACACAGATTCTGTGAGTCAGATCATAAAGCAGAAAGTAGAAGAAATGTATGTGTTGATAGATTTGAAAGATTATGATGGTGCAGAACTGATTGCGAATGAGATTGATGAGTTGACGCAGAATCGTAACACAGATACAGTGCGTGCCAGAATTATAATCAGAAGAGGCAGACATCGAAATGCATAAAATAATAAAACAATCTGAACCGGATCATTTTCGCCTGTGGAAACAGAATTTTCGTAATGTGAATGGTCGGGATGCTGTATATGATGACCTGATGGAAACATCAGAATATGGAATGTTAAAAAATTCCCTGCTGGAAGAGCAGGGATATATTTGTTGTTATTGTGAAAAAGCAATCGGACGTGGTGGTATGAGGGATTGCAATATTGAACATTTTATGCCACGTCATCCGGATTCAAGGTTTTTAAGTTCACAAGAGTGTGAACAGTGTAAAAATGCACAGATGGATTATGCAAATTTATTTGCTTCCTGTCTGGGAGAACATGCATATTCTGCTGATCATTGTAACCATAAAAAAGACAACTGGTTTGATTTTGAAGTATGTGTCTCTCCTGCAGAAGATGAAATTGAGACACTTTTTGGATTTCGGGCTGATGGTAAAATCTTTGCGATTGGAAGCAATAAAAAGGGAGAGGAGTTACGAAGACACTTGGGATTGGATTCCTATGTATTAAATGAACAGCGTAAAGCTGCCTATGATACAGTGATGGAAATAGAATTTGGAAGTGATGAACTTCTGGATGATGTTTCGTATATAGCGGATACCATAAGTTTTTATAAGCAAAAGGATGAAAGAGGGTATTATACACCTTTTTGCTCTATGATTACTTATTGTTTACAGCATGAGTTACTTGATTAGAATGAAGTGTATGTTTGATAAGTGTTTTAATGAAAGGATAATTTTTTGAACGCCGGGGAAACTGTAGAGAAAAAGGAGTTCTTATGTGTACAGCCATTACCTACAGAACAAAAGACCATTATTTTGGACGTACCCTGGACTATGAAGTATCTTATGGACAAAAGATTGTGATTACGCCAAGAAATTATGAGTTCCTGTTTCGGAAAATGGGACGGGTGAAAAAACATTATGCCATGATCGGCATGGCCGTGGTGGTGGATGGCTACCCATTATATTATGATGCGACCAATGAAAAAGGACTGAGTATGGCAGGGTTGAATTTCCCCGGAAATGCAGATTACAGGCAGGAAGCAGAAAATGTGGATAATATAGCACCATTTGAGCTGATTCCGTGGATACTGAGGCAGTGCCGGACGATTGCAGAGGCAAAAGAACTGCTTTCTCATCTGAATCTGGTCAACATTCATTTCAGTGAACAGTTTCCACTGTCGCCTCTCCACTGGATGATTTCAGACAGGGAAACTTCGATTGTGGTAGAATCTGTAAAGGATGGATTAAAGATTTATGACAATCCGATCGGTGTATTGACCAATAATCCGCCGTTTGATTATCAATTGATGAATCTGAACAATTATATGGGGCTGAGTATCGATGAACCGGTCAACCATTTTTCAGAGAAGCTGGATATGAGTATTTACAGCCGTGGGATGGGTGCGCTGGGGCTTCCGGGGGACTTGTCTTCGGTGTCCCGTTTTGTAAGGGCTGCTTTTACAAAATTCCATGCGGTATCAGGAGATTCGGAATCCGAAAGTATCAGTCAGTTTTTTCATATTCTTGGTGCGGTAGAGCAGCCAAGAGGATGTGTGCGGATCGATGGAGAGCTGTATGAACTGACGATCTATACTTCGTGCTGCAATACAGATAAAGGGATCTATTATTACAGGACATATGATAATTCTCAAATCACTGGTGTAGATATGTATCAGGAAGATCTGGATGGTACTGAAGTCGTGAGTTATCCTCTGGTGGTGGAACAGCAGGTGAGGATGGAGAGGCAGAAAAACGAATAAAATAGAGAACAAAGGTGTAAGGTCTTTTGATGACTCAATAAAGACTTTACACCTTTTGTGTATAGGGTACAATGATGTTATTTTTGGAGCGTTGGGGATTGATAGAATTTACGTTCGATGGCTCTTTTTTCAAAAGCGATCTGTTTTAACGTATTAGTTGCATGATCTTTTTCTGCTTCGATTTCAAGGCGTTCTAATAATGTTAACTGGTCAAACAAATATCCATTATATTCTTTTTCGTTGGTTGGCATGTATTCCATCCTTTCACCCCTTTACTTGATTTTGTAATCATTATAGGGGATTTTTAGATGGGTGTAAAGTCTTTATTCAATTATCAAGGGACGTGTTTTTGGGGGGAAATGAAGATTCTGAACACAGTAGAAAAACTGTAAGCTAATTCTATAACAACAAAAAATAAAAGTCAATATACAATTCCGTTTTAGAAAATGTGTATTGACTTTATTTATTTGCTTCTTTATTTGAAGTTCTTCCAAGCAAATAATCGACAGATACATGATAATAATCAGCAAGCTTTATGAAGACCTCAATAGGGATATTGATTTTCCCCAGTTCGTATTTGGAATAGGTGGTCTGTTTTATATTTAGATAGTTCGCCAGTTCATTTTGTGTCTTGTCACTGTCTTCCCGTAGATTTCGGATATTGGGAAATATCATATAAGTAACTCCAGATGTTTTGTATTGTTATATTATAAAATAGTCTTGATGGGACTATTGAAAAATAGTCGTAACACGACTATAATTTAGCGTAAGCAAAACAAAGTTTATTATGGAGGTAAAATTATGCCGGGAAAAGTTAAAACGCGTAATAAAGGTATGGATACAAAGGGACTGGATTGTTACAGTATACAAAAAGAAGCATCTGATCAGATCCAGAAGAATGAAAGACTCAGAGAGCTTGGTGAAAAATATGTGAGGGATAAAGAAACTCTGGAGAAAGAGATAGAGAAAGTTAAGGCTGCGAAAATTTCAGAAGAGGCTAAGACAAAATTAATTGGCGAGCTTGAGGGTGCAATCAGAACGATTCAGGAGCAGTATGCAGAGGCGATTGTGGAAGAGGAAAGCAGGGTGGAGGAAGATCTTGAGATTCAGCTTGAACTGATGCGGGAGATGGCAGAAGAATTTGGACAGCAGGCTGATTCTCTGCGGGATGTCCAAGTGGAGGTAGTTGGAAAAGATGCATCCGATGCGGCTGCGGCTGAAGCCGAAGCGCAGAAAACAGAATTTGAACGTATGCGGGAAGAATATGGAGCAAAATTACAGCTCCAGATGGAACAGGCTCAGATGCAGAGGCGTAAAATCATGCTCAGGCGTCTGAGTGGACAATAGATAAGAGGTGAGTGCGATGGGAATCGTATGTCTCCAGTTGGAACAGATACCCGACTTGACTCTGAATAGATATCAGTCCATGTCAGACACCGGTGTGGAAGGTGTATTAAAACGGCATGAAAATTTTCTGCGCCAGTGGCATGGGATTGGAATGGAGAGTGCCACCAGTTTTCATCTGCTTTATCTGTATCTACCGTCAGAACGGATTGGACAACGTCTGAAAGTGTTTTTCTTCATTCAAGGGGAGGAACACCGTCTGCAGTTGGTTGTTCCTTTGCTGCAGAAATCTCCGCTGAGTGAGTTTTTTCATTTAAAGAAAGGGATGTTGTCACAGATACCATTCCGTGCCGGGGCGACATTGATGAAAAAAGAAAGAATCGTAGATGTTTACAATCCGATGACCGGTCAAAGTACATCGGTACACTATGTTCCAAAATGGGAAATGAACGAGGCGGGCAGACTATATGATCTGTTTCGGATATTGGAAACGGTTAGTCAGGCTTATAAGCCTCAAAAGGAGTGCGCTTTCAGAATCGATCTGTATCCAGTGTCGGCATCGCAGGATACCAGAAACAGATTTACTCCTGTATTGAAGGCTCTTCGGGGAGAAAACGATATCCGGTTACTGAAAGATACAGACAGTCTCAAGGCAGACAGTTATGTCCGTGATATCTGTTCAGAATATGAAGACTGGCTTACAAGCCTTGAGACGTCCCCGCATTTCCGGGTAAATATGTATGGCTTTGCAGATGATGTATTTAAGGCAAAGGTGATCCTGAATGCGGCTGGCTCGGAGTCTTTGATGGAGGGAGATTTTTCGATTGCGGCGATGAAACCGGACAAGGATGGCTGTTTTGGTCTGTTCAGCCGGATGGGAAGTGCTGCGGATGATTATTGTTTCTTTCCAGATCAGGCAGTATTGAAAAGCTGGTCAACGACGTTTTGCCTGGTGGAGGTGGTGCCTTTTTTCAGATTCCCGGCTTTATATGATGGCGAGAGCATTGAAATACCGAAGGAAACTGCTCCATTACCGGTAGAAAATGGCATCTATCTGGGCAGAGACCGGAATGGCTATCCGGTATATGTTGCATTAAAAGATTTCCCGCGCCATGCTTTTTTTACAGGTATGCCAGGTTCAGGTAAAACAAATACGATGCTTCATCTGGTAACACAACTGCGGCAAAATAGTATTCCTTTTCTTGCCCTTGAACCTGCAAAAAAGGAATACCGGGCTTTGCTGGGGTATCATGAGATGCGAGGGGTCTATTTATTCTCGCCCCATCTGCAGAGTAAATTTCCATTACACGTAAATCCGATGGAGTTCCCGAAAGGTGTCCGGTTAAGTGAGCATATCAATGCACTTATGGAAGTGTTTGAAGGTTCGTTTACACTGGAAGGTCCAACGTATAAATTCCTCAGCAGTTCTATTCAGAGGTCTTATACAAATCTGGGATGGGATATAGAGGATGAAAATAACGGTACACTTCCTTATCCAAGCCTGCAGGATATTTACCAGAATCTGGAACAGGAGATAGAGGCATCCAGCTATGATTCAGAGGTGAAGGGAAATGTACGTGCATTTCTGCAGGTGCGTCTCGGCGGTCTGATGGAACGAGATTCAGGCGAATTATTTGACGTTGATTTGTCTACTATTAAACCGGAGGAGTGGCTTACGATTTCTGCGATTGTGGAGCTGGAGGTATTGGCAGAGAAGGCTAAGAATTTCTTTGTGTTGTTGGTCTGCCACTACATATTGGAGACACTCCGGGCAGATCCGGCTGGCGGTACAGACCGTGACGGGAAAGCTCTGCCAGTCAGACATGTGATTTTTATCGAGGAGGCTCACAATATCATTGCATCCGATACGCAGCAGCAAAGCAGCGATTCTGTTGACCCGAAAATCTCGGCAACCGCATATATTGTGAAAATGCTCGCAGAGGTACGTGCGTTGAGGGAGGCGATCGTGATTGCAGACCAGTTGCCTAGCGCGCTGGCAAGTGAAGTGACAAAGAATACAGGATTAAAGCTGGTTCACCGGTTAACCTCCAAAGATGACAGGGAACAGATCGGTACTGCCATATCTGCCTCACCGGTACAGTTGGAGCAGATGGCTTCGTTTACCAGTGGCCGCGCATTGATCTATCACGAGAGGACGATAAAGCCGTTCGAGATGCAGGTGGAAGAATGGATTCCGCCTGATATTTCTTTTGATATTTCCAATGATATCCAGTTGTATGCCCAAATGTGGCGGTTACCAACGCTGACCAGAATGACCAGGGTCTCGTTTAGAAACTGGCAGGGGAAATATTTGTTCAAGCTGGATGAACAGGTGTCAGAACTTGCAAAAAAATCTGCGCAGGTGAATGCGCTGGTTGAGGTTCAGCAGTATAAGGTGAAAAAAGCATTGTTATTGGCTGAATGCAGACGGTTATCTGAGAAATGCAAAAGGCTCAGGAAGCTGTGGATATTGTCAGAGACGGATGAAAATCCGTTGAAGGATGAATTTGAAGAAATATTAGAATACATTGATGGGATGATCGACAGGGTCGATGGGATTCCCTGGAGTTAGGAGAAGATTTTATGGAATGTTGTACAATTATTATTATAGGGGTTGTGGTGTATATAATTTATGTAATGTGGGAGGATGCATGTAAAGAAGATGCTAAAAAAATGGTCGAGAGAAACGAAATGAATGCAAGAAAATCGGAGCAGATAAAACGGATCAAGGAAGATTTAGACAGGCAATTTGTTGCTTTTTCCAACGTGGAATCAGATATGGGAAATTCTATTAACAATATTTTTTTATATGCTAATAGTTATAAAGAGATACGTGATCGATTAGATAAATTGATTAACGATATTGAATTAATGATTCCACATACGAAATCACTTAATCAGGAACTTTCAGTATTATCTTATGGTGATAATAGAATGCATAAAATTACAGAGTTGGAATCTACAGTTCTCCCACGGGCAAAGTTCGTTATAAAATGGTTGAATGAGTTTGAACAGAAAGTATATAGTTTTCCAGAGTGCAGAATGATTGATTTAGAGCATTATGGAAAAGTAGATCGGAAGTATTGGGAATCCATTAAGAATATGCAGAGACCTGTAGTGTTGAATTATATGAAGAAGTGTGAATCTACGCTTCAAAGTGGAAATTTTGAACATATCCAGAAAATTGCCATTGAAGATGTGTTAAAGTGTGTATGGTTTTTTGCAGTGGAGAATCCTTTTTCAGCATCAGATTTTCAGAGTGCAGAGCATTTATTTAAAAGAATTTATAAAAAGTTTCACATAGATGTTACTATTGCGGATTTATATGCTAAGAAAAAAGTAGGCGGTGAGGATTGTCTTAGTGACATGATTCGTGCTTTGTTAAAGGGAGGTGGAAATAGCAAAAATCAGGTTGATACCCTCACTCAGATTGCTTCTGCTCTTATGTGGATGAACGCCTATAAGACAGAAAACATGGTTTTACAACATATGCTGACATTTGGAATGCAGATGTCGCCAAAAGCGCAGGAACGATTACATTCTTTTGCGAGCGGCAGAGGAAAGGCACCAAACAGCTTTGATGTGAATCCTTCGCAGGGCTTTCTGTATTTTGATGTATCTGCTTTGGTATGGAAGGATGACGAGTACATTGGTCTGTTTGAAAATCTCGCTTTTCAGGATAAAAAGTTGACCTATTCTCTTGCGGTCAGGGATGAGGACAAAGAGCTGTTTTTGTCTCAGGGGATTACAGTACCGGATACCGGCATGATTTTAAACCAGTTAAAATCGGTACTTTTTGAGGAATATGGTTCAAAAGTAGCAGTAAGGCTGGCTGATTGTAAGGCTCTTTCCGGTAGCGGGGAGGAGAGGATTCAGGGTGTGCTTGTTTCTTCGGTGGAATGCAGACATATGGGCATCCTGGTACATATTGCAGGAATCGGAAAGAAACTGGTCATTAAGTTTTATACGTTATTTATGCCGACGGCTTCAGATATTTCGGAACAGAAGCAACAGGCGCTGTCTATATATAACAAATTAAGCCCTTCTGTTACCATGTGGGAGAGCAGCCTGAAAGATACGATGCTGATGGCAATTCAGCAGATTTTGAATTCTAATACACAGTTTGTAACGGCGGGGGCTGGAACAGGCGAAGATAAGTCCGGTCGTACGACGAACGATGTGGTTTTCTGATAACAAGTAATGAGCTGTTTTGATTTTTTGGAAAATATACTTTCGTCAGAATGTTATATTCGTGAAACATTTCGGCTGTATTGTCCCGGCTGTGGCGGAACAAGGGCGGTACTGGCATTACTGGGAGGAGATATCCTCCAGTCTGCCAGATATAACCCGATTGTGCTGTTGTTATTGTTGGATGTGATTTTTACTGTTGGTTCTCGTTTGTTAGAGAAGAAATGTAAGAATATATCCAGAATCATAAAATTTCGTATCTGGTATCATCTGGCATTTCTCGTCTTTATTGGAGTATTCTTTTTATGGCGCAATTATTTGTTGTACGTGGAAGGAATCGATATGCTGGGGGATTTTTATTAGTTATTCTGTTGGGTAAAAAACCCGCTAAATTTTCTCTGCTTCACATTAAACCTCCGCCGAGCGGATTGACAGTGTATCCAGCACATTTTATAGTTGTTGTGAAAGACTTTTTATGTAGTGATACATGAAAAGTCTTTCTTTATACAAAGATAACATAGTGGAGGAGCTTATTATGAGTATTTTTAATGCTTTGACCCTGTTCGGCGGTTTGGCCCTGTTCCTGTATGGAATGGACCTGATGGGAAAAGGTCTTGAACAGGCTTCAGGCGGCAAACTGGAGAAAATTCTGGAAAATCTGACTTCCAACATCTTCAAGGCAGTGCTTCTGGGAATCGGTGTCACATCGGTGATCCAGAGTTCATCGGCGACAACCGTTATGGTCGTTGGTTTTGTAAACAGTGGTATCATGCCGTTATCCCGCGCAATCGGAATTATCATGGGTGCGAATATCGGTACAACGGTGACGGCGTGGATTTTGTCGCTGGCAGGTATTGAAAGCAGTAACTTCTTTATTCAATTATTAAAACCGACATCCTTTTCGCCGGTGCTGGCAGTGATCGGTATTGTGCTTCTGATGTTCTCAAAAAAAGAGAAGAAGAAAAATATCGGCAATATTCTGATCGGATTCGCAATTCTGATGTTTGGAATGGATACGATGTCGGGTGCGGTAGAACCATTGGCTGATGTGCCGGCGTTTACGAATATCCTGCTGATGTTCTCTAATCCGATTCTGGGTGTGATGGCAGGTGCGATCCTGACAGCGGTGATCCAGAGCTCCAGTGCTTCTGTAGGTATCCTGCAGGCACTTTGTATGACGGGAAGTGTAAGATACAGCACAGCACTTCCAATTATCATGGGTCAGAATATCGGAACCTGTATTACAGCGATCCTGTCAGCGATTGGAGCCAATCGAAATGCAAAACGTGCAGCATGTGTACATCTCTTATTTAACCTGATTGGAACAACATTGTTTCTCTGTGTTTTCTATACCTTGAATTTGTTTATGGATTTTCCGTTTTTGGTGGAAAGTGCAACACCGGTGGGTATTGCAACGATACATACAACATTTAATGTGACAGCAACGATTCTTCTGCTTCCTTTCAACAGAATATTGGAGAAGCTGGCATATCTTGTTATCCGCGAGACGGAAGAAGAGAAGCATACAACGAAGAAGTCGCTGGATATTCTGGATGAACGTTTTTTGGAGGTTCCTGGTTATGCACTGGAACAGGGAAAAGCGGCTGCACTTGCGATGTTTGAGGAGACACGCAGATCGTTGGATATGTCATCGACATTGATGGAATCCTATGCATCAGAGACAGTTGGAAAGATCAGAGAGAGTGAAGATCTGGTGGATGGTTATGAAAATCAGATTGGCAATTATTTATTGGCATTATCAAGAAAAACGTTAAGTTCAAAGGAGAGTCAGGCATTATCTGTTTTGCTTCATACGGTCAGCGATATTGAGACGATCAGTGACCAGACATGTAATATTGCCATTGCCTATAAAGGAATGGAATCAAAAGAAGAACGGTTTTCGGAAAAAGCGGTACAGGAGCTGAAGGTGCAGCAGAAGGCGGTGGAAGCATTGGTAGATGCGACGATTGGAATGTTTGAAAATCGTGCCTATATCGAAGTGTATGCGTATGATCAGGTGATTGAAGAATTATTAAAAGAAATCAAAGAACGCCATGTGATAAGATTGATCAATAATGAATGCAGCATCAGTCTGGGAATGAGACTGACCGATATCCTGAACAGCTATGAACGAATTGCCGGACGTTGTATGAGAATTGCGAACTATCTGTCGCAGCTGGGTGAAAAGGAGCTGGAGATTCATGACCATGAGAATCTGCTTGCGTTGTCTGATTATCAGGAGTTGTACGGAGAGTATAAGAAAAAATACTGCTTGAATTGATTGAGAAATCTTGGTAAAGTAGAAGCGATTCTGTAAAGAAAAGCTGAAAAAAGGAGTTATTCTCCCATGTTTACCAAGAGACAAATATGGGCACTTTTGGTGCCTCTTATGATTGAACAGGTGCTCACATCCTTTATGGGTACTGCAGATACGATGATGGTGAGCCATGCCGGTTCGGCGGCGATTTCTGCAGTGGCACTGGTGGATTCTGTCAATATTCTGGTGATTTATATATTTGCTGCGATGGCCACAGGGGGTACGATCCTGTGTTCTCAATATATTGGCAGCGGACAGCAGGACAAAGCAAATCATATTGGAAAACAGCTGGCAGTGACGGTTGCCATACTTGCTTCTGCTTTGATGCTTTTATGTGTGATATTCCGAAGCCCGCTTTTACGGCTGATTTTTGGACAGGTGGAAGCAGATGTAATGGTCAATGCAGAGATTTATTTTCTGATCACTGCCATATCTTATCCGTTTATTGCACTGTATAATGCCGGAGCAGCTCTGTTCCGGGCATCCGGGAATTCTAAATTGCCGATGCAGGTGTCGACAGTCTCGAATATCCTGAATATTATTGGCAATGCGGTGATGATTTTTGGCTTCCAGAAAGGCGTGGCTGGTGCTGCATTTGCAACACTTCTGTCAAGGATTTTCTGTGCCTTTGTGATCCTGTATTTTTTAAGAAAGCCCAATCAGGTCATAGTAGTACGGGATTATTTTCATATACGGCTGGATATGGATGCTGTTTTCAGAATTTTGAAGGTGGGAATCCCCAATGGAGTTGAGAATGGAATGTTCCAGTTTGGAAAGGTTGCGATTCAGTCTACCGTATCGACTATGGGAACGGTTGCCATCGCTGCACAGGCAATGGCAGCTTCTCTGGAAGCACTGGCAAGTAATGCGGCAATGGGTATTGGTCTGGGGATGATGACGATTGTGGGACAATGCATCGGAGCGGGCAGAAAAGAAGAAGCCAGACGTTATATCATACAGCTTACATGGTATGCGGAGATTTCACTGATCATATGCTGTGCACTGATGGCGTGTACGGTGCGTCTGGTGACCAGGCTGGCAGGTATGGAGCCGGCAGCAGCAGATCTGACCTGTGAATTGATTTATATTATTTCTGTTGTAAAAGCATTCATCTGGGTATTTTCCTTTATCCCGGCTTATGGAATGAGAGGAGCGGGAGATGTACGGTTTTCCATGATCCTGACTATGTCTACGATGTGGAGCTGTCGTGTGCTGATCGTTGTGATTCTGGCAAGATGCTTCGGTTTTGGACCGATTGCTGTATGGATTGGTATGTTCATGGACTGGGGCGTAAGGGGAGCTTTGTTTACCTGGAGATTCTTCAGTGGGAAATGGATGGAAAAAAGGGTTTCTTTGTGAAAAAGAAACCCTTTTTGTCATACCTTAATTCAGTTCATCCTCACCAACCAGTTCGTCGTACTCCATGGAATCCAGAAGTTCATCGAATGCATCGGATGCGATCTCATATTCCTCATCGCTTTCGATGTTCTCCAGAACCGGCTGACCAGCTGCATCTTTGGAGTAACGGTACAGATATACTTCACCGTCTTCGTTCTGACCGTTCTCATCCAGAGGAAGCAGTGCAATGTATTCTTTGTTTCCGCCGTCGAAGATACCAACGATCGCGCATTCTACAGTAGAATCATCATCCAGAGTCAGGGTAACAGTTACACCTTCGCCGCCGCAGGTAGCGCAGTCGCCATTGCATTTTGTTTCATCACATGTATTAGACATTTGTAAAACCTCTCATTTCTGATATTTTTCTGATGTTTTATCTCTATAACAATGTATCAGAAGACAGGCTTATTTGCAAGACCTGGAAAAGCAAAACTTGACTTTTGGAAATTTCTTACTACAATGAAAGGGTATATGAAAGGAGCGTTACTCATGGATTTGGTATTTTCTGAAAGATCCCGGAAGATTGAAGAGGGGATCTTTGTCATATTAAATGAGAAAAAAGAGGCATTATTAAAAGAAGGAAGAAATGTATATAATTTTTCCATCGGAACACCGGATTTTAAGGTTCCGGGGCATATCATGGAAGCAATGCAGGAGGCGTGTAAGGAACCAGAGAATTATAAATATTCTATCACAGATCGGCCGGTGATGCTGGAAGCAGTGCAGGAATTTTATAAGAACAGGTTTGGTGTGGAGGTGAAGACCAGCCAGATTATGAGCATGTACGGTTCCCAGGAGGGAATGGCGCATATCGCTGTGGCATTGTGTGATCCGGGTGATATTGTGCTGGTACCTAACCCGGGATATCCGGTCTTTGGCATCGGGCCGGAGCTGATGGGAGCGAAAGCTGTGACCTACCCGCTTTATAAGGAAAATCATTTTCTGCCGGATTTTGATGATATCCCGGAGGAGACAGCCAAAGCAGCAAAATATATGATCATCTCTTATCCGGCGAATCCGGTGACCTCTGTGGCAGATGATGATTTTTATGAGAAAGCGATTGCTTTTGCAAAAAAATATAACGTGGTTCTTCTTCATGACAATGCCTACGCAGATCTGGTGTATGGAGGAAGGCAGGGAAGATCCTTCCTTGAATATCCTGGAGCCATGGATGTTGGAGTGGAGTTCTATTCGATGTCCAAATCCTACAATATGACCGGTATGCGTATCTCTTTTGCAATCGGCAATGAGAAGGTGATCGAGGCATTCCGTAAAGTTCGTTCTCAGATTGATTATGGTATCTTTCTGCCGATCCAGTATGCGGTAGCAGCAGCGTTGAATGGTCCGCAGGATCATGTTCAGGAGCAGGCGAGACAATATGAGGAGCGAAGTCGTACGCTGACCAGAGGGCTCACACGTATTGGCTGGGAGATTCCGGACGGAGAAGCTACGATGTTCGTCTGGGCACCGATTCCGAAAAATTATACGAGCTGTGAGACATTTGCGTTGGAGCTGGCAGAGAGGACGGGCGTGGTTGTGGTTCCTGGTACTGCGTTTGGTGACTTGGGTGAAGGCTATGTGCGCTTTGCATTAGTGTATCCTGTGGAGATGATTGAAAAGGCAATTCGGGCGATTGCAGAAAGTGGTATGTTAGATGTATGAGTTTTGTAGATGAATATACGAATTTTATTTTTTTGGAAGATGAACCTGAAAAGGCTGATGTTATTTTTGTGCCGGGTTCCGATGAAGGAGGACTGGCAGTAAGGGCAGCGGAGTTGTGGAAAACGGGATATGCTCCGATTGTATTGCCGTCCGGCAGATATGGTAAACTGGTGGGGAAATTTTCAGGAGACCCGACTTTTGAAACGGAATGGGAATATCTTCATCATATTTTACGGGAAGAAGGTGTGCCGGAGGATGTCATCTGGAAAGAAGACCAGGCTACCTTTACTTATGAAAATGCAATTTATTCCAGAAAGCTGACAGATGCGGCAGGATTGCAGGTAAAGAAAGCACTTCTTTGCTGTCAGGCATTCCATGCCAGACGGGCAAGGCTTTATTATCAGGTATGCTTTCCGGAAGCTGAGATTTTGGTTTGTCCGGTGGAGACAAAAGGGATCAATCGGTATAACTGGTATCAGAAAGAAAATGGTGTGAAACTTGTATTAAACGAAATGAAACATTGCGGAACACAATTTCACGAGATTTTTCAACAAAATATTGAGAAAATAGCTGAATAATTGATCGTAAATAAAAAATAACAGGGTGATGCTGAGTGAAACAAAATGAAACACTCATAAATCATTCTGTTTTTTTGTTTTGGATGGGTGGTAAAAATATTTGTGAGTTGTTAAGAATCTGTTCAGAGGAATTTGGGAAGGTGTTAAGAAGTTGTTTGTTTTAAGGGGAAACTGTTAAAAGGTACAGGGACTGGCACGGAGGTTGCTTTTTACTGAATCATCAAGACTGCGGGAAACTGTGGTTATGAATAGAAGGAGGATATGAAATGGCAACAAAACCAATTATTGGAGTGCTTCTCGGAGATGCAGCTGGTGTAGGTCCGGAGCTGGTAGCAAAATGTGCAGCAGCTAACTTTTATGATGAGTACTGCAGACCGGTCGTGATCGGCGACA
>JAFYTM010000132.1 GCA_017558865.1 Lachnospiraceae bacterium
GGTAACCTGGCAGATGCTCCGACTCTGAGCGAGGTTGGTGATTACGAGAACGTAGAGGTTCCGATCTGGCGTGGTGTTGCAGCTCCGAAGAACATGAGCGATGAAGCATATGCTTTCTGGGATGGCGTTCTTGGAAAAGTAGCTGAGACTGACCAGTGGAAGACAGATTATCTTGAGAAGAACAAGCTGATCGGCGAGTACAGAAATGCAGCAGATGCTACTGCATATGTAACCGAGTACGAAGCTGATTACATGGCAGCTAACGGAATTAAATAATTCTGACAAAGCCTGAAAAAAGCCTTCTAAATTTCATAATTATATAGCAGAAAAGCCCGGATTTATTCCGGGCTTTTCTGTACTTATCGCCGAAAGGATACTGGCATTATAGATAAAAAATTAAATACGAAATTGTGAAAAAAACAGATAGACAAATTGGATATTTTGGTATAGTATATGCTTGTAGGTTGTAGGACAGCATATAACCATAATGCGTTTGGTTTCAAAAGGTCACAGGAAACAGAGTGAAACTTTTTGAAAAGAACCAAAGTGAAACGTGGTGAAACTCTGAAAAAGAAAAATGAAAAAAATCACAGAAAATAAACTTTTTCGAAAGATTTATTAGGAAAAATGACAATTATATGATATAATAACATCATCTAAGGTTCTGTTTTGATAAAGCAACATATGGGAAGGGTTGGCATGGATTTTGCTTTATAAAAAGATAGAGCTGGAGACGGCAAAAAAGAAAAGGAGTAAGCTTATGAGATTTTGTTATCAGGTAGCAACACCGGATGTAGCAATTGCAGATTCCGTTACTGCATATCAGGGACCGCTGGAGAAGAGTTTTTCTGAGCTGGCAGCTCTTGGCTACAAGGGTGTTGAACTTATGACTCTGAATCCATCAAAACTGGATTGGGATTTCGTGAAGAGCGAAGCAGAGAAGAATGGTCTGAAAGTTGTTCTTGTATGTACTGGAGAGATCTGGGGACAGTTAGGCTTAAGCTATACCAGCCCGAAGGCAGAGGTAAGAGCAGAAGCAATTGCAAGAAGTAAAGAGATCATTGATTTTGCAGCACATTTGGGTGCGAATATCAATATCGGACGTGTTCGCGGACAGTATTGTTCAGAACTGACCAGAGAACAGACTGAAGAGTATGCAATCGCTGCTTTCCAGGAACTGGCTGATTATGCAGCACCGAAGAATGTACAGATTGCTCTTGAAACGGTTACGATTATGCAGACTAACTTTATCAATACCTGTGCAGAGGGTGCAGATATGGTTGATCGTGTAAACAGACCGAACTTCAAGCTGATGCTGGATGTATTCCACCTGAATCTGGAAGAGAAGAACCTCTTCGATGCAATCAGAGAGTACAGCAAATACAATATCCATGTACATTTGGCAGATAACAACAGACGTTATCCAGGACATTGTGGTATGGATTTTGAGAAAGTGATTTCTACATTCAAAGAGTGCGGTTATGACGGTGCATTTACCACTGAGATTTTCCAGATTCCAAGCATGGAAGGTGCAGCAAAGGGTGCAATTGAGCATCTGCAGCCAATCTTTGATAAGGTATATGGAGCATAGTAGGAGGATAAGATGAAAAGTATCGCATTGATTCACACCGTGAAGACAGTGGCTACCTCCTTTGACCAGACATTGAAGGATTATGTTGGTGAGGAAGTAAAAGTACATAATATGTGGGATGATTTCCTGGCGAATAATCCGAATGAAGTAGGCGAGTTCACGATTGAGAACCGCAACCGTTTATTTAACGATATCAAGGCTGCAGAACTGACAGGCGCAGACATGATCGTTGTGACATGTTCGACTCTGACACCGACTGTAAACCTGATTCGTCCGTTTATCAAGGTTCCGCTGATTGCCATCGATGATGCGATGGGAAGAAAGGCAGTGACCTATGGTGATAAGATTCTTGTTCTTGCAAGTGCAGGAAGTACAGAGATCCCTATGAGGGACAAGCTGAATGCTGAGGCTGCAAAGCTTGGCAAAACAGTAGAGATTGATTTCGTTGCGAATGCAGAAGCATTTAAGGCAATGAAAGCAGTGCAGATGGATGTTCATGATGCGATCTTTTTAAAGATGGCAGAAGAGATTTCCGGATATGACTGTATCGTACTTGCACAGGCGTCTATGGCACATCTGGACAAGAAGATTGAAGAAATTTGTAAAATTCCTGTTCTCTCAAGCCCGACATTATGCTTGGAGCAGGTAAAAGAAACATTAAAATCTATTTAAGAAAAGGAGATTTTTAAAATGACCAACGAAAAGAAACAGCAGTTGGATGAGCTCTGCCTGAAATTCAGACGCAATCTCATCGAGGTGTTACATGACAAACAGACCGGACATCCGGGCGGATCCCTTTCCGTATGTGAGATCCTGACCACCCTTTACTTCAACGATGCAAACATCACTCCGGAGATCAAGGATGACAGATCCCGTGACAAGATCGTTCTTTGTAAAGGTCATGCAGCACCAATGCTGTACCTGAATCTTGCTGAGAAAGGTTTCTTTGCAAAAGAAGAGATCAATACTCTGCGTGACATCGACAGTATGCTGCAGGGACATCCATGTTCCAAAGAGACTCCGGGTGTAGAGGCATCTACCGGTCCTCTGGGTGCCGGATATCCTCTGGCTCTGGGTGTTGCTCTGTCTGATATGCATGATAATATCGATGCATATACCTATGCAATCCTTGGCGATGGCGAGATCAATGAAGGTGTTGTATGGGAAACCTGTATGAACGCATACAAATTTAAAGCTGACAAGCTGATTACGATCCTTGACTGGAACGGCGTACAGCTTGACGGTACTACCGAAGAGATCATGCCGATGGGCGACATCGAGCTGAAATTCAAAGCATTCGGTTACAACACCATCGTATGTGACGGACATGACTGTGCAGCAATCAGTGCAGCAATTGAGACTGCAAAATCTGTAAAAGGTGTTCCAAGCATCATTCTGGCTAAGACTGTAAAAGGTAAAGGCGTTTCCTTCATGGAAGGTAAGAATATCTGGCACGGTTCTCCAGTAAAAGATGAGCACTACGAGCAGGCGATGAAAGAATTAGGAGGTGCACAGTAATGGCAAAAGCAATTCGTGACGTATATGGAGAAACAATTAAAAAATACGGTGCAACGAACGAGAACATCGTTGTATTAGATGCAGACGTATCCGGTTCTACCAAATCTGCAGTATTCGGAAAAGAGTTTCCGGATCGTTTCTATAACTGCGGTATTTCCGAGTATGCAATGATGGGTATGGCAGCTGGTATGGCTAAGAGCGGAAAGATCCCGTTCGTTAATACTTTCGCAGTATTCCTTACCACTCTGGGATCCCTGGCAGCAAGAACTTTCATGTCCTATTCCGAGCTTCCGATCAAGATGATGGGTGGTTACGGCGGATTATCTGATGCATTTGATGGTGCTACCCATCATGCACTGGAAGATATCGCAATGATGAGAACTCTTCCAAACGTAATTGTTATGGTTGCTTCTGACGCTCAGATCACTGACTGGATGGTTCAGACTGCCATCGAAGTTGAAAAACCAATGTACATCCGTCTTTCCAGAGATGCAGCTCCGGATTGTCATCCGGCAGATGCGAAATTCGAGCTTGGAAAAGGTATGGTTGTAAGAGAGGGTACCGATGTTACTGTTATCGCTTGTGGTCTGATGGTTAGTACCGCAGTGGCTGCAGCAGAAGCTCTGGCAGCTGAGGGAATCAGCGTAAGAGTTGTTGACATGTACTGTATCAAACCTCTGGATGAAGAGCTGATCGTAAAATGTGCAAAAGAGACCGGCGCTGTTGTTACTGCTGAGGAGCACAGCATTATCGGTGGTCTTGGCGGAGCAGTTGCTGAGGCAATGGCAAAAGCTGGTTGTGCAGTTCCAACTGAGATGGTTGGTATGATGGATCGTCACGGCGAGTCCGGCCCATATGCACAGCTTCTTAAGAAATACGGTCTGGATGCAGATGCTGTAGCAGCAGCTGTTAAGAAAGCAGTAGACCGCAAATAATACGCGATAAGAAAGGCATTTTGTTATGGATAAATCGATGAGACGGTACATGAAGGTCGGAACGATTCTTCATGTAGCATATAAAGAACTGGGAAGCGGGGAAGGCCCGATCCTTGAATGTCTCAAAAAAATCGTAACAGATCCTTATTTCGAGGCTGTTGAAGTAGCACGGATGAAAGATGCAGATGTGCGTAAAGCAGCAGCTGAGATGATAGCCTGCGCGAACATGGTAACAGCATACGGCGGTCAGGGCCGTATGCTGGGCGCGGGCCTGAACATCAATGATCTGAATGAAGAGGGACGTCAAAAGGCGATCGCATCTTTAAAAGAAGGCATTGATGAGGCATATGAGATGAATGCCGTTGATTTTGCGTTTCTGGCTGGCAGATATGAGGAGGAGACGAAGGAAAAATCTTTCCAGGCACTTCTTGCATCTACCAGAGAACTTTGCGAATATGCGAAATCAAAAGGCGACATGCCGGTTCTGTGTGAAGTTTTTGATTATGACATTGCTAAAAAGTCCCTGATCGGACCTGTGGATCTGGTAAAACGTTATTGTGATGCCATTTGTGCAGAATATGATAATTTCGGACTGATGGTGGATTTGAGTCATATTCCGATGCTTCACGAGACGATTGAGGAGAACCTTTTACCAGTCAAAGAATATATCCGTCATGCACATATGGGTAATACTGTGATTAAGAGTCCGGAATGTCCGGCTTATGGTGATGAGCACCCACGGTTTGGATTCCCGAACAGTGAGAATGGCGTGGAAGAACTGGCTGCATATCTGCGGCTGCTGTTGGATATTGGTTTCCTGAATGAAGAAAACAGACCGATTGTCAGCTTTGAGGTAAAGCCATTTGGCAATGAAGACCCGGATGTGGTGATTGCCAGTGCAAAGAGAACCCTGGATCTTGCATGGGAACTCGTATAAAAATTCATATATTTTAGGAGGTACACAGAAATGAGAGAGTCAATTCATAAATATTTCCAGGTCGGAACCATCCGTTGGATGTCCTTCCCAAAAAGAAGTGTAGTAGATCAGGTAAGAAGAGTTTGTGTTGATGATTATTTTGATGCAATCGAGATTACCAAATGTGCAGATGATGCAGAGAGAGAAGAAGTGAAAAAACTTCTTGAGCAGTCTCACCTGAAAGTTTGCTACGGCGCACAGCCAAGACTTCTTGGACCTGGATTAAACCCGAACGATGCTGATGAAGAAGGCAGAAAAGCAGCAGAGGCAACTCTGATGGAAGCAATCGATGAGGCAGAGTATCTTGGTGCAAAGGGAATCGCTTTCCTGGCTGGAAAATGGGCACCGGAGACCAAAGATTTCCAGTATGAGCAGCTTCTGAAAAC
>JAFYTM010000133.1 GCA_017558865.1 Lachnospiraceae bacterium
CGGCTTCTTCTGCTTCATTGAACAGGCTGATCTGCTCATATCCATCTGTGTATTTCTCGCTGGAAGAGCCGAAACGCTTCCTCTGGGCAATACTCAGACGGTCAGAAAGCAGGGCATTGATAAACTCAAGCTCTTTGTTTTGGACAAAAACCATTGCATCCTAATTGGGGTGCTGAATAGTTACCTTTTTCCTTAAAAGACTTCCCTATACTCCAAAAATACAAGGCTCATCATAACCCGGAATCAGAGAATCATGTGTAATAAATATCATATTCTCTACAGATGCCTGACAGATCAGCATCCTGTCAAAAGGATCTTTGTGTGGAGGGGCATCTTTTTTACGCTTTAGGTCTGCCAGTGCAAAAATATGTCTGTCACGAACCAGTATTTTTTGAAATCCTGATTGTTCGCAGTATTCTTTTAGTGTTTCCGCGGAAACAGGCATTGCATCTGGATGTGCCAGATGCTTTATTTGGACCTCCCACAATGAAACAATGCTGTAATATATTTCATTCCGATCATCTTCTATTAGTTTTCGCGCTTTTTCAGGAAGTCTTGGATCATTGGAAAGTGTCCAGAGAAGAATATGTGTGTCAAGCAGGATATTCATAAATCACCTCCGAACATTTCCTCTATTTCTTTGTCCCATGCATCAAATTCATCCGGAACTTTAAATTTTCCTTCTGCCACACCGATACGTTTGCTGACAGGTTTTTTAGGGATCAAGGTCATCTGTACAACCGCTTTCCCGTTTCTTGCAAGATAAATAATTTCTTCCTGTCCAGTTTCAAGCATCTTCACCAGTTTGGATAAATCAGTCTTGGCTTCCAGCATATTTACCTGAGTCATGTCAAAACCTCCAATTGAATATTAGTATTATGAGTATTAGTCAGATTAGCTAATTATATTATATGCAGAATATATTATATTATCAAGTATTTTTAGAAGTGACGATCCCATTCCATCACACCTTTCAAATTTACTATTTCCCCCATTTTTCGATCCTGCATGTGTGCTTCTGTGTCTTCACATCATAATTAATCCCAACCAGTAGAATTTCTCCCCCGTACGCTTCCAGCCTCTTCGGATAATGCTGTTTCTTGATCTGACTGATCGCACCCTCATCCGATTTGTTCCATTTTAATTCAATCAGCAGGACAGGCATGCCCGATGCTCTTTTCGGGAAAAATACGACATCGGCATAGCCCCTTCCAGACGGCAATTCTTCGATTTTTAGAAACTCATCCACACAACTGATATAAGCGAATTTTATCACGCTTCGGAGTGCCTGCTCATTGTTGTAAAACATGGGGGCTGTTCCGGCACTGTGTGCTTCCTCGATTGCAGCAGCAACTGCTTCTTCTTCCATATTCAAGGTTTGTTCCAGAAGATAGTCCGAATTTCTGATTAGTTTTGCAACTTCTTTATGTTTTCCCGTTGCAACTGCCCGGACAAACTCCTGCCTAACCTCTTCATTGGGAATAAATACAGACTTTATATCAGCATTATATGCCAGATAACCAAGATGTACCAGCAAAGTGAGTACATCGTCCTTTTGTTTAATCGTCGTCATGTCATTCTGGAAAGTCCCTGTATCAATCTTGATATGTGCTCCGCCAAGCATCTGAACGATGGCCTCCTTCAGACCATCCTCATTTAGATCAATATAGATTTGTAAAGATTCATAAGTCTCTGTTGTCGTCCAATAGTTTCCAAGACGTTGTCGTGTAATTGCTTCTATTACAGATTTCGGATTATAGATATGAATATCATTCCCTAAAATATATCCATCGTACCATCTCTGAAGTTCCGAAAACTTTAACTGGGATTCTGCACACAAAATACGAACTTCATCTTCCGTAAAACCAACATAGCTTTCCAACGGTTCCGACTGAAGCATCGTATATTCTCTAAAATCCGTCATTGCCGACTGTGTGCCGTATTTTTTGATTGGCAGAATACCAGTCATATAGGCAGCTTCGATCATTTTATCTGTCAGACTGCTCTTGAACAGGGCTCTCAACAACTGGATATATTCCTTCTGCAGGTTCGTATCATTTTTTGTTTCCCGGAACAATGCATCCCATTCGTCTATGATAAAGATAAATTTATTGCCTGTAGCTTCTGCTACATAGGAAAGAGTCTCAAAAAGAGTTGACGCTTTCTTAGCTTGTGGATAGGACTCACGGACTTCTTCAATGACTTTTGACTGCAGACCTGTTACTATGTCTTTTATATCAGGAGTTCCGGCAATGAACAGGGTCATATCAAGATAAATAACGTTATATTGGTTCAAATGTTCCTTAAAAGATGGATCATTTGCGATTTTTAAATTTGCAAACAATGCTTCCGAATTGCAGCTCCTGTCATAATATGCACAAAGCATTTGTGCAGCATATGACTTTCCAAAACGACGTGGTCTGCTGACGCAGGTGAGTTTGTCTTTTGTTCCAAGGGTGCTGTTAATAAAAGCAATCATTTCCGTCTTGTCGACATATGCCCCTTTCATCACAGCAGAAAAACCCGCATTACCAATATTTAAATAATTTCCCATATTGCACTAATCCTCTCTGCATTTATCAAGTCCGGGATCTCACACTATCGCCTCAATCAGCACCTTATCCCCTATCACAATCTCATGGACACTGATCTGTTTATTCTTATTAAAATTGAAACTGACCATATATCCCTTATTCTGTTTATAATCGTCCAGATATCCTATCAACTGCTGTTCACTACGATTGTTATATTCATTGCCATGCCAGATTTTCATCTCTATAATATATTGTTCCCCGCTATAATCAACAATGATATCTGTTCTCCTTAATTCTCTCGTGCGTGATTCAATATAATAATTACCAACTCCATTAATAATTGGACGCAGATAAAGCAGAAAATATTTTCTTCCCTCTTCCTCAAGGAATGCTTCATCCCTGTCGCCATACAGCTCATTAAAATGAACTGTAAATTTTTCAAGGATCCGGCGAACGTTCAAATGCCCACCAACAATGAATTGACTTTTATCCTGCAAAGATGCAGCATAAATATCTGTATGTTGCATTTCTGCTGTGGATAAATAAAAATTATAAAGCCACGTCTCAAAAATACGATTCGCAACAGCAAGTGTACCATTTTGATTTTTTACGAAACCGAACATCGTAGCAATATTTATGGATGGCTCATAAAAATTATAGGAAATATTTTTACCAGTAAAAAGCAGTGAACGCAGCATAGTATTTAACTCCGGATAACTTACAAGTTTTTCACCCAGAGACTCAAATAACATATTCTTCTCTGCTAAAATCATCTTGACTGCTTCATAGAACCCTGCCTTTGTCCATACTTTCTCTTTTGCGTCAAAATATTCCTTTCCATAGACTTCCTCATCCATAAGTTTACAAAGTCTGGATACCAGGAACGGATAACCAGAGGTATAGTCATAGAGCATTCCTGCCATAGCACTGATATCCATGCCGGTATGGTAATCTGACTCATATTCCTTCAGCATCGCTGCAATCTCATCCCTGGAAAAACTCATATCAATCTTAAAATCAGTTGCTATATTCCATGGACTATTTACTTTGTGGTCTTCTTCCGGTCGTATTTTTCTACGTATATTTTTTATATCATGGACACCCGCAAGAATGACCGACTGAAAGGTTGTCTGCATATCCCGGTTGATATAATACGCGCGAAGCTGTGCCAAAAAATCAAGGAATACCTGGTTATTCGTTGCACTGTCCACTTCGTCAATCATCAATACGACTGGTTTGTCTGTGACCGCACAAATATCACTTAATCCTTCAAATAATTCTTTTAATGTAAAAAATTCATTATCAATATCTGCAACTTTCTTAAGCATTTCACAGGCTTCTGCAACTTCATCCGTTATGGTTATCCTGTTGGCTTTTAATATTCTTAAAAAAGAGCTTGCAAAAGAAACGGAAAATATATGGCCATTTTTAAACTTTGAATCATCAAATGCCTGAAAATCCATCAGCACCACATAATAATCTTCCACCAAATACCGGTACAACGCCCGTAACGTGGTGGTCTTTCCATACTGTCTTGCCCTGTTGATCATAAAATAAGCTCCATCGTCGACCAGTTCCTTGATCTTGACAAGCCGCTTGTCAAGGTTGACCATGTAATGTCTGTCTGACTTGCAGTCTGCTGTCACATTAAATTTTTTTGCCATCTTTCATAATCTCCTTGCGTTAACAAATATAATCTGATCTATATCAGAATATCCCCATTTTTAAATATACCAAAAGACCATATGTGATATTATTCTATCACATATGGTCCTTAAACACAAAATTATTCCACCACAATCACACCCATCACAGGTATCTTCTGCATCCTGCATACATCCAGATCTCTTCTGATCTGTTTCTGTTCGGTATCTCCTGCAACAGCCAGCAGGATGATTCCATCCATCTGCTTTGCTTTTTCCAATGATTCACTGTCCAGGTGAATCATATTTCCAACTGCCAGATTATTGCACTCTTTGACAAGCTCATCTGCCAGTCCTTTTGCTGCTGCATGGTTCTGGTTCAGACAAAGCTGCAGCTTCTGAACCTGCAGTGCATCAATGGCTGCTGCAATATATTCTACGCTATCTGCCTTACCTTTTCGCTTACGATCCATACGGTTCAGCCAGCCGTTGATACCTTTCTCCTCTGCTCCGGTCTGGTCAACTCTTCCCAGAATCTGCAGACCATAGCGCTGCTGAAGTTCAGATGCAGATCTCACATGGGAATCTAACAGATATACCATCAGATAATATCCTCCCCAGCATACACACAGGAGCAGGATACCGATCACAAGCCATTTTACCATTTCTTTTACAGGATCCTGAGTCTCTACAACTACAGGGGTTTCCACAGGCTTTTTCGCCTGCTCACGTCCCAGATATACAATATTATAATATTCCCTATCATCTTCTGCAAAAGAATTTTCCAAATTCTTAATACTATTCAGATAAGAATTAATCGCATCTGCACAGGATTTTTGCTTATTCAGATAATCATTATTGATGATCAGCCTTACGGAATTGTTTACTTTTTCAAACTCATAACTTCCGTATGTATCCTGAAATTCTTCATTCAACGCTTCTACATGTTTCGCAATCACATCCAGCATTGCCTGACAGGATTGCTGATCCATATAAGATACACGATACGCAATCACAGAATTTCTCACCAGATCTGCATTCTGGTTGTCCACCGTAATATTGGATGTACCATCCAGACCGATAGAACCACTGATGATTTCGTTCAGATACTGTTCTTCGCAGTCCACACCAATAGCTTCTTTTAACTCTGTTAATAAACGTTCTTCTGTAAGTATGTTATAAAAGCGCTCTCCCAACAGTCTGGTGTTCTCGCCTGCAGAAATGTAATATTCCAGTTCTCCGGTATATACAGCACCAGGATCCATCTGCATGATCAGGGATTTCTGACTGTATTCCAACTGCTGATTATATAACTGACGATACCGAATCGCCACATCCATCTGTGCCCTTACATCCGGATTGACATAATAACTCTCCTCAAGGCTTACGATCTTCTCTTCCGTCTGTGCAGGCGTCGGAGTCACTACTGGTTCTGGCTTTTTCACCATATAAATAGCTCCGCCAAGGATCGCTCCCAGCACAATCGCCACGACCAGAGATTTCCACTTCTTCAGCAGATAGAACATCATGTCTATCAGATCAATTTCCACTTCTTCATTATAATAATTTTCGTTCATCTAATTTTCTCCTATCTCGCTCCGCTTCCTCTGAATACGACCAGTATGGTCTTGAATATAATCTTAAAATCCAGAAGCAATGACCAGTTATCTATATACTCCAAATCCAGCTTTACCACTTCATCAAAATCTTTAATATCACTTCGTCCGCTAATCTGCCACAGACCGGTGATACCAGGCCGAAAGCTGATCCTGCGCTTTTGATAATAGCTGTACTGTTGATATTCATCCACCGTTGGCGGTCTGGTACCTACCAGACTCATGTCTCCTTTCAGCACATTCCAGAACTGTGGCAGCTCATCAATACTTGTTTTCCTGATGAATGCACCTACTTTTGTGATACGCGGATCATTCTCCATCTTGAACATCAGACCCTGCATCTCATTCTTCGCCATCAACTCTTTTTTTCGTGCCTCTGCATCTGCATACATAGAACGGAATTTATAAAATCGGAAGATTCTTCCATTCACTCCTACCCGGTTCTGACAGAATACCAACGGACCAGGAGACTCCAGAAGCAAAAACGGTGCCAGAATCACCCCAACAATACCTGTAATGGTCAATCCTACAAGTGCTCCTGCAATATCCATCAGCCGTTTCACCAATACCATACGATAATCGAACAGTCGGCTGCTGAATGCAATGACATGATACTGCTCCAGATTATAAATCCGCTTCTCTCCTTCCACGCCCAGATCAAATAAATCCAGATTCAGATTGACAACAACACCCATCTTTTCAAATTCCAGAATCATATTTTTCAGGAATCTCTCACGTTTTTGTATCTCGTCTACCTGAATAAAAACTTCATCGACTACATGCCGGGTCGCATATTTCAGATAATCCTCTTCTTCATCTGATACTACCGGAATTCCGTTTATATCAGCGGGAATGTCATTTTCACCAAGAAGGACAATACCTACAATGTTCCATGTCTTTTCTTTTGACCGTTGAAAGCGATCCAGAATATCTGACAATCGACTCTTCTCCGACACGATCAGAAGATTGGTCTCATCTCTTCTTCCCCATCGGAGCACCTGTTTTCGATTGCGTATAAACAAATGCACGACCCAGATCAGTACCACATTCAATGCCAGAAAATAACCCATGACCAGCCGCGATACAAATATGGAGGTCTTCATACAAAAACCAACCAGCACTGCTCCGGCTATCATTACAAAATTGTATTTTACTGACAAGAGAAACTCCTGATATCTTCCTCTTTTGAAAAAATTGTTATAAACTTTTACAGAATAAAATGCGGCTATATGCAAAATCAGTACTACACTGTACATGCTTGCCATGTCCTCTGCCATCATAAGAGCACAGAAACTTCCATATCGTAATGTTCCCGCAACTGACAGACTGAACACAACGGCCATTGCATCTGCCAGACAAATCGCGATCTCTACTAACTGATTTCTCTTTCGATACATAAATAATCCCAACCAACTCTCATCTTATTGCACAAAAATACATAATAATTATAACACAACCACTCTTGAATGCAACGAAAAAATCAACAAATCTCCAGACACAAGCATTTCTGCCCCATCTGGAGATTCATTTTACCATTTATCAATATCCCGTGTAACTGATATTCATATCTACATTTCCTTTGATACCGGACACACTTCCCTTGGAAGTATACTGCCACATATCGTATTTTCCAGAATATGTACAGTCCGCACTGTATTGTGCCACCCAGATACAATAATTACTGAGTGCAGATGCATTTAACTGATTATTAAACCAGCTCTTGCTTGCATAGATACCCGCTTTGTGTCCACCATTCTGAACCGTCTGACAGAATGCTTTTACAACAGCGGTACGCTGACTCTTGCTCAATCCGTTGGCACGACCATTGGATGCAGCTTCCGTATCAATAAAGATCGGATACGTCAGTCGATAACCAGATACCAGAGAAAGTGCCATACTTGCCTCTTCTACCGCTTCTGCTTCTGTGATTGCCTGGGTAAAGAAGTATACGCCAACTTTAATACCCGCTTTTGTGGCTCCTGCAATATTTTTCTTAAAATAAGGATCTTCTACAAGAACACCCGTGGATGAACCACGATATCCTGCACGGATGATCGCAAAGTTGATTCCAGAAGCAGATACTGCAGCCCAGTCAATATTTCCCTGATATTTGGATACATCGATACCACGGTTGCCGGAACTCTGTGCGAGACTTCCATCATCCGCAAACGTATAACTTACACCGCCGATAACCTGTTTTCCTGTTACCGGATCATGTTCTTCATTATAATAGAAAACCTTTCCGTCAATCGTCTGCCATCCTGTGTACTTCGGTGAGGTATAGAAGGTATCATTCGATGCATAATCCTTTAATTTCGCCGGAGTCTGTGCTTTGGAATCCACATACAAAGTATTTCCAGACTTGTCTTTCAACACCGTATCTTTGTCATTCATATCAACGACAAAGACCGTTGTCTTCACACTTGCAGTCGCTGTATTGCCTTTATCATCACATACATAAGTAACTTCCGCAAAGATATTGGAAGAGCCTTTCGCTTTCTTTGTCAAAGTAACAGACTCTCCTGTAGTTGCAGAAAGAGATACAACGGATTTATCTGTATTCTTCCACTTCACACTTTTGATAATGGAGCTGTCTCCCGACTTCGCCAATGTTAATTGATAGGTATTGGAAGCTCCGTTATCACAATGATACAGAGTAACATCTACTGGAAGTGAAATACTCACTGTCTTTTCAGTTGATGTGGTTGTTACCTGTGCAGCTCTCACCTGGAGGGTAAATATGCTGTTCATCCGGTTCCAGATGGAACGGGCTGCGGATACTACAGGGGTATCCTCTCCGCCTCCCGGCTCATCTTCATTCTGCGGAGCTATAGTTGTCGGCTCTGTTGTTGTCACCGGATCTGATGTTACTGGTTCACTCGGAGTGCTTGACTCACTTGATGTTGTCGACTCGCTCGGTGTTGTTGATTCACTTGGCGTACTCGGTTCACTCGGCGTTGTCGGCTCACTTGGCGTACTTGGCTCGCTCGGCTTCTCCTGCTCGCTTGGCGTACTTGGTTCGCTCGGCTTCTCCTGCTCGCTTGGTGTACTTGGTTCGCTTGGCGTTGTCGGCTCACTTGGCGTACTTGGTTCGCTCGGCGTTGTCGGCTCGCTTGGTGTACTTGGCTTCTCCTGCTCGCTCGGCTTTTCCGGTTCACTTGGGGTACTCGGTTCACTCGGCTTCTCTGGAGCCTTTGACACCTCCAGCTTCAGCGTAGCAGAATTCACATTACTGCTTGCCCATGCCTTTGTAAAGTTGGATAGATCAACATCTTTTCTTTCTACGGTAGATGTCTTGATCTTACTCTCCAGCAAAGGTAAGGTATCCTTGACGGTACTCTCTACCGGTACATCCTTGACAGCCGTGTCTTCTACCGCTGTGTTGACCTGATTTTCTTTCTTGATCTCCGCGGTCACATCTACTTTTTTATACTCAATCTTGGCTTTTACGTCAACGGAAACAGTACCCTTTTTAATCACATAACCTTCGATTTCCTTTAAGGTAACCGAATATTTTCCGGCTTCCAGTTCTTTGATGTAGATAATGCCATCGTTATCATGGTCATTATATTCTTTTTTTGTACCGCTCTTTTCAAACGTTACTTCTATGTAAAACTGTTCACCTGCTACCAGTTTTCCTTTTTGATCCTGGATCTTGATCTTCAAGTCCTTTTCCATGGATGTTCCCACAAGAGAAAGTTCTTTGATCTCCTCTTCTTCCTCAACCTCTTCCAGTTCTTCCTCAAGAATCTCTTCGATCTCCAGTTCTTCTTCTAAAATTTCCTCCGGAACTTCCACCGGTTCTTCTATCACTGGTTCTTCCACAATCATCTGAGCAACTTCCATCTGTTCCGGAAGCTTTTCATAACCATAAGTTACATATCCGGCCATACTGACGGTTCCAATAGAAACGACTGCTGCAGACACTGCCACTGCAAGCTGTACCTTGGACATACCTGTCAATTTTGCCAGTATTCCCTTTAAATACTTCACAATACACCTCCTCAAAGATTACATCAATTTCGTATTATAGCGTAGAAGTACAGGCATGTAAACAGGTAAAATTTTGATATTGGAAACTTCTTTTTCTTCTTTTTGATTTATGTTAAAGTATATGTATCACAAAAAGAAAAGGCAGACTCTACCATGAAGCTTCCCGGCTATTACTCTTCCGGCGAATTCGCCCGTATGGCGGATGTTTCGATCCGGACAATACGATTTTATGACAAACAAAATATCCTGAAGCCATCCTATGTTACTCCTTCCGGTGCACGGTTTTATACGGATTCCGATCTGGCAAGGCTGCAGCAGATCCTACTGCTGAAATATCTTGGCTTTTCTCTGGATGATATCCGGGAGATGACGATCGGGGATACGGATTATCATTTCCTTCGCAATTCTCTGACCTTACAGAAAAAGCTGATTCAGGACCGCATTGAACAGATGCAGCTTGTGGAAAGCGCCATCGAAGATACCGTAA
>JAFYTM010000010.1 GCA_017558865.1 Lachnospiraceae bacterium
AGATGCTGCAGCGATTGCACAGGCAGCTGAAGATGCAATTATTGTTGTAAAAGATTACAAGCTGGTGATGGAGTGCGGCATTACTGCACTGGTAGAGTGTACCGGTAATACAGCAGTCAGCTCTGATGCTGCAATGACTGCACTTCGCAAGGGAATCAATGTATATATGGTATCCAAGGAGACGGACAGTGTTTGCGGACCGATCCTGAATCAGATCGCAGCTGAGAACGGCGCGATCTATGCATTGGTAAATGGTGATCAGCCTCGTAACCTTCTGGATCTGTATTCCTGGGCAATGCTTTTGGGTCTGGAAGTAGTATGTGCCGGTAAATCCAGTGAGTACGATTTTGTATGGAACAGAGAGACTGGCGAGCTGACTTACACCGATGGAAGCGGACGCACTGAGCAGATGCCGCAGATGTTGGATTGCTGGTATTACAAAGATACGGACACTCTGAAAGCACGTCGTAAACTGATCGAGAATTATGCAGAAGTTATTTCTGCAGATCTGTGTGAGATGAACCTGGTATCCAATGTAACTGGACTGGTACCGGCTACTCCGTTCCTGAATTATCCGGTAGCAAAACCAAGCGAGCTGGCAGATATCTTTATTCCGGAAGAAGATGGTGGTATCCTGAAGAAAACAGGAGTTGTAGATGTATTCTATAACCTCAGGGGTGTAGATGAAGCAAGCTTCTGCGGCGGTGAGTTTATCGTAGTGAAATGTAAGAATGAGAAGATGTGGGAGATCTTAAAGAGCAAAGGTCATGTGATGAGCCGCAGCGGTAAATATTGCTGTATTTATCTGCCGTATCATTTCATGGGACTTGAGACCCCGGTCTCTATTCTCCTTGGTGATCTGATGGGAGTAGGCTGTCATCCGGAGTGCCGTCAGGTATCTGTACTGGCTGGTGTAGCTCAGAAAGATCTGGCAAAAGGAACGGTTCTTAAGGTAGAAGGACATCATCATGCAATCGATGGTCTGACTCCTCAGCTGTTGGAGAGAAAAGCAGCTGGAAATGTTGCACCGTTCTATCTTCTGAATGGAACGACTCTTCTGAATGATGTAAAAGCAGGAGATCCGATTACTCTGGAGGATGTAGATCTGTCTGGTTTGGAGATTTATAAGCTGTATCTTCAGGGTCTGGAGCTTTAATCAAGTGAAACATAATTGGAACAGCATAAACAACGTGCATGAAACTAAAGGTTTCAAAATGTGATGATCGTTGAGTGAAAAAGAAGAAAAAACATTGATTTTTTTGAGATTTCAATGAAAAACAAGTTGGCACAGGAGTTGCTGTATAATTAAGTGGATCAATTAGCCGGTTTCTTAAATTAATCATACAAAACCCTAAAGGGGGCGCCTTTCGTAAGAAAGACGCCCCCGAACCCTTTTGTGTGAAATATGAGACCAAACAGGGGGTTAGCGATCCCATTTGTCACAAAGGGAATGGATTTGGCTTGTGAATTTGGCAAGATCTTTGTTGGCACCGCCTTCGTTATGATAGATTACCTGCATCAGGCGTTTTCCTGCTTCGATCAGGCGGGCAAATACTTCGTTCTTGCGTTTGGTGGATGGTTTTTCAGTGGATACATAGATTTTTTGTCCTTCCTTGATCCAGACGTCAGCAATCAGATCGTAGAGCGCACCGGAGAATGGAGCGAACGCCGGGATGCCGTGTTCTGCATTCAGACAAGCTGCGAAGTGATCACAGACTTCATCTTCTCCATGTACGATGAATACCATCCGAGGTGTTGGGGTAAATGCATTTACCCAATTCAGCAGACCTGTCTTGTCGGCATGACCGCTGACACCATCCAGTCGAATGATCTCTGCTTTTACTTCAATTGTTTCGCCGAAGAGTTTTACATAGTCTGCGCCTTCCAGTAGTGAACGTCCCAGCGTGCCGTGTGCCTGATATCCAACAAAGAGAATCGCACATTCCGGACGCCAGAGATTGTGTTTCAGATGGTGCTTGATACGTCCGGCTTCACACATGCCGGAAGCGGATACGATGACTTTGGGCTGTATGTTAAAGTTGATCGCTTTTGATTCATCGCTGGAGACTGCGAGATGCAGGTTCGGGAAACGAATCGGGTTAATTCCCTGTCGGATCAGAGCCATGGCATCTTCGTCAAAACAGGACTGGAAGTTCTTGTTAAATACAGAAGTAGCCTCGATTGCCAGCGGACTGTCCACATAGACCGGAAAATCAAAATCGAGAAGTCTGCGTTCCTTGATCTCCCGGATAAAATAAAGCATCTCTTGCGTACGTCCGACTGCAAATGCGGGGATGACCAGGTTGCCGCCTCTTTTCAGTGTCCTGTCAATCACTTCTGCAAGTGCTGCAACATAATCGGGCGGTGTATTGTGAAGTCGATCTCCATATGTGGATTCCATGACAACATAATCAGCAGTATCGGTAAGATGTGGATCTTTGATCAGCGGCTGATTGATATTTCCGATATCTCCAGAGAAAACGATCTTTTTCTCTATTCCATCTTCATTTAACCACAATTCAATCGAAGAGGAGCCAAGCAAGTGTCCAACATCGCGGAATCGAACATGAATACCAGGACATACTTCGATCTTCTGTTCATAATCACACGGATGAAACAAGGCAATGGCACCCAGAGCATCATTCATGGTATATAAAGGAATGTATTTTTCGCCTCCGGAACGCGCGGCTTTCCGGTTGCGCCATTCTGCCTCGAATTCCTGAATGTGTGCACTGTCGCGCAGCATGATGCTGCAAAGGTCGCTTGTGGCGAATGTGGAGATGATATCTCCTTTGAATCCGTTCTTGTACAATAGAGGAAGGCGGCCAGAATGGTCGATATGGGCGTGGGTCAGGAGTACATAATCGATCTGATGAACAGGAACGGGGATATCCTGATTTACATAGATATCTTTTCCCTGTTCCAGTCCACAGTCGATCAGGATATGCTTTCCGCAGGCCTCAACATAATGGCAGCTACCAGTCACTTCGTGGTCTGCACCTATAAAACCTAATTTCATGGAAAAACCCCCTTTTGCTAACGCTTCTTATACTTATATCATATCAATTTAAGTCTGAATATTCAATGAAAAAGGACTAAATTTTCTGATAAATATAAAAAGAAAAAGAATTGTATTATTTGTAAAGTTACGATATACTAAATAACGATTTAATATAATAGGAAATAACACATTTTACAGAGAGGATAATATATGTTTATTGCAGGGAATTGGAAGGATTATGAAGTGATTGATACATCCGGCGGAGAAAAGCTGGAACGTTGGGGAGATTATCTTCTGGTACGTCCGGATCCCCAGGTGATCTGGAATACACCGAAGACTCATCGGGGATGGCGTAAGAAAAATGGTCATTATCACAGAAGTACTAAAGGCGGAGGAGAATGGGAGTTTTTTGATCTGCCGAAACAGTGGGAGATCTCCTATGAATTGCCGTGTCAGAAGGAGCTGGTATTTAATCTGAAACCATTCAGTTTCAAACATACCGGACTGTTCCCGGAGCAGGCAGCCAACTGGGACTGGTTTTCTGAAAAAATCCGTAATGCAGGTCGTCCGGTTAAAGTATTGAATCTGTTTGCCTATACAGGCGGTGCAACACTTGCAGCCGCAGCCGCAGGTGCGAATGTGACCCATGTAGATGCTTCGAAAGGTATGGTGGCGTGGGCGAAAGAGAATGCAAAGTCTTCGGGGCTTGAAGATGCACCGATTCGTTGGCTGGTGGATGATTGTCAGAAGTTTGTGGAACGTGAGATTCGGCGCGGTAATCGTTATGATGCGATCATTATGGATCCACCGTCTTATGGAAGAGGACCAAAAGGTGAGATCTGGAAGATTGAGGATGCCATTCATCCATTGGTACAGCTGTGTACACAGATCCTGAGTGATGATCCGCTTTTCTTCCTTATTAACTCTTATACAACGGGTCTGCAGCCTGCGGTTCTTGCGTACATGCTGGGAACGGAGATGAAAAAATTCGGCGGAGTGATCGATTCTCAGGAGGTAGGACTTCCGGTGAGCGGCAATGGACTGGTGCTTCCGTGCGGGGCAAGCGGACGTTGGGAGAGTGCGGAATAGTTGACAAAAAGTGCCAAATCCTGTTTACAGGTATTGCAAAATTATTATATAATAAAAACAATGAGAAAAATGCTGCTATGTAATCAATGATGAATGACGAAAGATAGCAGAAAGGAAATACCATGGCTAAAAAAAGCAATTTTAAAAGGGCATTGAATGAGCTTCTGGGCGGTGATGCAGGAAGTGCTTCTGAAGCGGCCGTTTCAGAAGAGGTCAGTCCGGAAGAAGAGATACAGGAAGAGGTAAGTCAGGAAACCACGAAGGAAGATTTTTCGTGGGAATACAGCAGAAGAGAGTTTGTGGAAGAATCGACAGAAGAAGAGCGCATGGAGGAGAGAGACGAGTTGGATAAGGATATGATCCTGCAGATGCCGCAGGCAACGTTGAAGCGGGAAGAGGCAGTGATCCCGATGGATATGGTGATCACCGGTAATGTGACTACACAGTCGAATATGAAGATTTACGGAAATATCATTGGAGATGTGGAGTGTGCGGGAGATATTCTTCTTCGCGGCAATATTGAGGGCAATGTGGATGTCGGCAATCTTTCTATGCAGGGAGGAAGTCTCTCCGGAGATGTGGCGGTTCAGCAGAATGCATCACTTGAAGAAGGGTCGGTACTGCGCGGCAATCTGTCAGCTCAGAATGTATATACGAATGCACATTCTGAAGGAAGGATGACCGTGGCTGGTCTGCTGCAGCTCGCCAGCAAGGCAAGTGTAGAGGGAGATATTACTTCTGCGGAGATGGAGATGACTGCGGGTGCAAAGGTCAAGGGTATGGTAAGTATCAATGGTCGATAGGATGGAAAAAGAACCCTTTGTAGGAAGTGTTCGTTTTTTCAAGATTCTAATCCTCTCGACGGTGGCATTGTTGATTTTGATTCCGACGGTGCTGAGTATTGTTTTTGGTGTAAAGGCTTTTCAATTGTCTGTCAGTAATCAGGAGCTGGAAAAAAAGATACTGATTCTGGGTGAACAGTTGGATGAGATGTCTTTGAAGATCGAAAAGCTGGAACAGCCGGAAGAAGTTCCAGAGACTCCTAAAGAGATGTTCCCGGAGGCGGAAGAGTGGGAGATCCTTCTTGTGAATGACAGCCATCCGCTGCAGAGAAATTTTGAAGTCGAATTGGAAGCGGTTGGATCACAGTGTGTGGATGTAAGGATTCGGGAGCCTCTGGAGAAGATGATGTCGGATATGCGCCTGGAGGGCATGAGACCGTTAGTTTGTTCCGGATATCGTACGTTGGAGAGGCAGACAGAGCTGTTTCGGGAATATGTAGAACAGAAGCTGAAAGAAGGCATGGGATATGACGATGCGTTTTACCGGGCAAAGAACAGGATTGCTGTTCCTGGAACCAGCGAACATCAGACGGGGTTGGCGGTAGATATTGTGGGGATATCGCATCAATGTCTGGATGATGAACAAGCAGATACGGAAGAAGCAGTCTGGCTGGAAAAACATTGTGCAGAGTATGGATTTATTCTGCGTTATCCGAAAGGTAAACAGGATATTACGGGGATTGAATATGAATCCTGGCATTTTCGCTATGTGGGGATACCGGCAGCCGTTTATATCATGGAGCATCAGATGACGCTTGAGGAATATCTGGAAAAAATTCATTCATTGGAGTAATTCAGTATGAATAAAAAAACAGCCGAAATCGGCTGTTTTTTTGTGAAAATTTTTTCAAAGTTAAATTGAAAAAAGTCTTGCAAAATTAAATATTTTCCTATATAATAAACAGCGTTGTGACATGATAGCGATGAAACGTGAGGTTGCCGCACCGAAGTGTGTGGGTTTTCCGTGGAGCGAATGTCAAGTTAGCAAACTGGCGACAAGTCACTGTACCAATATAGAGATCCCTCGATGTGGAGGGAAACGTGTGCGTGAAATTCCACGATACACACGGGAACGTGTACAGTCACCGCTTGTCGTACTGGTAGTTAATAGTACGAATAAGGAGGCGACTTTTTTTATGGCAAGTCAAGTAATGAGAATCACAATGAAGGCGTATGATCATCAGCTGATCGATGCGTCCGCAAAGAAAATTATCGAAACTGTAAAGAAAACTGGATCTCAGGTGAGTGGACCGGTGCCGCTGCCAACCAAGAAAGAGGTAGTAACCATCATCCGCGCTGTTCATAAATACAAAGATTCCAGAGAACAGTTTGAGCAGAGAACTCATAAGAGACTGATTGACATCATTGCACCAACGCAGAAGACTGTGGATGCATTATCCCGTCTTGAGATGCCTGCAGGTGTATATGTCGACATAAAAATGAAAACAAAATAAGATCCTGCGGCTAGAATGAATGCGCTCACGCATTCCGCTGTAGAGAAAACAGGAGGAAAAAAGAATGAAGAAAGCTATTTTAGCAACAAAAGTCGGAATGACTCAGATCTTCAACGAAGATGGAATCTTAACTCCAGTTACTGTATTACAGGCAGGTCCATGTGTTGTTACTCAGGTAAAAACCGTAGAGAACGACGGATATGCAGCAGTACAGGTTGGCTTCGTTGACACCAGAGAAAAGCTGGTAAACAAACCGCAGAAAGGACACTTTGACAAAGCTGGCGTTGCTTACAAGAAATTTGTCAGAGAGTTAAAATTAGAGAACGCTGCTGAGTACGCAGTAGCACAGGAGATCAAAGCTGACATCTTCGCTGCTGGCGACAAGATCGATGCAACTGCAATCTCCAAAGGTAAAGGCTTCCAGGGTGCGATCAAGAGACTTGGACAGCACAGAGGACCTATGGCTCACGGTTCCAAATTCCATCGTCATCAGGGTTCCAACGGTGCATGTTCTGATCCGAGCAAGGTATTCAAAGGAAAAGGAATGCCTGGTCACATGGGATCCAAGCAGATCACAATCCAGAATCTGGAAGTAGTAAAAGTTGATGCTGAAAACAACTTACTGTTAGTAAAAGGTGCTGTACCAGGACCTAAGAAAGCTTTAGTTACTATCAAAGAGACTGTAAAATCTGGTAAGTAAGGTTTGAAGGGAAAGGAGGAACACACAAATGGCAAACGTATCTGTTTATAATATGGAAGGCAAAGAAGTTGGCACTATCGAACTGAACGATGCGGTATTCGGTGTTGAAGTAAATGAGCACCTTGTACACATGGCAGTAGTTGCACAGCTTGCAAATAAAAGACAGGGAACTCAGAAAGCAAAAACTCGTTCCGAGGTTTCCGGTGGTGGAAGAAAACCATGGAGACAGAAAGGAACCGGACATGCTCGTCAGGGTTCAACCAGAGCTCCACAGTGGACTGGCGGCGGCGTAGTATTCGCTCCAACTCCAAGAGAGTACACCATCAAATTAAA
>JAFYTM010000134.1 GCA_017558865.1 Lachnospiraceae bacterium
ATAATATTCCCCATAAATTTCTGAATCATTTGCAAAAAGTGTCCGGGAAATCCCGAACACTTTTATTATACACGATTGCTGTTTACATGCAAAGTGGATACTTTTCTGTCAGTCCCTGAATCAGTGCTTTTGCCTTTGGAGTAGCAGATTCGCCCTCTTTTAACATCAGGGCGATTGCCTCTGCGATCGTATCCATGTCTTCTTCCTGCAGACCACGGCTGGTCACTGCTGCAGTTCCCAGACGAACACCGCTGGTTACAAACGCAGAACGCGGATCATTCGGAATCGTATTCTTATTTGCTGTAATATGTGCCAGATCCAGAAGATTCTCGGCATCCTTACCAGAGATATTCAGATTCGTCAGATCCATCAGCATCAGATGATTATCGGTTCCGCCTGATACGATCTTGATTCCTCTGTCCATCAGGCCTTTGCAAAGTGCCTTTGCATTCTTCGCTACATTTCTTGCATAATCCTTTGCCTCTTCACTCTGCCATTCCTTAAAGCAGACTGCTTTTGCTGCGATCACGTGCATCAGAGGACCACCCTGAATCCCCGGGAACACTGCTTTATTGAAATTGAACTTCTTCGCAGTCTCTGCATCGGACATGATCATACCACCACGCGGTCCGCGAAGTGTCTTATGAGTTGTGGTCGTTGTTACATGTGCATATGGAATCGGACTTGGATGTACTCCAGCCGCTACCAGTCCTGCGATATGAGCAATATCTACCATCAGATATGCACCGCATTCATCCGCAATCTCACGGAATTTTTTAAAATCAATGGTTCTTGCATAAGCACTTGCTCCGGCTACAATCAGCTTCGGTCTGAACTCCAGAGCAATACGGCGAACTTCTTCATAATCAATCACACCGTCATCATTCACACCATACTGCTGTACCTCAAAGTATTTTCCGGACAGATTGGCCGGGCTTCCGTGTGACAGATGTCCGCCATGCGCCAGATTCATACCAAGTACTTTATCTCCCGGCTCCAGCATGGCAAAAAATACTGCCATATTCGCCTGTGCACCGGAATGTGGCTGTACATTCACATATTCACAGCCAAAAAGCTCCTTTGCTCTCTCAATGGCCAGATCTTCCACTACATCTACACATTCGCATCCGCCATAGTATCTCTTTCCAGAATAACCTTCTGCATATTTATTGGTCAAAGGACTGCCCATTGCAGCCATCACTGCTTTACTTACCCAGTTCTCAGACGCGATCAGCTCAATGTGGCTGTTCTGTCTCGCCATCTCATCTTCAATCGCCGCTGCAATCTCTGGATCCACTGCTTTTACTTCTTCTAATGAATACATAATACTCCTCCTGCGGTCTTTTGTTTTCCCATAAAAGACATTCGTTTAACACGTAGGTATTACTTTACCATGAAAACATGACTTTTTCAACCAAAAAGCCTTATTTTATTAAATATTTTATTGAATAAAGAAAAGCTGCACAAAATGCACAGCTTTTCAAAGTAAAAATAATTATTTACCCATACGTCTTCTGTAAACTACAAGACCAAGCAAAGATACTGCTGCCAGTAACTCTACCACATAAATCATAGAACCTTCTGCAGTCTTTGGAGATACCTTTCCGGAAGTCGCTGCTGCAGTAGTTGCCGGTGCTGCACCTGGAGTTGCCTCAACCTGCTCTACAATGATCGCAATTGGGGAAAGGGAGGTGAAATCTGTTACAATGTAACCATTACCAATCTCAACCGGGATAATATCCTCATATTCGTCTGTTCCATTGAGCCAGTGTCTTACAACAACTCTGCAGTTTGGATTTACGTTCGGTACATTCAATGTAATTCTGGCAGTCTGTCCGCTTTCTTTTTTCAGCAGGACATGCTCTTTTGTGTTCTGATCAAACAGCCACAGATCCATCAGATAAACGCTGCATGGTTTGTCTGTTCCAAAGAGAATCTTAGCATCACTCTCATAAAATGTCTTTGTGGTCGGTCCAATCTGAACTCCCGCATTCACATTGCCAAGCTTTACAGACTGTGTTCCGCCTGCTGTTACCGGAGATTCCCATGGTCTGGAATCTTCAACTGCATCATCGTCGTCATCATCGTCATGGTCACTGGAAGAAGATGTATTTCCCGGAGCTGGTGCAGGTGCTGCCTGACCTTCTGAAACCAGAATCGCAATTGGGGAAAGAGCATAGAATTTAACATCAATTTCACCATCACGAACTGCTACAACTTCCGGTGTACTATCCCAGCCGCCAGTGGTACTATAGTGTAATACTTTGACCATAGAATTGGATCTTACTGGAGCCTTCAGAGTCAAAACAACACCATCCGGGAAAGATACAGATTCACTCACATTATTACCAGCAGTTGCATCCAACAAAACAATATCACAAAAAATAGTACTGTCGTATTCAGCTCCTGCCAATGTAGAAACTACGTCTTTAGTTAATTCTTCTTTTACCTCCTCAGCAACACTCAGCTTAACATCATCGATATGAACCAGTATTGACTGGTTGCCAAGCATTGCCGAAACATTTTCTTTTTCTACCACGCCTATGCTCGCACTAACACTTTCCTTTGCAGACACGTTCATTCCCAACAGTACCGTAAGTACCATGGCAAGAACAATCATCAGTTTCATTTTTTTCATTTCTTTTTTCTTCCTCTCTTTGTTTATTTTTTATATCAATGCACACTGCATCAATACCTTACTGCTGCTTTTGATAGAACAGTTCTAACAAAAGCTCCTGTTTCCCCTGCTCGTCCACATAAAATTCATCATGCAGATCTCCTTCCACGCTTTCTCCTGGCAAACTTCGAATATCCAATGTCTGAATATCCCAGCCGCCTACCCAGGATGCCAGCGTTACCATCTCATCCAGTGCAAGATCTGTTACCAGATAATCATCTATGATCTTTTTTAATTCCAATACAATCAATGGATTCTTTTTCAGTTTTTGTTTGGTAACATCAAAAAAAGACTGTAAAAATTCCTGTTGGTGGACACTTCTTACTTCATTGCTTCCTGGAATGTTGATATCTCTTTCTCTGACAAACTCCACTGCCTGTCTTCCATCCAATTCCATATATCCACTATAATGAAAAACGGGCGGATTGACCCAACACATATACTCAGGAACAATCACCGGGACAGGACCGATTGCATCCGTCAATGGTTTGATGGAATTCCAATACAGTGCGGTATATGCATGAACCGGTATTCCATCCAAAAGTCTGGATACCGCTTCCGAAGTAAGCTCACAGCTCCAGTGAAGTCCATCCCCATTGGCATACTGCAAAGTCAGATGTCCATCAAAAATACCGATATCCTTTCCAAAACTGTCCGTATAATGAATTCCTGTGATCGTATCTCTGGAAATACTCAAAAATGTCAGCTTTTTTTCTTTTACATCAAACGTTGCAAGATAAATCGCATCGGACTTTGGTCCTGCTCCATAGACGGTGTTTTCCACCGCTTTATCTTCGCCGTCAATTCCCAAAATCAAAATGTTAACAAGGTCTTCCTTATATGTATAATGGATTCCATCCCTATGGATTTCTTTATATGCTTCCGGATCCGTACTTTCTGTCGGAACTGCATAATCCGCCGGATGAAGGAGCTTTTTTTTCCCCATATGCATCATCGTAAACAAAAGCACCAGTCCTACAGCCATCAGGAGTACAAAACCGAACAACATATCTTTCCATAGACAGCGTCTTTTTTCTGTAGGATTAACTTTCATATTCATCGATCAACACCGCCTCCACTAAAAACCGATGTGTCGGATCATTGGCAATGCAGGTAGATAATGTCAATATTCTGCTGCCAAATGGAACATCTAGCTCTTTATCTTCACTGATTGCATTTGTACGAATCTCTTCTATATAAGACAAAAATCCTTTCTCTGATTCATAATCACAATAATCCGGCAGATATGCATCCGAAAACCTGGATGCTGCGAATATCTGATAGATGATGGTCCTGTCCGGAAGATAAACATATACATATGGATTCATATCCAAAAATTCCTGACTTTCATAATCATGAAGACTTCCAAACATTGAATCATTTTTCATGTTATGACCATACAGAACTGTATTGGTTGCTGTAAAATCTTTCGGATGAACCGATTCTGTATAAATACTTCCCGGAAGTCCTGATACGCCGTCTACCGTATGATCCAGATAATACGCATCATCTGTCGGATGCTGTAAAACCGGATAGTTAACCTGTGTACCCGGTATCTCAATCCATGCATAAATATGCGGATTGCGATTCCACAGTTCACCAAAGTTGATCTGTTTGACCTTTCTTAATGACAGATCCACATCGAAGGTCTCCTCTGTTACCTCCACAGGTTCTTCCAACTCTGCTTCTTTTTGTCCCTCCTGCTCTTCTACATTCGTTACAACAGGGATTGTGGGAAGTTCCTGTAATTCCTCATAACGCTGATTTGCCCCTACCTGTTTTACATAATAAATTCCTATATAGACGAGGCAAACCAGACAAATGGTCCCAAAAAAAGATGCCCAAAACAAAGCCTTTCCTTTTTTAGAACTTTTATTTTTCATTTTCATAACACATATCTCTTATTTCTATATTGAATTGTTCTCATAATCTTTTTTTAGGATATCATAAATAAATAGAAAATGCAATCTATGGGAGAATATTTAATTCTCCCATAGATTGCATTTAAACCATATAATAAGTTCAGGAGGAGTTATGTATGATATATGGTTTGCCAGAACGATTAAAAACCCTGCGTATGCAAAGAGGTTATTCCCAAAGAAAAGCAGCCGGTATGATTGGTGTTGCATCTTCAGTCATGTCTGCATATGAATCGGGAGACAAAACACCCAGTATCGAAAAGCTCCTTGTCATCTCAAGTCTGTACCATGTATCGGTTGATTACCTCTTAGGTGTAGACAAATTAGACACACATCGTATGATTGATGTATCTCACTTGACAGATGAGCAGATTAACGCACTGCATACCATTATTGAATCTATGAAATAAACAGCTGCTGTTTTTATTAAGATAAACGTTCCAGACTCTCAAAGATATGACGTATATGTTTTTCACAAACACTCTCCAGATAGTTTTCCGCAATATTCAATGCAGAATCTTCCATATCTTTATCCGAACAGTCCGTATGGAGCATACCGATATGTATGAGCTTAAGTAAATTTTTAACATCTGTAAGTTCTTCTGTAAAATCAGTAATCATTGCTTTTAAATTCTGTTTTTCTGTACTTGTCATAGTTTTATTTCTCCTTTATCATAAATAAAAACTCCATTCATCATCTGAACGGAGCTTACGGGGTATTTTTATGTTTTCATTTCAAAAAATAATTTTGATCTATCTTTTGATCATCAATCTGTCAGGCTTCGCCCTGATGGGAATTGACAAACGAAAAGCGATCAAAAACCAATGGCGTATTCCGGAAAAAAGGCTGTTCCTCATTTCCCTTCTGGGTGGTTCGATCGGAACGTGGTCCGGAATGTATGTGTTCCATCACAAAACCAGACACTGGTATTTTGTCATTGGAATGCCTGCAATCCTGTTCCTGCAGGTGGGATTATGTCTTTATTTCGCATTTATCCATAGATAATCGAAAGAACACTTGAATAAATATCCATTTTCGTTTATTATCATCATAAGTTTTTATTATAAGAGGTACTAATAAAATGGATATCAATTACGAATTATATAAAGTTTTCTATTATGTGGCATCCTCACTGAGCTTTTCCGAAGCATCCAAAAAGCTCTATATCTCCCAGTCAGCGGTCAGTCAGTCCATCAAGGTACTGGAAAAGAAGTTAAATCAGACACTTTTTATCCGCAGTACTAAGAAAGTACAGTTAACTCCAGAAGGCGAGATTCTGCTTCGTCATGTGGAACCTGCCATGAATCTGATCAAGCGAGGAGAATCACAGATCCTGGAAGCAAACACACTGGGCGGAGGACAGCTTCGCATTGGTGCCAGTGATACGATCTGCCGGTATTTCCTGGTTCCGTACCTGGAAAGATTTCATAGGGAATACCCGAACATTCACATCAAAGTCACCAATCAGACCTCTATGGGATGTGTGGATCTGTTAGAAAGCGGTTCTGTAGACCTGATTATATCCAACTATCCGAACTCACGTCTCAGTCCGGGAGTACAAATACATCCGATCAAAGAATTTCAGGACTGCTTTATAGCAGACCGGCGTTTCTATGGGGAGCTGGAGCTTCGTTCCCTTTCTTTAAAGGAGCTTCTGGATTATCCCATCCTGATGCTGAACAGAAACAGCACTACCAGCGAATTCCTTCATACGTTGTTTCAGCAGCACCAATTGGATCTGGTGCCGGAGATCGAATTAAACTCCAACGATCTGCTTCTGGATCTTGCCAGTATTGGTCTTGGAATTGCATTTGTTCCGGACTTTTGTATTTCCCGCAAATCTGATGATCTGTTCCGCATTCCTCTGACCACAGAACTTCCGGCAAGACAGCTTGCCATTGTTCATAATGATCATATGCCGGTCAGCAATGCTGCGAAACGCTTTCTCTCTTACTTTTAGACCAGAAGGTATTTAACTCACTGATAACGGAATCTAACTGACAGTAACCATGCTCTTCCCATTCTCTTGGGAAGAGTTTTTTATAGGAACTGTTCATAAAACGTTCGTCCAATAAAAGAATTACCCCCTGATCCTCATCGGTACGAATCACCCTTCCTGCTGCCTGCAGCACCTTGTTCATACCAGGATACAGATAAGCATAGGCAAATCCATCCAATCCTTTCCGATCAAAAAATTCTTTCAATATCTCTCGTTCCCGGCAAACCATAGGAAGACCTGTCCCAATAATCAATGCACCAATCAATCTATCTCCTGGCAAATCAATCCCTTCCGAAAAAATACCTCCCATCACACAAAAGGCTGCCATACTTTTATCCTGCTCGCCATGAAACTGTTCCAGAAATATTTCCCGTTCCTCTTCATCCATATCTGCATTTTGACGAATACATCGAATATCTTCATATTGGATACATCGGCAATAAACTTCATCCAGCATCTGATAAGACGGAAAGAATACCAGATAATTTCCTTTACAACTCTTTGCTGTACCATAGATATAGGACGCTATCTTTTCATATTCCTGCCCGCACCTTCTGGTATAACGACTGCTCACATCTGTTCCGATCAGAAGCAGTCTGTTCCTCGTATCAAAAGGAGAACGGGCATACACCGCATAATCTTCCATATCTCCGGTCAAAAGATCTTTATAATAATTCACAGGCAGAAGTGTCGCAGAAAAGAGCACCGTACTCAATCCCTTATCCAGACAAAGTCGCAGATTCACCGCAGGCCTCACACAGAATAACCGCAGATAAAACCGTCCATCTGCTGCCAATTCCGTATAAATCTCATAATTTTCATCCAGACGATCACTGATATTGAGAAAATCTCTAATATCAAAATAAAAATCCGTCAACGTTTTCCGCAATTCTTCCTGATTCAGATGTTCCATAAAACGATCCAGCTCCGACATTAAATGCATCAGATGCAGCGTAAATCCTCCTATCTGCTGCTGTCTTTGATAACCGTCTTCACATTCCCGTTTTAAGATAAGAAGATGTCGGTTGCAGCGATCCAGTGTCTGTGTCAAAAGCGCACTTTTTCCTTTTATCAGACGCTTGATTTGCAGAAAATCCTCCTTACACAAAGACGCACTGTACATCGTACGACCACGTTCTACCAGATTATGTGCTTCATCAATCAAAAACTGATACTCACCCTTGATACCGTCACCAAAGAAACGCTTCAGATATACATTGGGATCAAACACATAATTATAATCACATATGATCACATCCATCCAAAGAGCCAGATCGAGATTCAGCTCAAACGGACACACCTGATATCTATGAGCCTGTTCCAGTATTACTTCTCTGGTACAGGAATCCGGACCATTCACCCACAGATCAAATACCGCATCATTGATCCGGTCAAAATGTCCTTTTGCGCAGGGGCAATGCTCCGGATTACATTCCATTTCCTCACAGATACAAAGCTTCTCCTTTGCCGTCAGGATCATGGATTTGACCCGTATCTTCTGTTCCCTCAAAATATCCATTGCATCTGCCGCTACGGTTCTTGTTATTGTCCGTGCAGTCAGATAAAAAATCTTATCATTCAACCCTTCTCCCATCGCCTTCAATGACGGAAACAGGGTAGAAAGTGTCTTCCCTACACCGGTAGGTGCCTGAATAAAAATTCTTTTTTTACGAAGAATCGTCTTATACACACTGACTGCAAGTTCTTTTTGCCCCTCCCGATAAGTGAAAGGAAATTCCATACAACGAAGGGAAACTGCTCTTTGTATCTTCCAATGGTATTCAAAAGATATCCATTTCTCATATTCATCCATGAGATCAAAAAACCAGTCCTTCAATTCCACATACGTATGATCCTCGGTGAAATATTCGGTCTCTTCAGTATCCAGGTTAGCATAGATCATCCTTGTACGAATATGCTCCAACTGGTGTTGATCTGCATAAAAATAAGCATAACATTTCGCCTGTGCAAGATGTACCGGCATCGCCGCATCCATCCGCTGAATATCTCGATAGGTCCCTTTGATCTCATCCACTGTTACCATTCCATCATCTGTCCAGACCCCATCGGCTCTTCCTTCCACACTTATACAAATCTCCCCCAATAAAACCTGATGTCTGAAAGATACTTCCGCCTGATAACCGCTTCCCATCTTTCCCTGAATTTTACGATGCAGCCGACTTCCCGCCTGCATCGCCTCTGTCTCTCTGCGACCGCTGTAACGATTATCCAGATCCCCGCTTCGAAGCAGGAATTCCACCAGATTCCGAACGGAAACCCGGATCACCTTTTGTTCCATAATGCCACCTCACTGTCTCTATCATAACAGACCAGACATAATTAGCAAGAAAAAAAGCAGTTCCGGGGGAACGGAACTGCTTTAATGGGGGTATATAAATTAAAAAACAAAAAAGGGATTAAACTTACAGTTTCACATTATACACCTCTGCCAGATGTTGTCAAATCTGATCATGTCTTTCCCTTTCCCATTTTTCTGTACAAAATAGATATGAAATCTCCAATATATCGGTATCCCATTTGCACTTTCACGATATCACTGGATCTTCTGATTCTTTTGTCTTTGCATTATTTTATGAAGATTCCATTTTTCCTTCAAATCTATAACATATTGTACAAACTTTAAATTTTCCGGTCCTGAAACTCATTCATAAAGGAACGGAATTTCATCGGCAGCATATGCATCTGCAATTGTTTATTGCTGCGGGATTCAATCCCGATGGAACGATGAAAACTTTTCCACAACGCATCATAGCAGTCATCTTCCGCAGAGACACGGAGCCTGTCCATAAATTCCTCATCGACTTCTTCCAACAGAATATGTCCACCTCCTGCCCGATGAACAGCAGCTTTTTTTCTTCTCCTATCATAAATCAGCCAGTTCTCCAGCGGAAGCCTGTCTGAAAAATGAGGCGCGATCAGAGCAAGGATATCTGCCTCCGCATCAATCTCTGACAACAATACTCCGTTCTCCAGTTCCCGAAAACGGACAAATCCCATATATCGGTGTGCAATGTGCCATACCTTTCTCTTCAATTCAAAAACCAGTCTCACATCCGGCTGCGTCAGCATTCCACTGATGTTCTTTCCATCCGGCAGATGAAGCCCCAACACAATCATCCGGTAGATCGCATCCGCTTTTCCAGCATGGGGACAGGCAGAAGCATATGCCATCATCTCATAGGCCTCTTCCCCCAGACGTGTTCTTACGGTCTTAATAACCTTTTCTGCCCGCAGCAGATCCGGTTCTACCTGCACATACTCGCAGAACAGCTCCATATTCTGATCACAGGCAGTCTCCAACCGTACATTCTGATGTCCCAGATGGCTGTCCCATGCCATATAGACCCCTGTCATAATACCGGTCAGAGAATCTTCACACTGAAAAACGCGGATCATCAAACAATGACAGCTGCTCATAGGCCGGTATCGGCTTCACTCCCGGCGGCAGCATCTCCTTTCCGTCCAGAATATTGCGCAGAATATAATCTTCTTCCAGCTTGACCGGATACATCTGCTTTCCCCCACAGGTAATAAAATAGATCGCCCTCTTCAGGACAACGCCCATCTTCTTTAATACTGTATAATCCAGTGTACCCAGTCTCCTTGCCCGTACAATTCTCTGAGCAGACTTATAACCAATACCCGGAACTCTCAGAAGGGTGTAATAATCTGCCTTCATCACCTCCACCGGGAACTGTTCCAGATGACGAAGTGCCCAGTCACATTTCGGATCTAAAAATACATTAAAATCCGGCTTTTCCTCTGACAGCAGTTCCTCCGTCTCAAAACCATAATACCGCAGAAGCCAGTCTGCCTGATAAAGCCTGTGTTCCCGAAGCAGCGGCGGTCCGCCTGGCAACGCCGGAAGAAGACTGTCATCATTGACCCGGATAAATGCTGAATAAAAGACTCTCTTCATCTCATACTTCTTATACATATGCTCTGCCACCTTCATGATCTGAAAATCATTCTCTCCGGTCGCACCAATAATCATCTGTGTGGACTGTCCGGCCGGCACAAATCTTGGTGCATGACGATACACCGTCAGCTCCTGTTTATTCTGCTGCCGTATCGCCTGTACCTGTCGAATCGGTGCCAACATCTTCGGACGCTTCTTCTGCGGTGCAAGCCGTTCCAGTCCTTCTGCTGTCGGCAGCTCCAGATTCACACTCATACGATCTGCCAGATATCCGGTTCGTTCAATAATCTCCGCGTCTGCCCCCGGAATTGCTTTTACATGGATATAACCTTCAAAATGGTATTCTGTGCGAAGCTTATATAACGTCTGATACAAAAGTTCCATCGTCACATTGGGATTGTGCATGATACCGGAACTCAGGAAAAGCCCTTCTATATAATTTCTCTTATAAAATCCAATCGTCAGATCACAGACTTCCTGGGGAGTAAAGGATGCACGAGGCACATCATTGCTTCGGCGATTGATGCAGTATTTACAATCATAGATACATTCATTCGTAAAAAGAATCTTGAGAAGAGAGATACACCTGCCATCTGCACTGAAGCTGTGACAAATCCCCGGTGTCATACAATTCCCGACTCCCTTGCCGGAATTCCTCCGGTCAACTCCGCTGGATGTGCATGCAACATCATATTTGGCTGCATCTGCAAGAATTTCAAGCTTTTCCTGCAGATTCATCTGCTGATCAATCCTGTAATTCATAAAATCCCCAGCCTCCAATCGAACATATATTCTGTTTTTTATTATACAAAACATATGTTTCTCTGTAAAGAGACAATTTATGGCTTGATTACATATCTTATTAAAAACAACAAAGAGGTGTTACGATCCATGTATCAGTCAACCCCTGCCGACAATTTTCTATATCTTCTGAATCAGGCACAGCCAGATGCCATCGCCTGGATTCAGGGCAACACTTCGCAGCCTCAGGTTGCCGGCTCTGTCAAATTCTACGAGACCCCTTACAGCGGCATCCTGATCGAAGCTGAAATCTTTGGCCTTCCCAATATCAATGTACAGGGCTCCAGTGACTTCTACGGATTCCATATCCATGAATCCGGCAACTGCCAACGACCTTTTGATCAGACCGGCGATCACTACAATCCCACCAGCATGCCGCACCCACAGCATGCAGGAGATCTGCCTCCATTGATGGGCAATCAGGGATATGCCTACCAGGTGTTCTATGACAAACGGTTCCGTCTGGATGAAATCATTGGACGTTCTGTCGTGATTCACCAGATGGCGGATGATTTTCACACACAGCCTTCCGGGAATTCAGGGAATAAAATAGGATGCGGAACCATAAGATTTATGATACACTAAATCTATCATCAGGACCAAAGAGGTCTCAGAAAGGAATCTGATATGCCCTTACTTTGTTTGATCACAGGCATACTGTGCCTTGGATATTTTGTCATGCTGCTATTATACAGCGGCTTCACATCCACGTTCTATCTGATCTGGCCGTTGATGTCCGCTGCCTTTTTCATGTTGAGCCTTTCGTTCAGGCTCCGGTTCTGGCAGATGCTTCCTGCTGTGATACGGATGGGAAGCCTTATATTGTTTTGTGTCGGTCTGATTTTTTTCCTTTATGTGGAGAGTATGATTCTAAGGGCATCCGTACAGATGCCTGCTGACCCACAGGATTATGTGATCATTCTCGGTGCACATGTACGTTCCAGCGGACCAAGCAAAGCACTTGCACTGCGACTTGACAAAGCACTGGAGTATTCCGAAGATCACCCGGATACGATCTTCATCGTCTCGGGCGGACAGG
>JAFYTM010000135.1 GCA_017558865.1 Lachnospiraceae bacterium
ACGCGGTACTGAAGCCTGTCCGTCTGCTCCCACACCAGCAGTTCCGCTAAGCTGAACATAAGTATGTAAAACGGTACTCTGACTGGTTCCATCGGATGCACGGTAACGTACATCAAAGGAAAGCTTCTGATAGCCATTTCCCACGTTCGATCTCGTTTTCAGATTCCAGGTCAGTTCTCTTCTTCGGTCCATATCAGAAGCCCCTGTATCTGTTCCAGGCAAATCTTTAATCGTCTGAGAATAATTGGAGTTAGTAATTTCAAATGGCCATACAGAAGTATCCGTGCTCAGGACAGGCGTAACGACAGCATCGGTCACCATCGTTTTTCCCATATTCACGACCGGAAGCACAATACTGACTTCTCTTCCCGCAGCAGCAACCGGAGTCACCCAGCTTCCGCCTACCATCAGATAATGGTCTGCATTGACCGGAACTACTTTATCCTCTTCTTCGTCATCATCTTTTTCTTCGACCGGATCGGTCACATTCAGCATATCTTTTTTTATTTTCGTCACATACTCATCGATCATATCTGATGTTTTCATTTCCCAGATTTGATCAACAGCTTTCTTAATGATTGTATCTAATGCTTTGGATTCATTTTCATCCGGTTCCAAAAACAATTTATAATCATTCAAAGTCTCTTTTGCTTCATTACGAACATTTTCAATGGATATAGCGGGAGCAGATGCACCTCCATTAACCCCGCCTTCTGTCGCACACACCGCTCCCGGCAGCAGCATCGTCAGGCACATTGCCATTACAACTCCCCGTATCATTCTATTTTTCATTGCTCATCCTCCTTATGTTCACCACGTTCTTCAATCTTCACAATCTTTCCATCTATAATATGGAATATACGATCCGCAAAACCAGCTAAATGATTATCATGGGTAACCATAACCAGTGTCTGGTTTTTCTCCTGTACAATCTTACGCATCAGCTTCAATACCTCCGCAGATGTATTAGAATCCAAGTTGCCCGTAGGTTCATCTGCAAAGATAATCTCTGGATCAAGCACCAGCGCCCTTGCAACACCGACTCTCTGCTGCTGACCGCCGGACATCTCATTCGGCTTATGCTTCATATGCTTCGGCAAACCAACCAGTTTTAACATCTCTATCGCTTTTTCTTCTCTTTTCTTCTTATCCACACCGCGAAATGTAAGTGGCAATGCCACATTCTCGATTGCATTCATTGTCCCCAGCAAATTAAAGGACTGAAAAATAAATCCTACCTTTTCCCGTCGAAACCTTACAAGCTGGTTCTCATTCATCTGTTCCAGATGCTGTCCGCTGATGATAACTTCGCCCTTTGTCGGCTTTTCCAATCCCGCCAGCATATTAAGCATCGTAGATTTACCCGAGCCGGATGTTCCCACAATCGCACAGAACTCCCCGCGATAGATGGTCAAATCCACACCGTTCAGTGCCCGCACCTTGCTGCTTCCAACCCGAAATATTTTATAGAGGTTTTTTACCTGAATCACAGGTTCCCGTGTCTTGTTCACTGAAATCCTCCTGTTATGTACCTGAATTTGAGCAACATAAGTTCTATACTTTCTGCCCAAAGCTCATTATACCATAAAATATAAAATAAATTTCTTAAATTATCTTAAAAATTACAAACAAGCCCCCTGAAACAAATATACCAAATACCTGTCCCAGAGGGCTTTCTCCTGATTAAACTATGATTTATTCTTCGGTCGTTTCTTCCACTTTGGAAATTTCAATTCCAAGCTCATCTAACTGAATTTCATCTACCACATCCGGAGCATTGATCATCAGATCGGATGCATCTTTTACTTTCGGGAATGCGATTACTTCACGAATGCTGTCTGCACCGGTCATCAGCATTACCAGACGGTCAAAGCCGTAAGCCAGTCCAGCGTGCGGCGGAACACCATACTTGAATGCATCCAGAAGGAATCCAAAACGCTCCTGTGCCTGCTCTTTGGTAAATCCAAGCACCTCAAACATCTTCTCCTGAACGTCTGCCTGGAAGATACGTACAGATCCGCCGCCAAGCTCAGTACCATTCAGAACGATATCGTATGCTTTTGCACGAACTGCACCCGGATCACTCTCCAGCTTATCAAGGTCTTCATCCATCGGCATGGTGAATGGATGGTGCATTGCGTAGAAACGCTGGGTATCATCATCCCACTCAAGCAGAGGGAACTCGGTTACCCACAGAAAGTTGAATTTACTCTTGTCCATGAGTCCCAGATTGCGTCCAAGCTCCAGACGAAGGTTTCCAAGTACATCCCATACCACTTTATTCTTATCTGCTGCGAACAGAAGCAGATCTCCCGGCTTACCGTTCATTGCATCTGCAAGTTCTTTCAGCTGATCTTCTGTCATAAATTTAGCAAAAGAACATTTGTAAGTGCCATCTTCATTAATTGCCATATAAGCAAGACCTTTTGCACCAAAGCCTTTTGCGAAATCAACCAATGCATCGATCTTTTTACGCGGCATAGCTCCCTGTCCCTCTGCATTGATACCGCGAACAGATCCACCGTTCTCAAGTGCGCTGGTAAATACACCAAATCCACAGCCTTTTACCACATCTGACACATCTTTTAATTCCATACCGAAACGGGTATCCGGCTTATCGGAACCAAAACGATCCATAGCCTCCTGCCAGGTCATTCTCGGAAGCGGAAGCTGAATATCCAGGTCAATAGCATCCTTGAATACTTCTTTTAACAGCTTCTCATTAACAGCCAGAACATCATCCACATCTACAAAAGAAAGTTCCATATCAATCTGGGTAAACTCCGGCTGACGGTCTGCACGCAGATCCTCGTCACGGAAACATTTTGCGATCTGGAAGTAACGGTCATAACCGGAACACATCAAAAGCTGTTTAAACAGCTGCGGAGACTGCGGCAATGCATAAAATTTGCCCTGATGTACACGGCTCGGTACCAGATAATCACGAGCACCTTCCGGAGTACTCTTTACAAGGATTGGAGTCTCAATCTCAAGAAATCCTTCTTCTGCCAACACAGAACGAAGTTTGGTAGCTACCTTACTTCTGAGCATCAGCTTACTCTGGATATCCGGTCTTCTAAGATCAAGGAAACGGTATTTCAGACGAAGCTCCTCTTTCGTCTTGGAATCTGCCTCGATCGGGAATGGCGGAGTCTGTGCTTCTGACAGGATACGAAGTTCTTTTACACGGATCTCAATACCACCGGTAGCCAGATTCTCATTTACTGCACCAGAACGAGCCTCTACTTTACCAACTGCTGCGATTACAAACTCACTTCTTAATTTTTCTGCCTTCGCAAAGTGCTCATTTCCACAGTCAGCCTCTTCAAAGATAAGCTGTAAAAGACCGGAACGATCTCTCAAATCCACGAAAATGATACCGCCTTTATTTCTGCTTTTCTGTACCCAGCCCATAACAGTCACAGTTTCTCCGATATTTGCATTGCCAAGCTCGGTACATCTGTGGGTTCTCTTTAACCCTTTCATTGATTCTGCCATAACTCTCCTCCTGCTGATTAACGGTTAAAGAATTCTTTAAATTCTGTATAACCTTCTTTTGTCAGCTGTTCTTTCTGGAATTTTTTATTTTTGTTCATCAGAGATACAAGTACCTGATTGCCTGCCTCTCTCTCTGCCTTTGCCTCTTTTAATACTTCACACAGCTTTTCTGCCGGCATATTTTTCTCAATCAGAAATGCTTTTTTATTGGATGCTCCTGGAATCTCAAATCCCTGTTCCATAAGGATCGTCACAATACGCTCAAATCCGATGGAAAAACCACAGGCTGGAGTATCTTTACCTGTAAATTTACCGATCATTTTATCATAACGTCCGCCGCCTGCTACAGAGCTTCCAAATTCAGCCATCTCAATCTCAAAAATCGTACCGGTATAATAGGACATACCTCGTACCAGCGTCGGGTCAAATACAAGATCAAATTCAGATGCTTTGGTAGCCTCAACACTTGCCTTGATCATACGAAGATTATCAATAACATCTGCCTCCAGCACACCGGAAAGCTTCTCTTCCAGATATGCCAGACTGTCCTGTGCAGACTCCATCTCGTTAAACATAGCTACATATTTGTCTACGCTTTCCTGCGCGAATCCTGCCTCCACAAGCTCTGCCTTCACACCATCCCAGCCAATCTTATCCATCTTATCCAAAATGATAAACACCAGGTCAAACTGCTCCTCCGGGAATCCGCAGAACTGTGCCATTGCTTTCAGGATTCGACGCTCGTTGATACGGACTTTGAACCCTTTGAAATTCAATTTTCCAAGCAGAGTTGTAGTCGCAAGAATCAGCTCAATCTCTGCCAGACAGCTTGCCTCACCGAGAATATCGATATCACACTGTACAAACTGGCGGAAACGTCCTCTCTGTGGTCTGTCTGCACGCCATACACTTCCAATCTGGAGTGCTTTAAACGGTGTTGGCAAATCATTCGCATTATTGGAATAAAATCTGGACAACGGAACGGTCAGGTCATAACGAAGACCACTGTCTGTCAGATCTGCCTCCGTCTCAGCTGTCTCGAGATTTAACTTTTCTCCGCGCTTCATAATCTTGAAGATCAGCTTCTCATTGTCTCCGCCCTGCTTGCTGCACAGATTTTCAATGTGCTCTACACAGGGTGTCTCGATTGGAGAAAATCCAAAGCTTTTATAAGTATCCTTAATCAACCCGGTCACATAATCCCGAAGCTGCATCTCTGCAGGCAGGATATCTTTCATACCGGTTACCGGTTTTTTCTTTAATGCCATTCTCAGTTTCCTCTCTATTGCATATGTTTCTGAAAAAATGTCTCTTTTCTTTCTATCATCTCATCGATGCGGTCAATATACTGTGCCACATCTTTGACATTTTCCACGCGTTCGATCTTTAAACCATCCGGATAGACATATTTGGTTGTCGCACCCGCACCGGCCGCCAGGATCGTCTGCTTTTCTTCCATAATAAGTATATTGTAAATTCCGGCTTTGTCAACCTTTGCATAGCCCACATTCTCAAAATTTCCTGCCATATTTTTCTGGCGGTACAAATAATAAGGAGACAATCCCATCTCTGCACAGTAACGGGCCGTCATATCCATGATCTGCATATTATTTTCCAGACCCATCTCTTCATATTTTTCCTTAAAAAGATTCAGACGGGCTGCACGCTTGATCGCCAGAGAATGAACCGTCACACTGTCCGGCTCCATCTTCTGCAGTTCCTGCATCGTATGCTCCACATCCTCATAGCTTTCTCCTGGAAGTCCGATGATGAGATCCATATTGATATGTTCAAAGCCCATCTCCCTCGCCAACGCAAACGCATCCTTTGTCTGCTGTACTGTATGATGACGTCCGATGATCCGAAGCGTCTCATCCTTCATCGTCTGCGGGTTAATCGAGATACGGTCAATACCATGATCCAGAAGTACCTGCAGCTTTTCTCTTGTAATACTGTCCGGTCTTCCAGCTTCTACCGTAAACTCCTGCAGATGGACTGCATCAAAAACAGTCTGGATCTTTGTCAGCAAACGATCCATGCGTGCAGGGCTTAACGTAGTTGGTGTGCCGCCGCCAATGTAGACTGTATTTAACTTCTTATGACGGAATTTATCTGCCAGATAATCCAGTTCCTTACAAAGTGCATCCATATATTCATCCATTCGCTTCTCCCACATGGACTGCGGATACGAAGTAAAGGAGCAATAAAGACAGGTACTCGGACAAAAAGGAATTCCTACATACAGACTATATCCATCTTTATAATCAATATCACGAAGTACATATTTCTCGCGATTGGCGATCATCACACTGAGCGCCACTTTTTCCTTGCTGGCAAGATAGGTATTCCGCATATATTCTGCAATCTCCACATTGCTTTTTCCCTCTTCCAGCATCTGCATGGCAATCTTCGTCGGACGGATGCCTGTCAAAGTCCCCCAGGGAAGCGTCTGCCCTGTATACTCCGAAAGAATTCCATAGATCAACCGTTTCAAATGATTTTTTGTTTCTTTACGATCACCGTAATCAATCGCCTGACTTTTTCTGTTTTTTTCCTGCCCATCCTCCAGAAGTGTCATCGACACCAGCTCATCGGTAAAAGACACGCTCATCCTAATCTCAGTTTCTTCTGTAAATTCTCCCTGCACCCGGACTGCCACATCTTCTTTCGGGAAAAACGCTTTGACCAGCGAATGAATATCATATTCAAAACTTGGTCTGTTTACAATCACTTCTATCATACTATCTATCCTTTGCTTTCTTCTAACCACCAAACGGTGCAGGGCTTCATGCTCCTGCACCGCTTCATATTCTGCATCATTTACAAAAATGGATTATACTTTTTCTCATAACCAATCGTGGTCTCTTCTCCGTGTCCCGCATATACTTTCGTTTCATCTGGGAGAAGGAACAACGTTTCCCGAATCGAACGTACCAGCTGCGACATACTTCCGCCCGGGAAATCACTTCTTCCAACCGAAGTCTGGAATAAGGTATCCCCTGCAAAAACACACCCTGCCTCTTTGCAGTAATAAGAACACCCTCCCGGTGTATGACCCGGTGTATGACATACCTTTAAAGTCATACCTCCCAATGTAATCTCCTGACCATCCTGTAAAAATTCATCTGCTTCTACTGTAATCACTTTACGATTGATAAATACTGACAGATTTGTCTTTCCATCCAGAAGCATTGTCTCTTCTTCCCGAAGCACATAGATTTTTGCACCAGTCAGTTCACGAAGTCGCTCCGCTCCTCCTATATGATCCACATGTCCATGCGTCAGCAGAATTCCCCGGACAACAACTCCTTTTTTCTCTGCAAATGCCTGAATTCTCTCCGCTTCATCTCCCGGATCAAATACGCATGCTTCTTTTGTATCTTCATTCATAAGAAACCAGCAGTTTACCGACAGATTTCCCACCGTCAGAGATGTTACACTGATTTTTGACATAAGTACCTCCACTTAGCTGGCCGAACGTTCAATATCCAGAACACTGTCTACCTGACGCAGCTTTTCTATGATTTTATTCAATTCCTCCACACTGGAAATATCAAAGCTGACACTGATCGTAGCCGTTCCCTGTTTGCTCGTTCGTGCATTCATTGAAGTAACATTGATATTTTGTTCTGTCAAAATTTTTGATATATCCACAAGAAGACCCGTACGGTTATTACCATAAATCCGAAGCTCTGTAGAATATTTTTCTCCAGCATGTTTGAGCACACTGCCCTGCCACTCTGCATCAATCAAACGTTCTCGTTCCGCTTCTGCCAGATGCATCATATTCACGCAGTCCGTTCGGTGAATTGTCACGCCGCGTCCTCTGGTAACAAAACCAACAATCTCATCACCCGGCACTGGATTACAGCATCTGGAAAACCGAACAGCCAGATCATCCATTCCTTTGACCACGATACCGCTCTTGGATTTGGCAATCCGAATCTTCGATTCTTTCGCTTCATTGACACTTTCCAGAATCTTCGCATCTGTAACTGCCTTCTTCTTCGCACGTTCATACTCTTCGACCATCTTATTGATGACCTGACCTTCTTTCAGACCACCATGACCAATCGCCGCCAGAACCGATTCCCAATCACGAAATCCATATTTACGAAGCACGCACTCCTGATATTCCGGTTTCATAATTTGAATAAAAGGAAGGGCTTTCATCTTACAATATTGAGCAAGCAGTTCCTTGCCCTTGACAATATTACTCTCTTTAAATTCCGTCTTAAACCATTGATTGATCTTATTTTTTGCCTGTGTGCTCTTGACAATATTCAGCCAGTCGCGGCTTGGACCTTTGGAATTCTGTGAAGTGATGATCTCAATACGGTCACCATTACGAATCACATAATCGATAGGAACCAGTTTGCCATTTACTCTGGCACCTATCATCTTATTACCGACAGCACTGTGAATACTGTAGGCAAAATCAATCGGATTAGAACCATTTGGCAAAGTCTTTACATCACCGCCTGGTGTAAAGCAATACACACTTTCCGAAAACAGATCGAGGTCGCTTTTCAGCAAACTCATAAATTCTCTGTTATCAGACATATCACGCTGCCATTCCAGAATCTGACGAAGCCAGGTCAGCTTCGCTTCCGCACTGTCTCTGCCTTCTACATTCTGCTGATTGCTGCCGCCGCTTTCTTTATATTTCCAATGTGCCGCAATACCATACTCTGCTGTACGATGCATATCATACGTACGAATCTGAATTTCAAAAGGCTGACCTTTGGGGCCTATCAACGTCGTATGCAAAGACTGGTACATATTAGGCTTCGGCATAGCAATATAATCTTTAAAACGTCCCGGTATCGGCGTATACATCTCATGAATCACGCCCAATGCCGCATAGCAGTCTTTCAGAGAATTCACCAGAATCCGGACTGCAAACAAATCATAGATCTGATCCAGAGTCTTATCCTGGTTCACCATCTTTTTATAAATGCTGAAGAAATGCTTGACTCTTCCTTTCACATCTGCATCAATCTTCGCATGATCCATATGTGCTTTTACTTCTGCAACAATGGACTGCACATATTGCTCACGAGCACTTTTTTTATCAGAAATCTGAGATACCAGATCATAGTAGACATCCGGTTCCAGATATTTCAAAGACAGATCATCCAACTCGATCTTCACCTTGGAAATGCCCAGTCTCTGTGCGATCGGTGCATAGATATCCATCGTCTCACGAGCCTTTTCCTTCTGCTTCTCCGGTCTCATATACTTCAAAGTACGCATATTGTGCAAACGGTCTGCCAGCTTGATCAGGATAACACGAATATCCTTTGCCATTGCAAGGAACATCTTTCGCAGATTCTCCGCCTGTTCATCTACTTTATCTGCAGAATAATTGAGCTGTCCTAACTTGGTAACACCATCCACAAGAAGAGCTACCTCTTCTCCAAAAAGTTTGACAACCCCCTCATAAGTCATGGAGGTATCTTCGATCACATCATGTAAAAGACCAGCAACAATGCTTTCCTTATCCAGTTCCAGATCAGCCAGTATAATAGCAACACAAAGAGGGTGAATGATATAAGGTTCACCCGACTTACGTACCTGCCCCTCGTGAGATTCCAATGCCAGCTTATACGCTTTCTCAATCATAGAGATATCATCAGACGGATGATATTTATTCACACTCTTTATCAGCTCCTGATACAAATCCTCCGGGCTGGTAAAATCCTGCATCTCCTTGATATTTCTGTCATCTGCCTGTATTCTTTTGGCACACTCTTCTGTCATAACTCTCACCGCTTCTATACCATTCTAACTATTTGCCTTCATAACAAACAACACTGTCCACATCATACTGGGCAAGCTTTTGTCTTCCATTCAATCCAGCCAGTTCAATCAGGAACAGAACCTTCACAACTTCTCCGCCAAGAGACTCTACCAACTTGGCAGCCGCTTCAATCGTTCCTCCGGTTGCGATCAGATCATCAATCAATACCACTTTCTGTCCTGGCTTAATGGAATCCTTATGCATCTCAATCGTTGCACTTCCATATTCCAATTCATAATCCATGGACACTGTCTCTCTCGGAAGTTTTCCTTTTTTACGAACCAACACAAAAGGCTTATGCAGATTATATGCAATCGGCATACCAAAGATAAATCCTCTGGATTCAGTTCCTGCAATCACATCAAATTCCAGACCTTCCAACTTTTTCTGAAGCTCATCTATCGCCAGCTGCAGTCCATCCGCATCCTGCAAAACAGATGTTACATCACGGAAAATAATTCCTGGTTCCGGAAAATCCGGAATATTTACTACATAATCCTCTACTTTTTTCATAGGTAATTCTTCCTCATCTTTCCATAGTAGTATTTTCGCCCATATTTTTTTAAATATAACACAATTTTAACAGTAATTCAACACCCGCAGCTGCAGGTTACGCTGTCCTCTGAATTCATTGATCTCCGGATAATATAAGATATGCATCATCGGTTTTTTCTGCAAATCCATCAATACCTCGTTCATATTGTCACAGAACAGGATTCCTTCCAGCACACTTCCACTTTCATCCCGCAGCTTCATCCGAAGCACATTTCCATTCCTTCCCAGCACCCTGGATTCCAGCACCTGCACATTCCGTGCAGCAAATACAGGCTTTGTATTGGATTTTCCAAAAGGTTCCAAAAGTTCCAGTTCCTCCACCATTGCCTCCGATACATAGGAAAATGGAAGTGCCATATCAATATGTATGACCTCTGTCAGTTCCTGATCTGTCAGCGTACACATCTCATTGATTCTTCTTCGAAATTCATCTATGTTTTCTTCCGGTATGGAAAGTCCTGCTGCCATCGGATGACCGCCATATTTCGCAAATAATTCCTTACACTTGGTCATTTCATCAAACATGGAGTATGTCTCTATAGAACGTCCAGAACCTTTGACTGCATCTTCTCCTCTGGTCAGTACAAACACTGGACGATAATATCTCTCCCGTATCCTTCCCGCGATGATGCCTGCCAGACTTTCATGACAGTCAGGAAGATAAACAACCAGTACCCTGTCATCTTTCAGATTACCAGACTCAATCAGCTCAATGGCTGCTTCCACTCCTTTTTCCGTCAATTCCTTTCGGTCGTCATTCAGATCCTTTAATTCCCGGGCACGTTCTTTTGCAAGCATGGGAATCTCTGTATCCAAAAGTTCCAGCGCACGCTTCGCTGTATCCAGTCTGCCGCTGGCATTGATACATGGTCCCAGCACAAATCCTATATAAAATGCAGCCAGACGATCCCTTGGAATCTCATTCACTTCGATCAACGCAGACATCCCCGGATGTACAGTTCCACGAAGCAGCTTCAACGCTTCTTTTACCAGAATTCGGTTCTCCCCAACCAGATCCATGACATCTCCCACAGTCGCAAATCCGGCAAACATCAAAAGTTCCCCATATGCCATTTCCTCTGGATAACCGCTCTGTTTCCATAATTCCAGAATCAGCTTCCATGCAACGGCTGCCCCGCACAGCTTCTTAAAAGGATAATCACAATCCGGCTGTCTTGGATTGACAATCACATCTGCCGGTGGAAGTATCTCCTGCAGCTCATGGTGATCTGTCACTATCACGGTCATTCCCTGTTCCTTTGCAAAGGCAATCTCCGCCGGTGCTGCGATTCCATTATCACAGGTCACGATGGTATCCACCCCTGCATCCAGTGCACGCTGTACCAGTTCAATATTCAGACCATATCCATCCTTTTTTCGGTCCGGAATGTCCGTATCCACCTTCGCTCCGACTGTCCGAAGACCCTTTAACAATATGTAGGTAGCACAGACTCCATCAATATCATAATCCCCAATAATACGAATCTTCGCCCCTGTCCGAATCTTTTCCTGCAAAAGACAGACTGCCTCTGGGATTCCTTTCATCAGGGATGCCGGATAAAGGCACTCCAGACCTCCATATAAATATTCCTGAATCGCAGCGTCATCTACGATATCTTTATTCCGAATGAGTCTCGCCGTAAAAGGCGTAATATGAAATTGCTTTCCAATTGCCTGAAAATCCGCACCCTTACGGATCTCCATCCATTTTGCCATATGATGCCTCCTGAATAAAATATAGACCTATCATAACAGAATATTTTCGATTAGGCGAGGAAATAGTTTTTCTATATTGACAGATTCTACAAAACCGTCCTATAATAGAACCGTGCAGAGAATGCTGTGTCAAGTGCGTACACAAGTACGAAGAGGGAATCAGGTGCGAGTCCTGAACGATCCGGTCACTGTATTCGGAGAGCCTGCTTTCATATATCCCATTGCATAACCCATACATACATGCGAGAAGGGGAAGGCAGACATTTGATCCGTAAGCCAGGAAACCTGCTTGACATATGAGATGAGCTTCCGGGCAAAGCTTAACATCCAGCAGATAGAGTGAAATGGCACACTTTATCTTATGAAATGTCGGCTTTTGGGTTAAAGCGGCTTTTTTTATTGAATCTCATGCAGTTATGCACAATATAAAGATCAGATGCTATGCGTAAAACCTCCATAAACAACCGCATAGGAATGGCCATCTGACCCGAAAAAGCGATCCCTTCCAGATGCTGGTTTTCCTGAACACCCAGCTTCCCGGAAGGGATTTCTTATATCCTGCAAGACCATATTCTTTTTATTAATCTTCGTTATCTCTCATTGCTTTTTCCAGATGTTCCACAAATATCCGGCGGATTTCTTTGTATTCTCCCAAACCTTTTAACACACAGCGCACCTCATAGCCTTCTCTCTCAAAGATACTTTTCCAGGAATCTTCTCTCTGTCCGTCCAGATCATTACTTGCATGAGCACCCGCTACGATCATAAACGGAGTCAAAATGATCTTTTTTACATCTAATTTTTTTACAGCAGCAAGAACATCGTCCACCGTCGGATATCCTTTCATCGTTCCCATGATCATATGGTCAATGCCCCTGTTTGCCAGCTGGCTGTTCAATGCCTCATAGACAAAATGGGATTGATGCTCCGTTCCATGTCCCATACAGATCAGGCATTCATTCTCTTCCAGCTTCCATTCTTTGATCAGGAAATCAACGACTCTTTCACTGTCCTCCTGCGTAGTCAAAAGAGGCGTGCCTACTGCAATGTCCAGAAAATCTTTACGGGCAGTATTGATCATCTGCTCCATCCATGTATTCTCAATTCCATTCAACACATGTGTTGGCTGTACGACCACCTCTGCTATCCCATCTTTTTTCATCTGTTCCAGTGCTTCCTTCACACTGAAAATATGTACACCATCCCGTTTTTCAATCTTTCTGCAGATCATGCTGCTTGTCCACGCCCGGTAAAGCGGATACTGCGGATAGGTATCGCGAATCTCATTCTCGATTGCTTCGATTGTCTTTTTGCATGTCCTGGGATGGCTCGTACCGAAACTTACCACCAGAATCCCTTTGTCTCTCCCTGTTCCCATGCGGTTCCTCCTGTCATCCCGCTGCATCAATACCGTAAAATCAAATGCATCGTTCGTTGTTGATCATATACAGCAGCGCATTACAGATACACGCTGCAATATTGCTGCCGCCCTTTCGTCCTCTCGCAACTATATACGGCACATCTGCCTGCATGATCAGTTCCTTGGACTGCACCACATTTACAAATCCCACCGGTACACCGATGATCAGCTCCGGACATAATTTCCCTTCCTGTATCAGTTCATACAGACGCACCAGTGCCGTGGGTGCATTACCGATGGCAAAGATCAGCTTCCTGTCCAGTTCTGCTGCCTTATCCATACTGACGGTGGCTCTGGTTGTCCCATTCCTTTTCGCAGCTTCAGCTACATCCTCATCGGACATAAAGCAATAGACTTCACCTCCATAACGGGCAAGGGCACGCTTATTGATCCCTGACTTTCCCATCTGTGTATCGGTCACAATACAGGCACCGGCTTTAATCGCACTGATTGCCTTTTCTATAGCACCTTCGGAAAAACAAAGATTCTGTGCATAGTCAAAATCTGCGCTGGTATGGATACACCGTTTCACGATCAGCTCTGTCCCCGGTATCAGCTTCGTATCCCCCAGCTCTTCTGTAATGATCTCGAAGCTTCTCGCTTCGATCTCCATCGGCTTTACATTTTCCAGTTCATATTTCATCCCTGTCTATACTCCCTCTTCCAATATCTGATAGATCCGCTTCATATCCAGATGCTTCCGAAGCTCTGCTGCCAGAATATCGTACTGTGTCTCCTTAAATACCTTAAAATCCAGCCCCTTCATCTGAGCCGTATCAATGCCCTTTTTCTCCCCCAGTGCTTTTAAAAGTGACTCCACCACCTCTGCCCGGTCAAAGACTCCATGCACATAAGTACCACAGATATTGTCCAGGCAGGTTCCGTCTGTCTTTTTCTCTCCGGTCACACCATCGCATAATTGCGTTGCTGTCTGTGCTTCTGCTTTCAGAATACTTTCTCCCATATGGATTTCATAACCCTCCAGCTCTGCGCCGCTGAGTGTATGGTATGCCCCGTTCAAGACTGCAAAGTTTCCGGTCACACGGGTCCTGGTCTTCTCCTGTGCAAACACCGTATCCATCGGAAGCAGCCCCATGCCTTTGATGCTGCCTCCGGCTTCTACTCCATAAGGATCCGAAAGTGTCTCTCCCAGCATCTGATAACCGCCGCAGATGCCAAAGATCAGCTTTCCTCTGAAAGCCTCTTTCAGCACCGCCGCCTCCATTCCCGTCTGACGCATCCACAGCAGATCTTCCATCGTGTTCTTCGTTCCCGGTAAAATGATCATATCCGGATTCCCCAGCTCCTGGGGGCGTTTCACATAACGCAGAGAGACCCCATCCATCGTTTCCAGCGGATTGAAATCGGTAAAATTCGAGATGCGCGGCACACGCACGACCGCAATATCAATCACACCAATCTCCTGCTGATGGTCAAATCGCGTTGTCAGGCTGTCCTCATCCTCCACCTGTATCTGCAGATAAGGAGCCACGCCCACCACCGGGATACCGCTCCTGACTTCCAGCATCTCCACGCCGGGGTCCAGAATTGTCTTGTCTCCCCGGAATTTATTGATGATCAGCCCTTTGATCATCGCTCTCTCATCTTCCTCCAGAAGCTCCACCGTTCCGATCAGCTGAGCAAACACACCTCCCCGGGTTCAAATAGCAAAAGACTCCCTAAGCATAAAGAAACGCAGTGTCACATACGTGACACGATTCGTGCCACGCATGAAAACACTGCTTCTTACTCGTTTAATTAGAAAAGTTGTCCCGGAAGTTTTAGTTTCTCTTTATAAGAAAATCCTTTATCAAATTCTTCTGCTTCGTCTTCATCCACAAAATATCCTTGCGGTGGTGTATACTCACCCGTCACTCCACTTAAATATCCCGGAATCAGTTCCTTACAAAGGAAGAATGATGCATCTGCATCTTCAGGTAAATCATGATAACGAATAC
>JAFYTM010000136.1 GCA_017558865.1 Lachnospiraceae bacterium
CAGACGTCCAATCTTTCCAGATAATGCACTGATCACATCCTGCGGAGCATCAATGGCAATGCTCAGAATATTAACGCTGCGTTTTCGATAGGGAATACCCATGCGTCCTATAATATATTCCCCATACTGGTGAAGAAGCTTGTTCAGTTCTTCCACGGATTCATTGTTTTCTACGATAATTCCAATGACTGCTATTCTTGTTTCCATATAGATTCTCCTTTGGATATAATAAAAAGGACTGTATCTGTCTGAAGAAAGATACAGTCCACCTGTGACAATTCGATATTTACCGCGTCAGATACAGATCTTTCCCGGTATGGATTGTATGTGAATGCTGTATCTTTCATCTCAAAACGTGTTTTTGATGTCAGATTACTTTTATTTTATCATATGATTTTAATAAGTACAAACAGAAATTTTACCCGATATCCTCACTGCGGAATTTGAAATGAACGACCAGTCGTTTCAATTCGTTTGCCTGACCAAGCAATTCTTCACTGGCAGCAGCAGAAGCTTCCGCAGTTGCAGAGTTGGTATGAATAACATTGGATATCTGATCTACATTCTGATCAATCTTGGTGATCTCGTGAGTCAGGACATCCATAGCCTGATCAATTTGTCCAATCTTGTTTTCGGATACCTTGAATTCATTTACAACTCTTAAAAGCGCATCCTCGGTATTCTTTGCAATTTCCATACCTTTTTGTACTGCATCAATGGCATTTTCAATGAGCTTAGTTGTGCTGTCAGCTGCTTCGGCAGATTTTGCAGCCAGACTGCGGACTTCGTCAGCAACAACAGCAAATCCTTTTCCTGCGTCTCCGGCACGGGCTGCTTCTACAGCAGCATTCAGAGCAAGAATATTGGTCTGGAAAGCAATATCTTCAATGGTTTTGATAATTTTGTTGATTTCAACAGCAGAGCTGTCGATGTTTACCATTGCAGTCATCAGATCATGCATATGCATGTTACTGTATTCTACGCCTCTGCCAGCCGTGCCGGTCAGTCTGGTTGCTTCAGATACGTTATCGTTGGTTTCTACCACCTGAGCATTCAGTTTGCGAATAGAATCAGCCAGCTCCTGTACAGAAGCTTCCTGCTGAACTGCACCCTGTGCCAGTTCCTGAGCACCGCCGGAGACGGAACCGCTTCCGAGTTCAATCTGATTTGCAGCGGAGTTGATTCCACCAAGTACCTGTCCCAGCATACGGTTCATTTTAAGGATGGAGCTGAGAAGCTGTTTATATACACCGACATAGGACTGCTCGCCAATCTGTGTACGAATATTAAAATTACCATTAGCCATCTCAGAGAGAAGGTAATCCATATCTCCCATCATATCGTTCAGGAATTGCTGCAGACGGTTAATGGATCTGGCTGTTCTTCCAAGTTCGGTATCATTTTCGGTTACATCAAAGGAACCGGAAAGATTTCCTTCTACAAGTTCCTGCATCTTTTGTTCAATTCTTAAGATTGGGAAGATCATCTCTTTCAGGACAAAGCGAACGATAAAGATCTGTGTCAGTAATACAATGATTACACTTAAATAGGTAATGACAGTCATAACCCCCATAAGACTATCGTAAAAATCAATCTGAGAAGCCATACGTTCCTGAATAGACTTGTCAAAATCTTCAATTCCGGCGGAAACCTGTTCCATACCGTTTTCATATTCTCTGCTGTACAGAAGAGAAGTTGCTTCAGAAGTTTTTCCGCCGGCAACCAGAACCATTGCCTGTTCTTCAAGAGGAACAAGACCATTGGAAATAGAGGCGACCTCTTCCATGATTGCAAGTTCATTGCTTTCCAGACCGATTTCCTTCATTGCTGCCAGACTGTTTTCACGGTTTCTGGCTGTATTGACTTCATTCATATAATTATCATAGTGCTGTGAGTTGCCGGTTGCTGCATAACTGCGGATTTCACGGCTTAAGTATGCAGAAGCATCTTTATAGTCAGTTGCATAACTGGATAGTTCAAAACGGGCATCTCTTAATCGATCCAGTCTTGAATTCAGTAAAGAAGTTGTGAATGTTGCAACAGCACAACATAAGATAAGAATAATAGAAAATGTACTAAATATTTTCGTTTTTGTAGATTGATTGATTTGACGCAAAATATTTTATCCCCCTTTTACATATGTTCTATTTTGCCATATGGTAGATCTTTACCACATCTTCTGCTTTCAGTACCTTGAATCCACCAATGGTACGCTTTCCAAAATGCATACATTTCTGTGCCATATCTTCGATCTGCGCATCCGTCGGTGAAATACCAAGTTCTGTCAGAGAAGTTGGCATATGAATGGAACGGAAATAATCTTCCATGGCACAGATCCCTTCCATAGCCAGATCTTCAGCGGATTTTTTTCCTGCAGGAATATCGAGGACGTTCACTGCGAACTGGGCAAATTTTTCCGGTTCTTCCTGATAGACATAACGTGCCCAGCTTCCCCATACAGCAGCCAGTCCAGCGCCATGTGCCACATCGAACATTCCCCCTAATTCGTGTTCAATCTGATGTGTTGCCCAATCTCCGGTTGTACCGCAGCCGGTCAGACCATTGTGGGACAGGCTGCTTGCCCACATCACATCGGCACGGGCATCATAGTTGCTTGGATCATCTCTTAATACTTTTGCCTGTTTCATCACAGTGCGGATCAGAGACTCACAGATACCATCCGTCAGTTCAGTTCCCTTTGCGTGACTGAAAAATCGTTCCATGGAATGCATCATAATATCCACGCAGCCGCTGGCAGTCTGATAGGCTGGGAGTGTACAGGTCAGCTCCGGATTCAGGACTGCAAATCTGCAGCGCGCATAATTAGTACTGTAACCTCTTTTTAACCATCCATCTTCATTGGTGATGACACAGGAATTGCTCATTTCACTTCCGGCTGCAGCGATGGTCAGAACTGCCCCCAGAGGTGTGCAGCCTTTTGCCTGTGTCTGACGGTCAAAAAATAACCATGGATCGCAGTCATTAAAAAGTCCATAGCCGATTGCCTTTGCAGAGTCGATAACGCTTCCGCCGCCCACAGCCAGAAGAAAATCCACCCCTTCTTTTTTGCAGAGAGCAATTCCTTCACGGACGAGACTTAGGCGGGGATTCGGCACGACGCCGCCCAGAGTCACATAAGGAATACCGGCTTCACCTAGAGAAGCACAGACGCGATCCAAAAGTCCGGATTTTTTTGCACTGCTGCCGCCATAGTGAACCAGTACCTTTGAAGCACCATATTCTTTGACCAGTTTTCCAGTCTGCAGTTCGGTATCTTTACCGAATACTACTTGTGTTGGTGCATAATATTCAAAATTTACCATAATTGAATCTCCTTGTGTAAAGAACAGATTACATGTGTTCTTTCAGTGTTTCTACAATGTGCTCAAATCCCATATAGTGAGATGCTTTGATCAGGATGGAATCTTTATGTTGCAAAATGTTCTTTGCTTCGATAAGAAACTGTTCTTTTTCAGAAAAATGAAGGAACTGTGTCTGGGGAGCGGATAAAAGTCCGGTGTTATGGATTGCTTCGCTGAGAGGACCAATCGTGATCACCAGATCAATGTGGAGATCCTTCAGATGTTCTCCAACGGATGAATGAAGAGTTTTTTCTTCTTCGCCCAGTTCGCCCATATCACCCAGGATCGCAACCTTACGAGTTCTTGAATGTTCCAGAACGTCCAGCATGGCGCACATGGATACAGGATTGGCATTATAACAGTCATCGAGAAGGATATATCTAGAAGCATGGATGATATTGCTTCTGCCGCTGATCGGTTTCAGAGATTCAATTCCTGCCTGAATCTGTTCCGGGCTAAGTCCAAGCGCATCTGCCACACAGGCTCCGGCCATGGCATTATATATCATATGGCTGCCTGGAAGAGGAATGGATACAGGAATGGAATGACCCGATATGTGGATACGGCAGTGCATGCCTTCCAGTCCCAGATGTTCCGTCTGATCGGACCAGACTGGATGAGAAGCATCCAGTCCAAAAGTGACTGCCCGGTCTTTCAGGGTAATGAGTTTGTCGTCATCTCCATTTACAAACACTTTCACATCGTCTGCTGCATAGTCAAAGATTTCAGATTTTGCTTTCAGGATACCATCTCTGGAGCCTAAAAACTCCAGATGTGCAACCCCGATATTCGTGAGGACACAGATATCCGGACGAGCCATCTTGCTCAGGCGATGCATTTCACCAAAATGGTTCATACCCATTTCCAGAACAGCGACTTCATGGCAGGTATCGATCATAAAAAGTGTTAGAGGAAGTCCAATCTCGTTATTGAAATTGCCTGGTGTTTTCAGAACATTATATTTTTGTTCCAAAATTGTGGCAATCATTTCCTTGGTACTGGTCTTTCCAACACTGCCGGTAATTCCGATTACCGGGATATCTAAAGTTTTACGGTAAGCTTCGGCAGCATCCTTTAATGCCTGGAAAGTATTTTCAACCAGAATATAAGGTCCTGCCGGGTTTTCCAGCTTCTGCTGACTGAGTGCACAGATCGCGCCTTTTTCATAGACATCCGGGATAAAACGGTGTCCATCTACCCGTTCGCCGACGGTTGCAACAAATAGATAGTCCTTTTGTATCAAACGGCTGTCTACGACAACTCCCTGAATCTCTTTTTCCAGAAGTTCAGTCGGACCATAAAAAGTCCCTCCGCAGCTTTCGGTGAATTGTTGAATTGTGAAATGTCTCATATTACATAGACTCCTTACCTGTCAGGCAATGATTTATATTTCTTCAAAGATACTTGAATCAGCCATTCACAAAGTTGTTTAAAGGAATAGCCGATCGCTGCTGCTTCCTGAGGAAGAAGACTGGTTGGTGTCATACCCGGAAGGGTGTTGACTTCAAGAGCATAATCCTCACCGGAACGGGCATCCAGCATAAAGTCCACACGAGCATAGCCTTCGATACCAACGGCTGCGCAGGCTTCTTCGGCGTGTCTTTGCATCCGGGCAGTCAGATTCTGTGGCAACTCTGCAGGACAGGTCTCGATCGCGCTTCCTGCCTGATATTTGTTTTTGTAATCGTAGAAGCCCTGCAAAGGCGCGATCTCGATGATCGGAAGTGCTTTTCCTTCGATGACGCCAACGGAAAATTCTCTTCCGATGATACAGCGTTCGATCAGAACCTGGTCTTCATAGGAAAAGGCTTCTTTCAGAGCTTTTTTCAAACCAAATACATCTTCTACACGATAAACTCCTACAGAGGAACCGCCGCAGCAGGTCTTTACCATGCATGGAAAACCAATATTTTCCGGAAGCTCAAAGGATTCCCATTTTTTTACCGTAATACTTGGTGGGGTTGGGATTCCGCGGCTTTTGAACATCTGCTTAGTGATGTTTTTGTCCATACTAAGAGCACTGCTGGTATGACCGCTACCGGTATAACGGATACCCATCAGATCGAAAAGTGCCTGGATACGACCATCTTCGCCGTTGGAACCATGAAGTCCCAGAAAAACCATGTCACTGAGCTGACAAAGCTCCAGAACATTTGGTCCTAACAGACTTTTGTATCCAGGACGAAGAGCTTTGACCTGCTCCAGATCAGGGTCCTGTTCAGAGATTCCCTGAATGGAAGTGGTCCAGTCAATGTCTGCGTCGAATAAAGATTCCAGAGGCTGTTCTGGGGCTGGAAGACCCAGAAATACATCTAACAGGATGGCCTGATGTCCATTGGCTTTTACTGCCTGATAGATATTTCTTCCGCTGATCAGCGACACGTCACGTTCCGTGCTGATGCCGCCTGCAAGTACCACAATTTTCATAGATGCCTCCTTAATATAGAATTGATTTTAAAGTTGATGCTGATCCAGCATGGACTGGATAATTTTCTGCATATGTGCGCCCAAAAATTTCAGTTCTTCTTTTGTCAGATCCTTAGGATTGATTGGTGTACCATATTCCACAATAACCTTGCGCGGGCGAATCTTCGGAAACTGATCTTCCCAGATCGCAGCAGAGTTTGTGATTGCGATTGGAACTATTGGACAGCCGCTTTTTGTCGCGATTTTCATACTTCCTTCTTTGAATGGGAGCATGACACCGTCTTTGCTTCTGGTTCCCTCCGGGAAAATACAGATCGAGATGCCTCTCTTTACATAATCTATGCCAGTCAGGATGACCTGCATACCTGCGCGAATGTCATCTCTGTTCAGGAACAGACAGTAAAGGCGTTTCATCCAGTCCCGAAGAAGCGGAAACTTTTCAAGCTGATCCTTGGCAATATATCCGGTGAGATCAGGGCACTGGGAGTAGGTAAGCAGAACATCGAACATGCTGCGGTGGTTGCCCACATAAAGAACAGCCTGATCTTTGGGAATATTTTCTTTGCCAATATAAGTGACATCTGTACCGGACACCCAGAGAATGAGCTTAAAAGCTGCCTGCACCATGCGCAGACAGCTTATATCTCGAAGTCGTGGGTTCCATTTACCGATCAGCCATTCGATCAGAAGTACCGGGATTCCAAGAATCAGAAAAGATAAGACGATCGTAACAGCCAGTATAAAACGTATCATGTGTAGAACCTTCTTTCTATAACTATATCACCCAAAACGGCCAAAAAGCTCGGTCAGCTGCTTCAGACCCTGTGCCATACCGTCATCCAGAAGACCTGCACGGTAACGGAAACTCCAGTTGCCATTTGGAACACCTGGAATATTCATACGGGCATCAGAACCAAGCTTTAACAGATCCTGTACCGGGAAAATAGCATATTTCGCAATCGTACCAAGACAGATACGGATGAAATCCCAGCTTACACTGCTGGCATCGGTATTCATGTAACGGCGGATTTTGTCACGGTTCCTTTCAGAAGTATCGTCATACCAGCCACGGCTTGTATTGTTGTCATGGGTACCGGTGTAGCAGACACAGTTGCGGGTATCCAGCTGATGCGGCAGGAAGGTACTCTCACCATCCCCGTCGAAACCGAACTGCAGAACCTTCATTCCAGGGAAGTCAAACATATCACGCAGACGTTCTACTTCTGGTGTGATCACACCCAGATCTTCTGCAAAGATTGGAAGATCGTCACCCAGGACTTTTTTCACTGCAAGGAATAAATCTTCGCCAGGACCTTTTCTCCATTTACCGTTCATAGCGGTTGGTTCACCGAATGGAACTGCCCAGTATGCTTCAAAGCCGCGGAAATGGTCGATGCGGACATAGTCGGTCTGATCCAGCTGATTACGGAGACGCTCGATCCACCAGGTATATCCATCTTCTGCATGAGCATCCCAGTCATAGAGAGGATTGCCCCAGAGCTGTCCAGTGGCACTGAAATAATCTGGCGGAACTCCGGCTACTTCCAGTGGATATCCTTTGGAATCCAGACAGAACATTTTCTTGTTGCCCCATACATCGGCACTGTCCCAGCATGGGAAGATCGGCATATCACCAATGATCGCAATTCCTTTGCTGTTGGCATATTCCTTCAGATCATACCATTGACAGTAGAAGGTATACTGTACAAAACGATAATAGTTTACGCTGTCTTTTAATTCTTTCATCCATTCTGCACGTTCTTCTTCTGTTGGATCGAGCAGGGTATCTTCCCACTCATACCATGGAAGACCTTTGTGATAATCTTTTCCTGCCATGAACAGTGCATAATCTTCCAGCCAGTATTCGTTGCTGTCACAGAAAGCGTCATATTCTTCCAGAAGATTCTTATCAGCAGTATGCAGGAAATTTGCATAAGCTTTTTTCAAAAGAGTTGTCTTAAATGTAAGAACTTCTTCGTAGTGAACTCTGTCCTGATCAAATACCGGAAGGTCTTTTAAGTCTTCTCTGTCCAAAAGTTTTGCTTTGACCAAAAGATCCGGGCTGATGAGAAGCGGCTGTCCGGCAAATACGGAAAATCCCTGATATGGAGAATCACCAATCGTAGTTGGTACCAGTGGAAGAACCTGCCACAGATGCTGTCCTGCCTTTGCCAGGAAATCTACAAAGTCATAAGCACCCTGTCCAAGGTCTCCGATGCCGTATGGTGAAGGAAATGATGTTGGATGGACAAGGACACCACTGTAACGATGATTGGTCTTGTCATCTTTTGCTATTTTAAAATGCATGGTATAAAAATCCCTTTCGATAAAATATTACTTCTTGCATTATACCGGATAGCTTACAAGAATACAAGAAAGAACGCTGGTATGAATCTTTATTTTACTACATAAAATAATACAAATGAGCAGGAGATGATGATGCATGAGAAAATGGTGTCTTTTGATACTGACTATATGGATGTTGTGCGGCTGCGGTGTACAGACACAGGATGAAGAAAAAATACAGGATCTGGATTTTACAGTGCTGGAGACAGAGAAGATTCCAGAGGAGCTTCGCAGTGTTTTGGAGGAGAAGAAGAAGGATCCCTTTAAGGTTACATATGAGGATGAAGGATATCTCTATATTTGTATTGGTTATGGAGAACAGCAAAGCAGCGGCTACAGTATTGCCATACAGGAGCTGTATCTTACCAGCAATGCGATCTATGTAGATTCAGAACTTCTTGGTCCGGGGAATGGAGAGGATACGGCAAAAGCCACGACCTGTCCGTATGTTGTGCTGAAGCTGGAGGATCTGGATAAATCTGTGGTATTTGAATAATTATAAATGGAAGGAAATGGGTTATGGAACTGGAACGGAAATATGCAGCATTGAACAGCAGAAGAGGAAGTGCACTCAGTCAGATGACACTGGAGCAGGATATCAACGTACCGGATCAGAAGCCGGATATTTTCCGAATTGTACATAAGCAGGGGGAATTTCGCCCGGATGAGATGAAAGGAGAGTCCGGTAAGATGAAGGTGCGTGGTATTTTCCTGTATCGGATTCTGTATATTGGAGAAAGCGCCGATCGGATGCCGGAGATTCTGGAGGGAAGTATTCCTGTAGATGAAGTTATATTTTTGAATGGATTGGAAGAAGGAGATATCCTGGATGTTCGATGGGAAATAGAGCATCTGCATGCATCGATGATTCATTCCAGAAAGGCAAATATCAAAGGTATTCTTGCTTTTACAGCAGATGCGATGAAAGAACAACCGGTTCCATTGGTGTTCTGTCCGGAGGAAGATAAGGAAATGTATGTAAAAACCTGTCCCGTACACATTCAGCAGGAAGTCATACATAAAAAGGATACACTGCGTGTTAGGGAAGAGATCAATCTTCCGCCGGGACGTCCCAATATACAGCGTATTCTATGGAAAGAGATCAGACTGCAGGGAACCGATGTGCGTCAGGAAGACAGAAAACTGCTGGTAAAAGGAGAACTGGTCGTATTTTTCCTCTATCTGTGTGAAGAAGGACGGATGCAGTGGATGGAACAGGGCATCCCATTCCATCAGGAGGTAGAGTGTGATGTCTGTCATGCGGATCTGACTGGAAAAGCAGAGGTCAGCCTGCTGCGCTCCGAACTGGAATTACAGGCAGACTATGATGGAGAACCGAGGACGGTACGTCTGGATGCAGTGTTGGAGCTTCTTTTTCGGTATTTTGAAGATTCAGTATGTGAAGTCCTTTGTGATGCTTACAGTCTGAGCTGTGAGCTGGAACCTGTTCGGAAAGAATATCACTGGGATTTTGTGAAAGGAATCTCAGATTCCCGGGCAAGAGTTGGGGGGCGTATGAAGCTTTCTGATACAGAGCCGAAGATGATGCAGATTCTGAATGCTGGTACGAGGCTGCATCTGGATCATGCGGAGAGAAATGAGAAAGGAATACTGACGCAGGGAAATGTGGAACTATGGGTACTTTATGCTACATCAGATGATGCTCAGCCTTTGGCGTGTACTGTACAATTCTTCCCATTTGAACACATCGCAGAGATGCAGCTGTCGGGAGATGACTGTGACTGGCAGATACATCTGTGTCTGGATCAGTTGATGGTGAACATGCTGGATGCACAGGAGTTGGAGATAAAATCTGTAATTCAAATGCAGGTGCTGTTTTCACAGCCAGAGTCAGAGATGCTTATAGAAGACTTGAATGAAGCACCTCTGGATAAGGAAAGAATCAAACAGATGCCAGGTATGGTCATTCATGTAGTACAGCCGGGAGAAACTCTGTGGGATATCTCAAAGGCACATGCTGCCACTTGCCGGGCAGTTATGGAGCTGAATGAAATGAAGGATGAGACTTTAAAACCAGGGCAGAAGCTGCTGATCGTAAAGGAAGTGATGAGAACATGAGTAATGGTTGAAAAGAGAACCTTTCAGAGGTTATAATAAACTATCATACTCTAAGAAAGGGTTTTGTCATGGATAAAATACAGTTAAAAGCACTTGCAAAAATCAATCTGGGTCTGGATGTGCTCAGAAGAAGAGAAGATGGATATCACGAAGTGAAGATGATCATGCAGACGATTGGCCTGTATGATGAGCTGGAGCTTCGAAAAGTAAAACAGCCGGGGATTCAGGTAAAGACAAATCTTTATTATCTCCCAACGAATGAAGGGAATCTGGTCTATAAAGCAGCAAAGCTTTTGATGGATGAGTTTGGTATTGATGAAGGAATCTCTATTCATCTTCAGAAGAAGATTCCGGTAGCGGCAGGTATGGCAGGCGGAAGCTCGGATGCGGCAGCCGTTCTCTGGGGAGTGAATCAGATGTACGGACTTGGTCTGTCCAGAAAAGATCTCATGGAGCGAGGAGTGAAGCTTGGCGCAGATGTTCCGTATTGTGTTCTGCGCGGAACCGCATTGGCAGAGGGAATCGGCGAAAAACTGAGTATTCTTCCGGCTATGCCGAAATGCTATATTCTGATCGCGAAACCAGGGATCGGTGTATCTACAAAATTCGTATATGAGAATCTGCATGCCAATGACCTAAGACCGGAGCAGCATCCGGATGTGGATGCTATGATTGAGGCGATGAAGCAGAATGATCTGGCACTTCTGGCATCACGCATGGGAAATGTACTGGAGACAGTCACCGTTCCAGCATATCCGGTCATTGACGAGATTAAGAAATGTATGATGGAAAGCGGTGCGCTCGGTTCCATGATGAGCGGAAGCGGTCCTACGGTATTTGGTATCTTTGACAGTCAGGCAAAAGCAAGAAAAGCCTACCGTGAAGTGAGAGCACGTCAGCTGGCGAAGCAGGTCTATGTAACGATTCCGTATAATGTAAAAAGATAGGGGACATAATAGTTTCAGATGAAAAGGATGAGCATGGCTCATCCTTTTTTCGTGTCAAAAGGAGGTGACAGAATGGGCGAAATATCTCCGCAGCTTTCGCAGAATAAAGAATGGGTCAAGACCCGGTTTGAAAAATGTGATGATATTTTGAATCGACAGGTGTTTTTGGATAATGGTCGCAGAGAAGGTCTTCTGGTCTATGTGGAGGTGGCAGTCAGTAACCTGATGCTGGAAGAGCATGTGATCGGCTTGTCAGATGTTCAGCCTCTACGCACCTATCAGGAGGGAGAAGCAGCACTTCTTGCGGGAAATGGGATTCTTTTTCTGGAAGGAGATGACATGGTCTATAAGATCTCCAGTAAAGGATATCCAGGCATTGGGGTATCCAAAGCAGAGAGTGAAAAGGTCATGCGCGGTTCCAGAGAGGGATTCACGGAAAGTGAAAAACTGAACGTGGCATTGATTCGAAAACGTCTGCGTGATCCTCGGATGAAGGTGGAAGAACAGATAATAGGAAAACGTTCCAATACGATGACAGCACTGGTCTATATGGAGGACCTGATTTATCCGAATCTGTTGGATACCATCAAAAAAAGGATGGCTGCTTATGAAATCGACGGGATTCTGGACAGTGGGATGTTGGAGCAGTTGACAGAAAAACACTGGCTGTCACCGTTTCCGCAATTTCAGTCTACCGAACGGCCTGACCGGGCTGCATCGGCCATTCTGGAGGGCAGAGTGGTGCTGGTTACAGATCATTCTCCTACCGTATTGGTCTTTCCATCGGATTACAACAGTTTTTTTCAGACCAGTGACGACTGGTATAATCGTTTTGAGATTGCGACTTTTGCCAGAATGCTTCGATTTTTTGCGGCAATTCTGGCGATGAGCTTTCCGGCGATCTATGTGGCAGTGACCACCTGGCATACCAGTCTTTTGCCGACCAATCTGATCCTGTCTATGGCAGAAGCAAGGGCGGGAGTTCCATTTCCCTCTCTGGGGGAAGTGCTCTTGATGGAAATCTCTTTTGAATTGATACGGGAGGCTGGTATTCGACTGCCTGGTCCGATTGGTAATACGATTGGTATTGTAGGCGGTCTGATCATCGGTCAATCGGCAGTGACTGCCAATGTGGTCAGTCCGATCGTGGTCATCGTGGTGGCGTTTACTGCGCTTTGCTCCTTTGCCATACCGAATGAGGAATTTGCATCTGCCTTTCGGCTGCTCAAATATGGATGTATTTTTATGGGAGCCTGGCTTGGACTGTATGGTGTGCTGTTATCCTATTTGTGGGTATTGATCCATCTGTCCCATCTGAATAGTTTTGGAATCCCTTATTTGATGCCGTATGTGGCATCGGATTTGAATGGATATGAGGATGAAAAGGATTCGCTTGTTCGTTTTCCGTTTCGAATGCTGACGAGAAGACCTGTTTTTGCAAAAAGGGATGCACGAGTAAAACTCCGAAAGAAGGAATGATATGTTTTCAGGAAATCAAAAAATATCCTCCAGACAGTTGTACAGAAATTATACAGCAGGATTTATCAGCTTAAGTGCATTACTGCCGCCGCTGATCATCAATGGCTCCAATATCGTGAGTATTCTATTGGCAGTCATTTTTCTGGGGATTTTTCTGGCGGGCAGCGCAGTGATTCCACGGCCTGTGTCCACAGCAGTGAAAGCACTGTGTTATGTTCATTATTGGATTCTTGGGACGATGCTGGTTCGTATGACAGGTTTGTTGGTGCAGGAGTTTTTGCTGACGGATACAAAGCTTTGGATCATTGCAGGCTGGTTTTATGTGATCTGTTATTATAACCTGTATAAAGGTCTGGAGTGTCGGCTGAGAGTCAGTGAGGTTTTGTTCCCCTTTTTTACAGTCTTGTTGATTTTTCTGTCGATTCTAATGTATGGAGAGGTCCAGATCCATCGTCTGGAGGAACTGGAATATATATGGAATATGGGACAAGTACAAAAGGGCTATGAATTATTCTGCTGGTTGGGAGCGATACAGAGTCTCTGGCATCTGAACGGTCAGCTGCAGGATGAACACAAGTGGAGAACCGGAGTCTGGAAAATCTGGCTCAGCGGTGCAGTGATTACGATTTTGTGGAGTCTTTTTACCTATTGCATTTATGGAAATGCAGGGCATACGGGGCTTATGTTTCCGCTTGCCAATGCCATGACACTGGCACATTTTCCGGGGAATGTGATCGGAAGAATGGATACGTTGTTTGTATTTGCGTGGATGATAGGACTGTTTCTTCTTTGCAGCAGTCTGTTTGCGCCGCTTGTAGATGGAGAACCGGATAAACAGAGGAAATATCTTCTGTTTGCATTGCTGTCGGCGTCCTATGCGGCAGTGCTTCTGCCGGAATGTATGGAATGGGGACAGAAGCTTTTATACTATGTATCTACGCCGGCACAGCTTTTGCTCTTGTTTTTTTATGCAGTAACAGGGAATGGAAAAAAGAAAGTTGCGGTATGTGTATTACCATTTGTTTTCCTTTTCTTGACAGGGTGCAGTGCTCAGGAGCTGGAGCAGCGAAGTCTGGTAACGGCTGTTGGAGTGGATGCGGGAGAAGAATCACCGTTTCTTCTGACCTTTCAGTTTGGAACATCGGCGAAAGAGGAACCGAAGGAGCCTTTTGTGACAGAGGCAAAATCTTTGAGAGAAGCAGAAGAACTGTATTGGAAAAACTCCTGGAAGCATATGGATTTTAATCATTTGAAAAATATTTATTTTTCACAGGAGATTCTGGACACGGAAGACATGGAGAATTTACTGGAAGAGATCCAGATTGATGGGGCGTACTCCAGAGGAACTCTGGTTCATATTACAGAAGAGGAGGCGGCCAGGGAAGCGGAGAAAGAGGAACAGCCAAAAGACGGCACACCGATTCATCGCCTTTTGAATGAATGGTATAACAATGGAAGATCCTGGAAATAATTGGATTATGGAAAGGAGTTATACCTTATGAACAGAAAAATTCGCATACTTTTATGCTCGATCTTATTAGGTTTCAGTCTGACAGCCTGCTTGATATTACCAGGAGATTCGGATTCTTGTGCAGATACTGGTCTTTCTGCGGAAGAGTGTCAGGAGGCTGTCCGGACGGTGGCCTGGTGGAGTACGATGTATGAGCGTCCCAATCCAGAGCGTCTTCCGGTAAGCATCCGTTTTCATTGGCTGAAAGGGCTTGAATAACTTTGGGAAAGAAGATAAAATAATGACAGAAATACGAATGTTGAGAATGGAGAGCTTATGACAAAAGAAGTTATGGTGACCATATCTGGTTTTCAGACGGCAGAAGAAGAGGAAGATAATATTGAACTGGTACATATCGGTGAATATTTTGAACGCAATGGTACGCACTATGTTCTGTTTGACGAGTTGATGGAAGGCTTGTCTGAACCGGTAAAAAACAGGATTAAGATCAAAGACGGAAGACTGGAAGTGCAGAAAAAAGGCCCGGTATCTGCAAATATGATTTTTGAAGAGGGAAAAAGTCAAAGTACCACGTATGCTGTGCCGTATGGCAGTTTTTTGATTGAGATTCTGACTAACAGTGTGCACATTCAGAAGGAAGAGAACCTGATTGAGGTATGTGCAGCATATAGTCTGGAAATCAATGGTGTACATGGCGCAGACTGTGATATTCATGTAAAGATTGAGCCAAGAGAAACATTTCGGTTATAGATGAGGGGAATACAGATGAAAAATAAATCAAAATTACAGAAGATACAAAAGAAAAAGATTTCGATTCCAAGTGTTCCTGCAGAATGGCTATATTTCATGGAGGAAGAGATGCTGCTTCGTGAAATCTATGAGATTTTCATGGATGATGCTGGATGCAGTGCAGAATTTTGGCAGGAAGCAGGAGTGTTGGAGATCGCAGTTCCGGAATATGGTTCTGTAGACGTGGAAGAGTTTGAAGAGATTGATGAAGATCTGCAGCTTTATATGGAAGAACACCATCTGAAATCTGTGTTTGCAGTGACGATCGTGCCGGAGCATTATGAGAAAGCCAGACAGATGATGGAAAAGATTCTGTCACAAAAGGGCGGATATTTCTGTGGAGATACAGATGATTTCCTTCCGGAAATAAGATTGGGATAAAAGAGGACTTTACGGTCGAGTTGTTTGGTGTTATACTGACAGTACAGAGGAAGAAGAGATGACTACAGGACAGCTGCAGAAAAAGGGAGCTATTTACTTTGAGAACATTGTGGACGGCATGAAGCAGTATGAGAACCGTATGATCCGTATGGATGGGCAGCAGGCCTGCGATAAATTTTTGGATTTATGGGAGCTTTGCGGATACAACGATATCTATGTGGATTTCTATTATCATCGTTTGCCTGAAGAGGCACGGCGAAAGATTGATCTGATCTTACCCCCACAGGAGCGGGATTATGTACATCAGATGAATCCGACTGATGAAGAAGTGATTTTTCCGGCCAATGAGGTACTGCTTTCGATTTGCGCCAGACTCAATGATGCGGAGATGCTGTTTTCTACTATCTACATCACAGGGGAGCATAAAAGCACCTGGTGGGGAAATTATAACAAAGAATATATTGTATTTACAGAGAAGTAAATAAGTCTGAAAGGAGACGTCTGAATCTTTTGATTTGGACGTTTTTTCTGTGTTCAGAGAATTGCTGAAGGCGGATTCTGTGAACAGATCAGTAACTGAGATGTGGAAAGGCTGGAGAAAAGATGAAGAATGTATTGGTCAGGCTGCAGGAATACAGCAGACAGGCGAATGGTGCAGAGCAGCATTTGATAAAATATTTGATGGAAAACCCGGAGGAGGTTCCACGTTTAAGTGTACAGGTACTTGCCGAGCGGTGTTATACTTCGGCAGCTACGGTGATTCGTCTCTGTCAGAAGCTTGGATTCAGCGGCTATAAAGAGATGCTTTCTTGCCTGAATTATGAAAATGGTCTTCGAATGGAACAGTCAAAGGGAATGGCGACAAAGATTTTTCAGGAAGATACTCTGGAGGAAATCGCAGATAAAGTTACCTGGAGAAGCATTCTGGCATTGAGAGACACAAGAGAGCTTTTGGATTTGGAAACACTTAAAAAATGTGTAGAACTGTTTGACCGTGCAGAAAAGATTGGTGTATTTGGAATGGGTTCTACACTGCTGGTAGCCAGAGATATGTATATGAAACTCATGATGTTGCATAAGCCATGCTGGTATAATGAGGATCTGCATGCACAGTTCTTGTGTGCGAAGAATCTGACAGAAAAAGATGCGGCAGTGATGTTTTGTTACACAGGAACTTCGCAGGAGCTGCTTCAGCTGGCAAAACTTTTAAAGATGAATAAGGTACCTTTGATTTTGATCAATCGTTTTGTGGAGAGTGATCTGGGGCTGCTTGCGGATCATGTTCTTCATTTCGCATCCAAAGATCTTCAGGAGGGTACAACAGATACGTCATCCAGAATTTCTCAGATGAATATCACAGATATTCTTCTGACAGCGTATCTGACCAGCCATCCAGGGATAGATACTGAGCCTGTATGGTAGATTGATATACAAAAAAGATGATGACACGAATCGTATCACAGATGTGACATCGTGTTTCTGTCGTTTTTTTATGACCTTTGTTATTTTTGAATCAGCTTACAGATAAAGCGAAAAAGAGAAAGGACATAAAAAATGAAAAAAATGAAACAGAATGGAAAAAGAATCTTATCTTGGGGAATAAGCTGTGTATTGGCATTTGTTGTCTGGACCGCTTTGATACAGATCATTGATGTGCAGGCTGTCGGACAGCATGGAACAGAGATTGGTTTTGCAACGTTTAATATTTGGTTTCACGAATTAACTGGTGTGCATATGACACTCTATACCCTGACGGACTGGATGGGACTGATTCCCGTATTGGTGTGTATGAGCTTTGCTGGGCTTGGATTCGTTCAAATGATTCAGAGAAGGAGTTTTTTTCAAGTGGATTATGATCTGATTTGTCTGGGGATTTATTATCTGGCAGTGATATTTGGGTATCTGATCTTTGAAATGATTCCGGTCAATTACCGGCCGATTTTGATAGAAGGAAGGCTGGAGGCTTCCTATCCGTCATCGACCACACTGCTTGTACTGAGTGTCATGCCAACTTTTGTGGAACAGGTTTATCGCAGACTGGAAAATGCAGCGGTTAAAAAAGTGATAAACATTTTTGTTACCAGTTTTTCGATATTTATGGTTACAGGAAGACTGGTTTCGGGTGTGCACTGGTTTACGGATATCGTAGGCGGAGGATTGCTCAGTGCCGGATTATTTTTTATATATAAAGCAGTCGTTTTATCAGGCGGCAAGGAAGAACATTAATGGGAGGTTCTGAGATGGAATTCCATGAAAAGCTTCAGGAATTGAGAAAGAGCAGAGGACTTACGCAGGAAGAATTAGCGGAAGCGTTATATGTATCCAGAACGGCTGTCTCAAAATGGGAGTCGGCAAGAGGATATCCAAGCATTGATTCATTGAAAGAAATATCAAGATATTTTTCAGTTACCATCGATGATCTTCTGTCGGGAGAAAAATTACTTTCCATTGCCGAAAAGGAAAATCAATCGAATATTCGAAGCATGTGTAATCTACTGTTGGGAATCGTAGACCTTTGTGTATTCCTGCTTCTTGTTTTACCGATTTATCCAAACACGATCGATGGATATATTTATTCGGTGAATCTATTCGCCTATGCAGAAACCACATCAAGGAATCTTATTGTTTATTGGATGGTATTTCTTGCATTGATTGTGACAGGTGTTGTAAAAGTGATCCTGACACAGTTAAAGATTGAAAAAAAGCAAAATCTTATCACATTTTTTTCGATGGGGCTTAGTATACTGGCTGTTGTATTATTGGCACTGACAAGAGAAGCCTATGCGGCAACGGTTATTTTTCTGCTATTCGTTATCAAAGTGATATTGCTTTTGAAGTATATCAAAATCAGCGGCTGAATTGGGCATAGCTGCCCGTATTTTCGCATAAGATGTAAAAAACATTCTCAGGGGAACACCCATGAAAGAATACATCGAAGAACGGGCGGTGGCGATTGCCAATTACATCATAGATCATAATGCGACGGTACGGCAGACTGCCCAGAATTTTGGAGTGAGTAAATCGACGGTACATAAAGATGTAGCAGAACGTCTTTTGTATATCAATCCGCATCTGGCATCTGAAGCGAGAAAAGTTCTGGATGTGAATAAGCAGGAACGGCATATACGTGGAGGTCTTGCTACAAGGGAAAAATATTTACATCAGCACTTATGATAATGAACTTCCTGTTTTCAAAAATTCAAAAAACGGCAACAAGAATTAAAAAAAGAAAGCGATCGAAGAAGGCTGTTAAAAATGGCTTTTAACGGTCGTTTTTTACATAGAAATAGAAAAGTCAGATAAGGATTGCGAAAACAATGATGGACTTGTTTAGACGACAGATTTATAATTTAATCCGGCGAATGCAAGCAATTTACCTGGTTCAGAAAAGCGATGGATATCGCCGATCTCACCGAGGATCATTCCGCCATTCGTAGAGCCAATGCCTGGAATGGTCATGATTACAGAGTCCAGGCAGGTGACGATATTTGC
>JAFYTM010000137.1 GCA_017558865.1 Lachnospiraceae bacterium
TCTGAATACATTGCGTTCCAGTATGCTTCCGGAGCCGTTGGATTATTTTGAGATTACGAACGATGTGGATGAGTTCGGCGAAGATGTGTCTGTAGAGTTAAAAAAGAAAGAGCCGGTATTGATCCTGGATTATATTCCGGGAGATGTACTTGCAGGAAAACTGCAAAGCTCGTATGACAGAATTTTTTACAGATCGGAGGAAAGCAGACAATTTTCTAAAAAGCCTGCACTGATCAATCTGGAGATGGTGATGCGTCTGGCGGTAGATATCCTGTCCTTCCAGATGGAACTGTATGAACAGCATTATGCATATACTGCTCTTACTCCAGATCACATTGTTCTGTTGGGAGATAATAAGCCCCGGTTTATCGGATTGGGAAGAATCTGTCCGATCAGGAATGATCGATATGATACCGGACATGTGAATTTTGGCAGACAGTTAAAAGGATACAGTGCACCGGAGATGAACCGAAGTGATACGAGGTTTGGTGAGAATGCGAGTGTAAAAGCAAATATTGCTTATAATCTGGGTGTCCTGATCATCGCTGTTGTCCTTTCCTGCACGGAATTTGACGAAAGAACTTTAAAGGATGGTGCATATGATTATTGCGGAGCACAGGGCGACCGGGATGTGATCACAGGCTGTTGGAAGAATAAAGGAAAGCAGCTGGATGCGCTTCTCTGTAGGTTGATGGAGACAGATCCGGCAAAAAGGCTGACGAATCTCGAACAGATCTGTCAGGAACTTCTGATCATCAGCGGCGACGCAAAAAAGGAAACGAAAAAAGAGCAGATCTATTATGGTACGGTAAAGTTTTTTGCACGTGATAAAGGATTTGGCTATGTGACTTCCAGTGGTGTGGATTATCGTGTCAATCTGGAATATATAGAAAATGCTCCTTCTGGTTATGAGGGGCAGTCGGTGGCTTTCACTGTCGGCATCAGTGAGAAAACAGGTCAGGGATATGTGAAGGCATTTGTGAAGCCTCCGCGGACAGATGTGGTATATCCGCGTCTGGTAAAGAAGCCGGAGCCGCAGCCGATACCAATGCCAGTACCAAGACCAACGCCGGCACCAAGACCAACACCTACAACGCCAGCACCGCTAAAACCAACACCTGAACTAGTACCGCCAAGACCAGAGCCGCGTCCAGCATTAAGACCAGGTCCCGGACTGATACCGCCGAAGACACCGGCGTCATCACCCAGAATACAGAAAGGATTGTCGGGGTTAGTGAAATGGTTGTTTGGTCAATGATAGCCTGAATTGAGAAAGGAACAGCTATGGATACAGGAGATAAAAGATTTCTGGCGAGACAGATGTATACCAATGACTCGGAAGTCGGAAGGATGAAGCTACAGTCCGTCAAGGAAAATCTGTATGAAGCAACGACCAAAGTAGTATGGTATTCCATTGAGATGTATACCAAAAAAGAGTTAAGAGAATGGGTACAGACTGATCTGTTCCAGTACAAAGATAATTTTAACAACGATCTGAAACGAGAGGCAGAGGAACTGAAGAAAGGGCATATTGGGTCGATTGATATCACGAATGGTTGTTTGGTTATCAATGATTTTATCAGAAGGAATACCCTTCAGGAAGCCAGAAATGTTCTGAATAAGAGAATTGAGCTGGAAGAAGGAAAGCTGTCTGTGCTGGAGGAAAAAGAAGAGGTTCTGAATACCAGAAAACAGAAGCTGGAAGAACTTCAAAAAGAAGAACATGAATCTGACAGCGAAGAAATGCTGCACGAAGATGAAGAAGAAGTGGAAAATTCAGAACATGATCTGAGGTATTTGGAAGAAGATATCGAAGAAGAGGAACTGGATGAGGATGATGACGAGGATGAGGAGGAGGAAGAAGAAAACGCCGCACCTTCGGAACTGGAGCTTTTTGAAGAACAGATCTGGAAGATCCGGAATCTGGAAGAACTGACAGATCTTCTGGAGGAGCTTCAGGAGGATAAGACTGCAGTTGAGAATAAACTCAATGAATTGATTAAGTTGAGTAGAAGAAAAGGCGGACAAGATCTTCTGACAACGCAGTTCAAAGATGAGGAGACATATCTCAATCATCTTCGAAAGCTGAGAAATTCTGCTTTTGCACATAAGACAGAGGATGAGTTTGATATCTCTCAGATTGGAAGCTGGGTGCCGGAGGGCGGTCCGCTGTATGAGTGGGCAGGGAAAATTCTGGAGTATATTAAGGTGATTGAGAAAAGGTATCAATACTATGCTTTGTTTGATGACTATTATGCTTCCAGAGAAGGAAAAGCAAAATTTGATGGCTGCAAAGTGTATGTACAGAAGCAGATCAAGGAATTGTACGTCAATCGCTCCAGTGTATTCTTTGAGTTCGCAGGAGAACTTTATGATAAGGATGATGAAGAATATCATTTTCGCAGACTGATCGAACATATGGCAGTCAGCTGGGATACAGGAATCCGTTATCTCACGGTTGTTACCAATGAAGATCTGCCGGAGCTGAATGTCTTTTTCAAGGAATGTCTGTCGGGAACAAATAAGTATGTAGATTGCTATTTGCTGGATCGTAATGCACTTCGGGATGCATGCAGAAAGAAGGATACTCAGGATGCGGACTATATCTATTTCCGTTTGCTTTATCATCTGCATCCGGCTATGGATAAAATCTACTGGAAAGGTCGTTCCTATACGAAAAAAGAGTATGCCCGTCAGGTCATTTATAAATATATTAAAGTGAAAAATATGTTTCAGTTTGATGCCCGTCTCAAAGACTATGAAAAATATCTGGGTGGAATCGATGTAAAAAAATGGTGTGAGCATCATCTGTTGTCTGAGATTTTCTTTACCGGTATGGATGACTCACAGGGGTATGAACTGGCAAAGGAAATGGAAGATGCTATTCTGGAATTCTGCAGTCATACAGGTAAGGGCAAACATCTGAGATTCCGAAGGGCGATCAAAGCATCTGTGCAGCTGTATTTTTATATGGGAGAGGACTATGTTTTTTCTTATACAAGAAGCAATGGACAGACCGTACACTGGCGTTCTTTGGAGGATGCATGCAAATATATGGAGAATGGAAGACGTTTTCAGTCTTATACGGAACTGTATGGATTTGTGGATGAATTATATCGATCGGATTATTTTAAAATCTGGAGAAATCATCTGAAACGTATACAGAAGGAAGACGAGGTGCAGCAGTGATGGAAGTAATGGATAAACTGCCTTTTTATGCCAAATATATGATGCTTCTGGAAAACAGAAGTATTGCGGAAAAAGAGATTGAAGAATTGGAAAATCCAGAGCGCCAGCTTCATCGGGTTAAAAAATTTTATCGGAATCTGGGGGCAGACCCTGATAAAAATCGATGGATCGTGCAGATGCAGGAGGATATGGAAACAGCCAACTGGGAAAACAGCAGCCGTCTTCACCAGCTGAAACAGGAAATGCGGGAGAGCATCCTTGTGGAAAATGCGGTCAAAAAACAGGATATGGAGAGTATACAGGCAATGCTTGCCTATAAGGGTGACGAGTCGTATCAGTTATTGGCAAAACAGATTCTGTTTTTTGTGATAGTATCCAGAGTGAAATCGGAGCTGGGCTACATAGAGAGAGCCTATCAGGAGATCGATAAACTATATAACCCTGCAAATAATACGGCCGTTTTTCTTGCGGAAGGTGTGTATTATTATATCTATTATCTGCAGTGTCTAAAAACTTATATGAAAAAATACAGCAGGATTTCCATGGATGACAACATTCGACATATCATTCAGGAACGCTGCATGAATCTGAGTCTGATGTGTAATAGCTACAGTGAGAATTTATATATTGGAGAGGAAATTGAAAAAATCCGGACAGAGTTATTGGGGGTACAGGCACTTTTACAGACCTGTTAAAAAGGAGATGGAGAATATCCATCTCCTTTTTTTGCAGTTAAACCCCAGGTTTATTTTTAAATGTGAGGATAAGGTGTAAGATACGGTCAGAAACAAAGAAATAGGTTTGCATGAAATGAGAGGTGCTTAAGATGAACAGATGGAATCCAAGTATAGAAGTAGAGAGTGCCAGAGGTATCCGGGAGGTGTCGCTGAGGACACACCACCTGATGAACCGAAAGATATTTTTAAGCGGAGGGATCGATGGTCCGTTAGCAGAGCAGTTTCTGGAACAGATGATGTATCTGGAAGAAAAGGAAGAACCGGTTACCTTGATTGTGAACAGTCCCGGTGGAGAGGTTAATGCAGGACTTCTGATCTACGATATCCTGCAGTCGGCAACGATTCCGGTGGATATCTGCTGTGCCGGTATGGCATCGAGTATGGCAGCGATCATCCTGGCATCCGGTCAGAAAGGACACCGGTTCATCCTGCCCCACTCCAGAGTGATGATTCATGAACCACTGATTGCAGGGGGTGTGGGAGGTTCGGCAACATCGATTCGGAATATCTCGGAATCCATTCTGGAGACAAGAGAGATCACCAACGGGATACTGGCAAAACATACCGGTAAAACTCTGGAGGAGATCAACAAAGCAACCGCATATGACAACTACATGAATGCAGAACAGGCAGTCGCCTTTGGAATCTGCGACAGAATTGTAACACACATATAGTCACCACATTTCATGGAGGGAACAAATATGGTACTGGAACAGGACAGCTTAATTCTTGCAGATCAGAAGTATTACAGCATGGACAGCCGCAAAACACAGTTGAATAACAATGTACTGGTCGTTGGCACCAGCGGTGCCGGAAAGACAAGAAGTATTGTGACACCGAATCTTTTACAGGCGGTCGGCAGTTATGTCATCTCTGACCCGAAGGGGAATCTGTACAGACAGTACAGAGGTTACCTGGAGACACAGGGATATGAAGTAAAATGTCTGGATTTTGTACATCCGGAACGCTCGATCGGATATAATCCATTAAAGTATATCCGGAGTACACAGGACATCGTTAAGATGTCGAATATGCTGGTCTACCAGAGAAAGGAAGGAAGTCACTCAGACCCATTCTGGGATGAATCGGGAACGATTCTGCTGGCTGCTATGATTGCTTATCTACTTGAAAGTAACCTGAGCAATAAAGAGAAAACGCTGGGAAGCGTGATCCGGCTTCTCTGTCAGGGAAGGCGGGGAAATGAATCCGGTGGAAAAACTGTCTTGGACAGGATCATGGAAGAACACCATCGGAGGAAGCCGGACAGCTGGGCATATCGGCAGTATGAAAAAGCCAGTGTGGCTGCTGACCGGACATTTGATTCGATTCTCATCACACTGACTTCAAAGCTTCGGAACTTTGACAGTACGGAGATGAATCGAATGCTCCAGTATGACAAAATTAAAATCAGCTCCATAGGACAGAAAAAAACAGCCCTGTTTGTAGTAGTCAGCGATACGGACCGGTCGATGGACAACCTTGCCAATCTGTTCTTTACACAGGCAATGAACGAGCTCTGTCTGTACGCGGACGAATGCTGCAGAGATAACAGACTTCCGATCTCAGTCCGATTTATCCTGGATGATTTTGCGACAAACTGCAAGATCGAGGAATTCCCAAGAATGATCGCATCGATCCGGTCGAGGGGAATCTCCACGATGCTGATGATTCAGTCAGAAGCTCAACTGGAAGAAGGCTACGGATCAGACGGAAGAACCATCATAGGTAACTGTGACACTTACATCTACCTGGGCGGAAACGACCTCTCTACTGCCAGAGCGGTAGCAGAACGATGCGATGTACCGATGAAAAAAATACTGAATATGCCGGTGGGATACAACTGGATCTTCCGAAGAGGGCAGGAGCCAAGCTACAATAAAAACTTCGATCTGGAGCAATATCTTCTGGAAAGAATGATCTCACCATCGAAGGATATGGAGCATCTGCGCCGAAAGGAGACAAATCCTTACAACTTTGGGTATGAATTATAAAAGGGATGTGATGCGGGAGGACGGTTGAAATCCTCCTGCTTTTGTGTTATGATTAAAAATCAAGTTATTGTGCGGATTTTTAGGCATAGCAGGAGGAGATACCATGAGATGGAATAAATATACATTGACGACCACCACAGAAGCTGAGGATCTCATCAGCACGATGATGATGGAGGTTGGAATCGAAGGAATCGAGATCGAGGACAAGATCCCATTATCTGAGAGTGACAAATCTCAGATGTTTGTGGACATTCTTCCGGAAGGACCGATGGATGATGGTGTGGCATATATCAGCTTCTATCTGGAGCCGGAGCAGGACAATGAGGCGATGCTTGCAGCCGTGAAGGAAGGTCTGGAAGAGATCAAGGGTTGGGGCATTGATATCGGAGAGGCGACGATCGTGGCATCCGAGACAGAGGATAAGGACTGGATCAACAACTGGAAGGAGTATTTCCATCAGTTCTATGTGGATGATATTCTGATCAAGCCGTCATGGGAGGAAGTAAAGCCGGAGGACAGAGAGAAGCTTCTGATTCAGATCGATCCAGGTACGGCATTCGGTACCGGTATGCATGAGACGACACAGCTCTGCATCCGTCAGATCCGTAAATATGTGACTCCGGAGACAGTGATGCTGGATGTGGGGACCGGAAGCGGCATCCTCTCCATCGCAGCGATCAAGCTGGGGGCAAAATATGCGCTGGGAACCGATCTGGACCCGTGTGCGATCAATGCAACGAAAGAGAACATGGAAGTGAATGGCATCACAGAAGAGCAGTTCTCCGTGATGATCGGAAATATCATTGATGACAAAGAAGTACAGGATGCAGCCGGATATGAGAGATATGATATCGTGGTTGCAAATATTCTGGCAGATGTTCTGGTGCCCTTGACTCCGGTCATCGTGAACCAGATGAAACAGGGTGCGCTGTACATCACTTCTGGTATCATTGATAATAAGGAAGAGACCGTTGTAGAGGCAGTCAAGGCAGCAGGTCTGGAAGTTCTGGAAGTGACTTATCAGGGCGAGTGGGTGTCTGTGACAGCACGTAAGAATTAGAAGGTGAAAGCAGGATGTATCACTTTTTTGTAGAACCATATCAGGTGCATGAGGATCGAATAGAGATTCTCGGCGGTGATGTGAATCATATGAAGAATGTTCTTCGCATGAAAGCAGGAGAAGAGATCACGGTCAGCGATGGATTCGGGCATGAATATCTCTGTAAGGTGCAGACTCTGTCAGAGGATTCGGTACAGGCGGAGATTCTGGAGAGAAGAGAAGTATCTGTGGAGCTTGCATCAAAGATTGTATTGTTCCAGTGTCTTCCGAAGGGAGACAAGATGGAGCTGATCATTCAGAAAGCGGTTGAGCTTGGTGCATCCGCAATCGTACCGGTTGCGTCAAAACGCTGTGTGGTGAAGCTGGATGCAAAGAAGGAAGAAAGCAAGAGAAAACGCTGGCAGGCGATTGCGGAGAGTGCGGCAAAACAGTCCGGAAGAGCAGTTGTACCGGAAGTGATGCCGGTCGTGAGTTTTTCACAGGCATTAAAGCAGGCAGAGGCACTGGATGTCCGGCTGATTCCGTATGAATGTGCGGATGAGATCCTGGGCGGAGAACAGGTGACTGCTATGAAGAAGACAAGACAGCTTCTTGGAACGATTCAAAGAGGGCAGTCGATCGGTATCTTCATCGGTCCGGAGGGTGGTCTGGAAAAGCAGGAGGTAGAGTCTGCCATGGCAGGCGGTGTACAGCCTGTGACACTTGGAAGAAGAATTCTGAGAACAGAGACGGCAGGACTTTGTATTCTGTCGGTGCTGATGTTCCAGTTGGAGGAATAGAGGATGCAGGTATATCTGGATAATTCTGCAACAACCAGATGTATGGAGCGGGTGACGGATAAAATGATCCGTGTTATGAGAGAAGACTATGGTAATCCGTCTTCTCTGCATACAAAAGGTGTAGAAGCAGAACAATATATAAAAGAAGCAAAAGAATTTTTTGCCAAAAATCTGAAAGTAAATGAAAAAGAGATTTATTTTACGTCCGGCGGTACCGAGTCCAACAATATGGCGATCATTGGTACTGCACTGGCGAACCAGAGAGCCGGAAAGCATCTGATCACTTCTTCTGTGGAGCATGCATCGGTAGCGAATACGATGAAGTATCTGGAGGAGCAGGGGTTTACGGTGACGTATCTTCCGGTGGATACAGATGGGATTGTATCCGTGCAGGATTTAAAAGAAGCACTGACGGATGAGACGATCTTTGTGTCCATCATGTATGTAAATAATGAGATCGGTGCAGTGCAGCCAATTGATGAGATTGCGAAGATCATCAAGGAACAGAACCCGAAGACGCTGTTCCATGTGGATGCGATCCAGGCTTATGGAAAATATGAGATTTATCCAAAGAAAGAGAAGATCGATCTGCTGTCCATCAGTGGTCACAAGATTCATGGTCCAAAAGGAAGCGGCGTTCTGTATGTGAATGAGAAAGTAAAGATTCGTCCGATCGTCTTTGGCGGTGACCAGCAGAAAGGACTTCGTTCCGGTACGGAGAATGTACCTGGCATTGCGGGTATTGCAGAAGCAGCGAAAGCGTGTTACGAGAATCTGAATGAGAAGATCGAGCATTTATATACACTGAAAGCACATTTTATAGAAGGAATACAGAAGCTGGAAGGAACCAGGATTAATGGCAGAACGGACAGGGACAGTGCACCGCATATTGTGAGTGTGAGCTTCCGGGATGTGCGAAGTGAAGTGCTGCTTCATGCGTTGGAAGAAAAGGGGATTTATGTATCTGCCGGTTCTGCCTGTTCTTCCAATAAGCCGGCAGTAAGCCGGACGCTGAAGAGCATAGGAGTGGAAAAAGAACTTTTGGGAAGTACCCTGCGTTTCAGTTTTTGTTTTGAGACAACAGAAGAAGAGATTGATTATTGCCTGCAGAAGCTTAGAACGCTTCTGCCGGTTCTGCGCCGGTATGTACGCCGGTAGAGATAGAAGGAGAAAAATATGTTTCAGGCTTTTTTGATTAAATACGGTGAGATCGGTGTCAAAGGCAAGAACCGCTATGTATTTGAGGATGCACTGGTAACACGTATGAAACAGGTGCTGTATCATGTAGATGGAACGTTCCAGATCAGTAAGGAACAGGGACGTATCTATGTGGAAGCAGAAGGCGCATTTGATTACGATGAGACGGTAGCAGCACTGCAGCGTGCATTTGGTATCGTGGGTATCTGCCCGGTAGTCATCGTGGAGAATGACGGTTTTGAGAATCTGGCGGCAAGAGTCGTGGATTATATGAGAAATATGTACGGTGATCAGAAGAAGACCTTTAAGGTCATGACCCGTCGTGCGAATAAAAGTTATCCGATGGAGTCCATGGAAGTCAATGCGGCTCTGGGTGAGCGGATTCTGGATGCATTCCCGAATATGAGTGTAGATGTACATCATCCGGATATTATGCTGCATGTGGAGCTTCGTACAAAGATCAACATCTATTCCGAAGTGATTCCGGGACCGGGAGGTATGCCTCTGGGAACCAATGGTCGTTCCATGCTGCTTTTGTCCGGTGGTATTGATAGTCCGGTCGCAGGTTATATGGTAGCAAAACGAGGAGTATATATTGATGCAACTTATTTCCATGCACCGCCTTATACCAGTGAGCGTGCAAAACAAAAGGTCGTTGATCTTGCGAAAAAAGTAGCAAGATACACAGGACCGATCAAGCTGCACGTGATCAATTTTACGGATATTCAGATGTATATCTATGATCAGTGTCCGCATGAGGAGCTGACGATCATCATGCGTCGTTATATGATGCGGATCGCACAGAAGATCGCAGAGGATACCGGATGTCTTGCGCTGATCACCGGTGAAAGTATTGGACAGGTAGCAAGTCAGACCGTAGCAAGTCTTGCTGCAACGAATGATGTATGTCATCTGCCGGTATTCCGTCCGCTGATTGCATTTGATAAAGAAGATATTGTAACGATTGCGAAAAAGATCGATACTTATGAGACTTCGATCCTTCCGTATGAAGACTGCTGTACCACTTTTGTGGCAAAGCATCCTGTGACCAGACCACGCATTGATCTGATCCGCAGATCAGAACGTGCATTGGAAGAGAAGATTGAAGAGATGGTAGCGGAGGCACTTGCAACAGAAGAGATCATTGAGATCCGTTAGATCGTTGTACACGAAAGAAGGCTGCCGCAGTTGCGACAGCCTTGTCATTTCCTGATAGATATTAGTCAACGATATATGGGGTGAGAACTTCCAGAATCTCATCTGCGTTGTTCTCAGAATGGATATTCAGCTCGATTGGTTTGGAGAGATCCAGACTGAAAATACCCATGATGGATTTGGCATCGATGACATAGCGACCGGATACCAGGTCAAAATCGTTATCGAATTTGGTGATGTCGTTTACGAATGCTTTTACTTTATCAATTGAATTTAAAGAAATGTGAACAGTTTTCATTGAATGTTCCTCCTTTTCATTGTTGTTTTGGTCTATAACCATATTAAAGACTTGGCGGGAGAAAGTCAATGAAAAATATATAAAAAAAGGGAGAATTGTATGAAAAAGGCAGCCTTGCATAATCTTGGATGCAAAGTAAATTCCTATGAGACAGAAGCAATGCAGGAGATTCTGGAACAGTGTGGTTATGAGATTGTTCCCTTCAGTGAAAAAGCGGATGTCTATCTGATCAATACCTGCAGCGTAACCAATATGGCGGATCGTAAGTCTCGTCAGATGCTGCATCGTGCCAAAAAGCAGAATCCGGAAGCGATCGTTGTAGCAGCAGGCTGTTATGTACAGGCAGCAGGAGAAGCACTTCTACAGGATGAAGCGGTAGATATCCTGATCGGTAACAATGAGAAGGTGAATCTTCCTGAGATACTCAAAGCATGGGAAGAGGAGCATGCAGCTTCCCGTATTCATGATCTTACCCACGAGAAGATGTATGAGGAGCTGAGTCTTAGCCGGACTTCGGAGCATACGAGGGCTTATGTGAAGATTCAGGATGGATGCAATCAGTTCTGCAGCTATTGTATCATTCCCTATACGAGAGGAAGAGTCAGAAGCCGCAGACTTTCAGATATCCTGGAGGAAGTGAATCGTCTGGCACAAAATGGATATCAGGAGGTTGTACTGACGGGGATTCATCTGGATTCTTATGGCGTGGATTTTGAGTCTGGAGATGAGAATCTGCTGACAGTCATTAAAGAAATTGCGAAGATTGAAGGAATTAAAAGAATTCGTCTGGGATCTCTGGAACCGCGTATTATGACAGAAGAATTTGTGAATGTTTTATCAAAGGTGGAAAAGCTTTGTCCTCATTTTCACCTCTCTCTGCAGAGCGGATGTGATGAAACCTTGAGACGTATGAACCGAAAGTATGATACACAGGAATTTCGGGAATGCTGTGAACGTCTGAGGAGATATTTTGATGATCCTGCTTTGACCACGGATGTGATTGTTGGCTTTGCAGGGGAGACAGAGGAAGAATTTGAACAGACCGTTGCGTTCTTAAAAGAAATTCGTTTTTATGAAACACATGTATTTAAATATTCCAGAAGAAAGGGAACCCGTGCAGACCGGATGCCGAATCAGGTGCCGGAAACGGTAAAGACAAAACGAAGTGATATTCTGCTCAGACTGACGGAGGAAAACAGTCGTATTTATCGGGAAAAATGGATGGGACAGACCGTGGAAGTGCTGATGGAGGAATCTGTGGAGCAGGATGGAAGGGTCTATCAGACGGGACATACCAGAGAATATGTAAAGGTCGCTGTGGATACAGAACAGTCCATGACCAACCAGTTTGTGTGGGTGGCTGTGGAGCAGCTCCTGAATGCGGACACACTATGTGGAAAACCTGTCAGAAAATAAGCATTGAATTTGATGCAGGATTATAGTAAACTAGGAATATACTACAGTTGAGGACGTGGCGATATGAAAAAATTGGAAAATACACAGTATTTTAAAATTCAGTCTGATCAGGAACTAAAAGTATCAGAAATCCTGCATCTGGTTTATCAGGCTATGACCGAAAAGGGCTATGATCCGGTGAATCAGATCGTGGGTTATATTATGTCAGGAGATCCCACTTACATCACCAGCCACAAGGGTGCAAGAAGCCTGATTATGAAGGTGGAGCGTGATGAACTGGTGGAAGAGCTTCTGAGAGTCTATGTGGAAAAGAAGGAATAGCTGCAGATGAGAATTATGGGATTGGATTATGGCTCCAAGACA
>JAFYTM010000138.1 GCA_017558865.1 Lachnospiraceae bacterium
AGAGCAGAATATCCGCATCTGAAGGTGAAGGGACTGCAGTATTTTACCGGTACACAGAAAAAGATCAAAAAGATCATATCAGAAGTAGAGTATATCGAGGCTCTGGCAAAGCAGTTGGAAGAAGAAGAGGGCTTTGTGACCGAAGTTCTGGAGTTTGGACCGGGATTGGGAGTACCGTATTTTACAAAGGATGATTTTGAAGAGGATGAGAAAATTCTGCATGAGCTGATGGATTTGTTCAGAGAAGAGCGTCCGTATGAGATCATCTTTGAGATGGGACGTTATCTGACCGCATCCTGTGGTTATTATATGACGAAGATCGTGGATATGAAAAAGAATGATGCGGTCAATGTATGTATCGTAGACGGCGGTATCAATCATGTGAATTATTATGGGCAGAATATGGCGATGAAGACACCGATTCTGTCATATTTCCCCCAGCATCCGCTGGAGCAGACAGAGGAAGAGGAATGGAATGTCTATGGCTCTCTCTGTACTGTGGCGGATATTCTGCTGAAAAAGCTCCCGCTTGTGGATGCCAGGGTAGGCGATTATCTAGTATTTCACAATATTGGTGCGTATTCGGTAACAGAAGGTATCTATCTGTTTTTGAGCCGTAAGATGCCGAAGATTTATTTGTACAGTGAACAGGAAGGTGTAAGACTGATTCGGGATGGACTGGACACCTGGATATTTAATACATGTCAGGAGGATTGTTAAGATGGAAGAATTGATGGAGTTATTATCCGCGTTAAAGCCGGAGATTGATTTTGAAACAGAGAAAGAGCTGATTGATGACGGACTTCTGGAGTCTTTTGATGTGATCACACTGATCGCAGAGATTGAGGATCAATTCGGCATTGAGATTCCGGCAGAAGAGATTGTGCCAGAGAATTTTAACAGTGCAGAAGGAATCTGGAATTTGATGGAGCGAATCAAAGGAGAAGAGTAAGATGCAGTTTCGCGATCTGAAAAAACAATATCAGGTGTTAAAGCCAAGAATGGATGAAGCAATCCGTCAGGTGCTTGAGGCATCCAATTATATCAGCGGTAAACAGGTAACAGAGCTGGAGAATAGCCTTGCAGAATGTGTGGGGGTGAAGCATTGTATCTCCTGTGCAAATGGAACCGATGCCCTGACCCTGGCACTGATGGTGTGGGGAATCGGAGAAGGTGATGCTGTTTTTGTACCGGACTTTACCTTTTTTGCATCTGCGGAGACTGTAGCGTATGAAGGGGCTACTCCTGTGTTTACAGATATTCTGGAGGATACCTTCAATATGAATCCGGACAGTCTGGAGCGTGCGGTTCAGGCAGTTCAGGCAGAAGGAAAGCTGATACCGAAGGTGATCGTGACGGTCGACCTGTTTGGACTTCCGGCAGATTACGACCGTATTCGTGCGATAGCGGACAAATATGGAATGTATATTCTGGAAGATGCGGCACAGGGCTTTGGCGGCACCTATCATGGAAAACGGGCAGGAAGCTTTGGTGATATCTCGACAACCTCATTTTTCCCGGCAAAACCGTTGGGCTGTTATGGCGATGGCGGTGCTGTCTTTACGGACAATGATGAATGGGCAGAGATTTTAAGGTCTTACCGGATCCATGGAAAAGGAAGCGATAAATACGATAATGTGCGTATTGGTATGAATTCCCGTCTGGATACGATTCAGGCAGCGATCCTGCAGGTGAAGCTGGATGCATTTCAGGAGTATGAGCTGGCAGATGTGGATGTGATTGCTGCGAAATATGCAGAAGGGTTGAGAGGTCATGTGCAGATCCCAGAGATTCCGAATGGACTTGGCTCCGGATGGGCACAGTACAGTATCCTTTTAAAGGATGAAGCAGAGCGTGATGCTGTGCAAAGCTATTTAAAAGAGAATGGTGTGCCAACGATGATCTATTATCCAAGGGGTATGCATCAGCAGACTGCGTTTGCAGGATGTAATTTGTATGGGGAAACATTTGCTGTTACAGAGGATATCTGTCGACGGATACTGGCACTTCCGCTTTCCCCTTATCTGACAGAAGAGGATCAGCAGAAGGTCATCCGATTGATTTGTGAGAAAACAGGAGCAAATGCATGAAAATATTATTGATATCCTATGACTATTGGAAATATGACGGTCGTGTCCGGGAATTGATCAAAGTGGCAAAGGAACTGGGTGAGGTGACCTATATCACCCGCGGAGACGATGGGGAAGTGCCGCAGGAGGATTCCCACATTGTCTATCAGGATAAAGGATACCGGGATTTTATCGGGTTCTGCTGCAGACAGGCGAAATGCCTTGGTGAGCTGGACATGATCTTTATCGACAACCGGAAAGGTATTTTGCCAGGATTCCTGGCGAAGAAGCTGACAGGTGCCAGATATGTGGTTCAAGACTGCCGTGAGCTGTATGATATGAAGAGTGCAGCAGGGATTCCGGGAAAAATTGGATGTGTGATTGAGAAAATTTTCACAAGACATTCCGATGTGGTGATTGCAGCCAATGCATTCCGGGCAAAAATCATGGTGAAGATGTTTGGCCTGAAAAAAGTTCCGCTCAATTATGAAAATATCCGCCGTCTGGAGTACACCGATGTGGATAAACGTCAGCAGGCAAAAGAAGAGTGTGGAGAACTTTTCGAAGAAAAGAAGTTCCGGATTATCTCGACTGCTGGCTGTGATGTAAGCAGAACAACTGTCAGGATGGTAGAGGCGATGAAAGGTCTGGGAGAAGATTTTGAGCTGCTTCTGATTGGCGAGAGTGAGGAAGAAGACGAGATTATCATTCGACAGACCATCCAGAGCCTCGAGCTTACGAATGTGAAGATCCTGCCGAGGATGGATCAGAATCATCTGAAATATTTTATTGAGAACAGTCAGGTGGGTATGGTGACCTATCATCAGAGAGACCTGAATAATAAATACTGTGCCAGCGGTAAGATCTTTGAATTTCTGTTTGAGGGAAAACCGGTGGTATGCTCCACGAACCCGCCGCTGAAAGAATTTTGTGAGAAATATCATGTGGGTATTGCAGATGATAATTATGAGGATGCAATCCGTACAATTGCTGAGGAATACAGCACATGGCAGACAAATGTACAGAATTTTGTAAGCCGTGTCCATGTGGAAAAAAATAATCATCGACTGGCAGAAAAAATTCAGAAAGAACTTGAGGAAGTGTAGCATGAAAAAAGTAATGCTTGTATTTGGAACCAGACCAGAGGCGATTAAAATGTGCCCACTGGTGAATGAGTTAAAGAGCAGACAGGGGATCGAGACAGTGGTCTGTGTGACCGGTCAGCACCGTCAGATGCTGGATATGGTGCTGGAGGCGTTTTCCGTCGTGCCGGACTATGATCTTTCGATCATGAAGGACAGACAGACGTTGTTTGATGTAACAACGAATATCCTGAACAGGATCAAAGAGGTATTGGAAGAGGTGAAGCCGGATGTGGTACTGGTGCATGGAGATACCTCCACGACCTTTGTGACTGCTCTGGCATGTTTCTATATGCAGATTCCGGTGGGGCATGTGGAAGCCGGACTTCGTACTTATAATATTTATTCTCCGTATCCGGAAGAATTCAACCGTCAGGCGGTAAGTATTGTCTCGACTTATAATTTTGCGCCGACAGAGCTTTCAAAAGAAAATCTTCTGAAAGAAGGGAAGAAAGAGGAGACGATCTATGTAACGGGCAATACCGCGATTGATGCTCTGAAGACAACGGTACGGGAGGATTATACCCATCCGGAGCTGGAGTGGGCAAAGGGCAGCCGCCTGATCATGATTACCGCACACAGAAGAGAGAATCTTGGGGAACCGATGAAGCATATGTTCCGGGCGATTAAGCGTGTATGTGATGAGCACCCGGATATCAAAGCAATTTATCCAATTCACATGAATCCGGTGGTGCGTGAGACTGCGAATGAGATCTTGGGCAGTGATGACCGTATCCGTATCATCGAGCCTCTGGATGTACTGGATTTCCACAATTTCCTGTCCAGAAGCTATCTGATCCTGACGGACAGCGGCGGAATTCAGGAGGAAGCACCGTCTCTTGGCAAACCGGTGCTGGTTATGCGTGATACAACAGAGCGACCGGAGGGTATCGCTGCCGGTACGTTAAAGCTGGTCGGTACGGATGAGGAAGTGATTTATAACAACTTTAAATTGCTGTTGGAGAATCAGGAAGAATATGAGAAGATGAGTACCGCAAGCAATCCTTATGGTGACGGACTCGCAAGTAAGAGGATTGCGGATATTCTGGAAGGAAAAGCATGAGTTTTTACTTTTTGACATTTGTACTTCTGGCAGCGGGAGCATTGCTGGAATGGTTCCGCCCGCAATATGAGGAAAAGATCTACTGGCTGTGCTGGGGTGTGATGACGGCATGTCTCTGTTTTCGTTTTGGGCAGGGAGTGGATTATATTACCTATCATGCGATCTATGAGACGATCCCAACCGTTATCGATCTATCACAGGGATATATCTGTGGCTTTTATCCGGAGATTGGCTGGAGACTTTTGTGTGCATTGTTTAAAGTGTTCCATGCTCCGTTCTGGGTGTTGACGATGACGGTTGGACTGGCAGAAATGCTGCTCGTTCATCGTTTCCTGAAAAAGTATGTTCCTATGAAGGTGGCAGGGCTTTTTCTGCTATACCCGGTTCTTTTTGTCACCTATATGGTATCCGGTCTGCGGCAGGGCTTTGCGATGTGCCTGTTTCTTGGTGTATTACTTCCGTTTTATCTGGAAAAAAAGTGGGTTTCATATGTTATTGGAGTGATCGTGGCATCATCTTTCCATAATGTGGGATATGCTTGGCTGGTGCTGGTGATTGCATACTATTTGCCTATATGGATGATGGGTATATTGACAGGACTGTCAGTTGCTGTCGGTGTGATTATACAGATCGAAGTTGTGCAGCAGTTTATTGTGAACTTGATCCCTGTTTATCATATGAAGCAGTTTCTTCTGGAAAATGAAATCAGTATTTTTGCAGTGGGAGAGAGACTGATTAGTTTTGGAGTGCTGTTTTTGTTGTATCTCTGGATAAAGAAGAAGCAAAGATTGGTGGAACATCAGACAGAGCTACTTCTGAAAGCATATATGTGCGGTGTGTGTTTCTATATGCTGATGTTTGGAAATGCTTATTATGCAAGTCGTTATGCGATTATTTTTAAGATACTAGAATGTGCAGTTGTGCTTGTGTTGATCAAAGACAGAGATTTTGCTGCAAAAGGAGTCTGCAGTTTTTTTGCAGTCCTTACGCTGGTGATGGGATGTAAAAACTTGAATGCTATGGCAGATACATGTGGATACTCAGAATTTGGTAAAAATTTTCTGACCACTCCATATATTTCTATTTTTAATCAGGATGCTGTTCTCGAATACATTTCATATGAAGATCGGCTATGGGAAATTTATGGTTATAATATTGAAGATCAGCAGTTATGGATGATCGAAGAATAGAAAGGGCAAAAGATGCGTCTTGAGATTTTATTGACAGCAGTTCTGTTTTTTGGCGGGACATGTCTTGCCGGGTATGCACTGCGTCATGTGCTGAAATTAAATAACGAAGGCTTTTTATTTTCTGTTGTGACAGGGACGATTGCTTGGTGGGCAGTGCTGGAATTGCTCCTG
>JAFYTM010000139.1 GCA_017558865.1 Lachnospiraceae bacterium
AAATATATCGTTCAAACATTCCTGTTTCCACCATTTCCTTCATCAACGGTTTTTTCATAAGACCAGACATATTTTCTCCATGAACAGTAGCCAGTAATATACATCCGCAATGCACCGCAAACTGCAGTGCTTCCATATCCGATCTGCTGCCAATCTCGTCCACTGCCACCACCTGTGGTGCCATAGAACGGATCAACATCATCATACCCTCTGCTTTCGGACAGCAATCCAGTACATCCGTGCGTATTCCCAGGTCATTCCCTGGTACTCCGCGACAACTTCCGGATATTTCTGATCTCTCATCCACCACACCTACCGTAAGACCTGGATGTTCCCTGCTGCCATTGGAAACCAATCGAATACAATCTCTTAACAGCGTGGTCTTTCCATGTCCGGGCGGCGAGATCAACAGTGTATGCAGCAATCGATCCCCCTCCCACAGCCACGGCATCAAACCATCTGCACATCCCTTTACTTCATGTGCAAACCGGATATTCAAGGATGATATCTCTGTAATGGTCTTAATATGGAATCCATCCAGAACTGTCTTCCCTGCAATCCCTACCCGATGTCCGCCGGCCAATGTCAAAAATCCCTGACGAATCTCATCTTCATATGCATAAACAGAATAACCGCTCAGATAAGAAAGAATCTCTTTGATCTGACCGGTCTGTATCTTCTGTTCTGACCAGTACTCCCTCCCTCCGCAAACTGCCAGAATCGGTCTCCGTGTGCGAAACCTGATTTCCTGCAGTTCTTGCAGCGGCAATTTCATACTGACCAATATCTTTTGTATCCCTTCCGGGAATATAAAACTTAACTCTTCATACTGCATGTTGTCCAACTCCTTAACTCAATATATGAAAACGGACAGGTTTTATGACCATTTATATAAAAAACTTCATCTTCTCTGCACCGATTTGGTCCACCACTTCTTCATTCCTGATCAATTCCGCTGCAATACTGTATTCATGCAGCCGCGCCACGGTCTGTCCCATCTGCCGCGAAGGCATATCCAGAACCATACAGACCTCCCTGTCTGCCTGTGCTGTCTTACAGGCAACAATATGACCTTTTTCATTTCGTACCGTCACCTGCACCAGATCACCTTTCTGTGCATTTTCTGTACAGGTCTTTGCAGTCAGTTCTGCACCTCCTTCCCACATTTTCATCTCACAGAAAATTCCCGATCTTCCATAAGAATTCTGATTAAAATAATGCATGCAATGTTCCATTTTCACACTGATTCCTTTCTGCTAATATACAATGTTCTCTTTTATTTTTCCCATATCCTTCCTTTTTCTATACTTCTTTCAGAAAATCAACAAAAAAACTGCTGCCAACCAGTTTCCCAGCTGACAGCAGTCCATCATCATTTATTATTTACAATCTTTCATAGAGAAGCTGATTCTTCCCTGTTTGTCTTTTCCAAGACATACTACCTTCACCACATCACCAAGAGTCAAGATATCTTCTACACGGTTGATTCTCTCTTTTGCGATCTTGGAGATATGAACCATACCTTCCTTGCCCGGTGCAAACTCAAGGAATGCACCAAATTCTTTGATGCTTACAACCTTTCCTACAAATACCTGACCTTCTTCAAACTCAGTCGTAATGATGCGGATCATCTCTTTTGCCTTATCCATCATGGCTTTATCTGTTCCACAGATAGATACTGCACCATCATCTGTGATATCGATCTTCACGCCGGTCTGCTCAATGATTGCATTGATCGTCTTGCCTCTCTGACCAACCACATCACCAATCTTCTGCGGATCGATCATCATCTGTACAATCTTCGGAGCATATGCACCAACCTCTGCACGCGGCTCGGCAATCGCCGGTTTCATACAGTTGTCCATAATGAACATTCTTGCTTCGCGGCATCTTGCAATTGCACCCTCAACGATTGGTCTGGTCAGTCCATGAATCTTGATATCCATCTGAATTGCAGTAATTCCATCGGTTGTACCGGTTACCTTAAAGTCCATATCACCGAAGAAATCTTCCAGCCCCTGAATATCGGTCAGAAGCACGAAATCATCATCGGTATCTCCAGTTACCAGACCACAGGAAATTCCTGCTACCATCTTCTTAATCGGCACACCTGCTGCCATCAGAGACATACAGGATGCACAGGTGGAAGCCATGGAAGTAGAGCCGTTGGACTCGAAGGTCTCAGATACGGTACGGATCGTATATGGGAACTCTTCCTCACTTGGCAGTACCGGAATCAGTGCTCTCTCAGCCAGCGCACCATGACCAATCTCACGGCGTCCCGGTCCTCTGGATGGTTTTGTCTCACCTACAGAGTAGCTCGGGAAATTGTAATGGTGCATATATCTCTTGCTTACTTCGTTCTCATCCAGACCATCGATCTTCTGCTGCTCAGAAAGCGGAGCCAGTGTACATACGTTGCAGATCTGAGTCTGTCCACGAGTAAACATTGCAGAACCATGTACTCTCGGGATAATATCTACCTCAGCTGCCAGCTTACGGATCTGGTTCATCTGACGGCCATCCGGACGCTTCTGATCTTTCAGAATCATCTTACGAACGGTCTTTTTCTCATACTGATAAACTGCCTCTCCAAGCAGTGCAAGCCACTCTTCATTCTCTGCGAATGCAGCCTCCAGCTTCTCTTTTACCACGCGCATATTCTCTTCACGAACCTGCTTCTCATCGGTAAATACAGCCTCTTCCATCTCTGCTGGCGGAACAATCTCTTTGATCGCTGCGAACAGTTCTTCCGGAATTGCACAGCTGGTATATTCATGCTTGGTTTTACCAACCTCTGCAACAATCTTCTCAATAAACGCAATAATCTCCTGATTCACATCGTGAGCCATATAGATTGCTTCAAGCATCTTCTCTTCTGGAATCTCATTCGCTCCGGCCTCGATCATGATTACTTTCTCTTTGGTAGATGCAACAGTCAGGTTCAGATCACCATTCTTCCACTGCTCCTGAGACGGATTCAGAACAAATTCACCACCTACCATACCTACCTGAGTCATCGCACATGGACCATCGAATGGAATATCAGAGATGCAGGTTGCAATCGCTGCACCCAGCATAGCAACCAGTTCCGGACGACAGGCCGGATCTACAGACATAACCATATTGTTGAGGGTTACATCATTTCTGTAATCCTTCGGGAATAACGGACGCATCGGACGGTCAATAACACGGGAAGTCAGGATTGCATTTTCAGATGCTTTTCCCTCTCTCTTGTTGAATCCTCCCGGAATCTTTCCTACCGCATATAATTTTTCCTCATACTCTACACTCAGCGGAAAGAAATCAATTCCATCACGAGGTTTGTCAGATGCCGTTGCGGTAGACAATACAACGGTATCACCATAGTGCATGAATGCTGCACCATTTGCCTGAGCTGCTACACGGCCAACATCTACTCTTAAAGTTCTGCCAGCCAGTTCCATCGTATAACTTTTGAACATAATCGTATATCTCCTTTCTAAAATTTGTTTAGCAGAAGATACCGAAACTACTGAAAAATACAGAACCTGTCTGTCCTTTTCAGTGGTCTCGGAACCTATCTTCCACTAAAACTGCCTTAAATCTGAAAAACGGGCGGAGAATTCTCCGCCCTATTCCAATTATTTTCTCAGACCTAATTTAGCGATTAAAGTACGGTATCTCTCGATATCGGTTTTCTTTAAGTATGCCAGCATACCACGTCTCTGACCTACCATTTTCAGAAGACCTCTTCTGGAATGATGATCTTTCTGGTTGCTTTTCAGATGCTCAGTAAGCTCCTGGATTCTTGCGGTCAGGATTGCTACCTGTACCTCTGGTGAACCAGTGTCACCCTCACAACGACCATACTCTGCAATAATTGCCTGTTTCTTTTCCTTAGAAATCATGTTATTTTCCTCCATTTTCATAAATATCGCCAGTCATCAAGGATCGGTCGGAGTGTCCAAAACCCGAATGACGGCTAAACTCTCATACCTCCATACTCTAACACAGATGACCTGTTTTGTAAAGAATAATTTTAGTTCCAACATGGAGGAATCTGAGGATTCTGCACCCGTACCGGTTCCGAATATTCCTGCCCAAACAGTTCCAGTTCTACACGTTCAATAATCTCCGGTTCCACTGGAGCATTCACTTCTACACCTTCAATCGGGAAATCTACCGGGACTGTTTTTACCTTCTCCAGCCGCCAGATCTCTTCCATTCCTTCCAGAACTTTTCCAAAGACCGGATAGATTCCTTTATGATCCGGACAATCCCGAAGCGGAAAGAAAAACTCACAGCTGGCCAATCCCGCTTCTCCATATCCGCCCATGCATACACAGCCCGGATGAGAATCCAGCGGCATTACATCCGGATGTAGTTCAAATTCATTAGGAATCAGATACTGGCATTCTTTTTTTCCGAATGCATTGTAACTGATATCCACCCAGTTTCCTGGAACGATCCTCTGAATTGCATGTCCATCCATATAACCTCTGGAAGCCACATAGATAAAACTGTTGACCGTATTCGGTGCTGCTTCCGGAAGAAGCTCTATCACAATCTTCTTCCCATTTGCCATATATAATGTTGCGATTGGATTCATAACATACCTCTTAACCAATGATTTCCAGTTCTTTTGAATAGTGATTTAATACCTCACATCCATCCTCTGTCACTAATACCAGATCCTCCACACGAACTCCGGTATCTCCAGTCAGATAGATACCCGGTTCAATCGAGAAGATCATCCCGGCCTCTGCTTTCCTGGTATTCGTTGATGATACATCTCCATACTCATGTTCCCCAAGACCAATAAAGTGTCCCAGTCGATGCGTAAAATTCGGACCATATCCCTGTTTTTCGATCAGACTTCTTGCCGCCTTATCCAGGGAGCATAACTGTACGCCTGGACGTACCAGTGAGATCGCAATCTCATTCGCCATCCGCACAGTCTCATAAATCTGCTGATGAGTCTCGCTGACTTTCTGAAAATAGAACGTACGGGTCATATCAGAACAATAACCATCCTTAATACATCCTACATCAAACAGTACGGCATCTCCCGGTCTGACAACGGTATCATCCGGTGCATGATGCGGATCTGCCGCATTCGCACCGAATGCAACCAGCGGTTCAAAGGAGAATCCATCCGCCCCAAGTTCTTTATAAATGTTCAGCATCTGATCCGCTGCTTCTTTTTCTGTAATTCCCTCATGGATCAGTTTTTTAAAACGCTCCATAGCAAGATCATTGATATGAGAAGAAGCCCGCATCTTTTCCTGTTCCTCTTCATCCTTTACGCCTCGCGTCTCATCTACTGCGATAGAAGCATTGACAAACCCCTTTGCCGCCTGCATCTCCATCAAAGAGAGAAGGAATACTGCTCTTAGATCTTTATCCACGCCCAGAGGACTTTCCTGATCCATATATCCTGCCACAATCTCCATCACCGCATCCGTATCCGAATACCAGACCTTCTCTACCTGCACATCTTCCGGAACAGTGAACAGACGATTCAGGAACAGTACATGGTTTCCATCAGAGCGCAGATATAATCCATAAAACCGCTCAAAAGGTGCCACGTATACTCCTGTCAGATAATAGATTGACATTGGGTCTACAATCAGCATCTGTGTCAGCCCCATATTTCCCAATGCGCATAAAACACGGTCCACTCTGTTTTGTTTCATAAATAAATACACCCCTCACTAGAACTGTTTTCTAAGCTTCGGATCCAGAAGGTCACGAAGACCGTCTCCAATAAAATTCGCACCAACTGCCATCGTAAAGATCGCAAGCCCAGGAAATCCTGCTACCCAAAACTTATTAAAATAATCCACACCGTCTGATACCATCATACCCCATTCCGGAGTTGGCGGTGCAGAACCAAGTCCAAGGAAACTCAATGTAGAAAACATCAAAATCTGATTGCCGATATCTGTAGTCGCCATGATCAGCACAGAACTGATACTGTTTGGAATGATCTCTTTCATCAGAATACGAACTTTGGAAGCACCAAGTGCTTCGGATGCTGTTACATATTCATTTTCTTTCACACTCAGTACCACACTTCGCATCAGACGCGCATAAGTCGGCCAGGCAACAATAACCAGCGCAAACATCGTATTAAACAGATTAGAACCCATGACCGCATTGATGATCATTGCAAGAATCAGGGATGGAAACGAAAGAATCATCTCTGAGATACGCATCATCACATTATCAACCCATCCGCCTACATAGCCTGCAATCGCTCCATAAAAAGTACCAATAAAGCCTGCGATCACAACCGTCAGACAACCGGCCAGAAGAGAATACCGTCCTCCGTAGATCACACGGCTGAAAATATCACGACCAAAATTATCCGTTCCAAACCAATGCTGTGCGGATGGCGGCTTAAGACGAAGACTCAAATCCTGCACGATCGGATCATACGGTGCAATCACCGGAGCCAGAATTGCCGCAATGATCCATGCCAGACAGATCATCACACCAAAAGTAAATAAATAGTTGGATTTAAACAATTTTTTCACAGAATTCAGCATCAGTTGCACCTCACTCTCGGGTCAATCAGACCATATAAAATATCTACAACCGTATTGATCACCATATAATTTAATGCGATCAGAAGTGCCACACCAATGATCGATGGAAAATCTGTTGACAACACAGATTCATATGCAAACTGTCCAACTCCCGGCCAGTTAAAGATCGTCTCTACCAGAACCATACCACCCAGCAGATTTCCAAGTCCAAGTCCAATCACGGTCAAAACCGGAATCAATGCATTTCCCAATGCATGACGAAGAATCAGTCCAAGCTTTCCAAGCCCTTTTGCCTTCGCTGTACGAATATAATCTGTAGACATAACATCCAGCAGATTGGAACGGGTCGTTCTTGTAATAAGACCCATCGTAAATGCCGCCAGCACTGTTCCTGGTAGCACCAGATGACTAAGTGCGTCCAGCGCTTTTGGAATATTTCCCTCAATCAGACTGTCGATTACATACATTCCTGTCACCGTTGCTGGTGCAGCAAAAGAATTACTCAGACGACCCGGACCCGGGAAAATTTTCAGCTTATAATAAAAGAAGAATAATACCAGCAGAGCAAACCAGAAACTCGGAATACTCACACCCGTCACAGAGATTGCACGCACAATCTGATCAAGAATACTGTTTCTGCGAATTGCAGAAATAATTCCAAAAAGAATACCCAAAACAGCGGCAATCACAATCGCAAACAATGCAAGCTCAATTGTTGCCGGATAACAACGGGACAATTCGTCCAGAACAGGCTTATTCGTACGAATCGATGTTCCCAGATCAAAATGCAGCAGATTCTTTATGTATATAAAATACTGAACAATCACCGGTTCATCCAAACCATGTTTTGCCCTGTAGGCTGCCACGATCTCCGGGTCATTCAATGCCCTCTGACTAAGATTTGCTACAGTTGGATCACCCGGTATCATTTTCGTCAATATAAATACCAGAGTAGCAACACCCAACAGCATCACGACAAGATACAAAAGTCTTTTTCCTATAAATTTCAGCTGCTCCATACGGCACCTCTTTCTCCTGTTTTGAAAATCTGATAAACACAACAGATATTTCCGTCAACCGTATCACCCGATACACGTTCACGGCAATATCTGTCCATAAAAATGGTTTTTTACGGGACAGGTAACCCCATCCCGTAAAACCAGTTTCATTATTTTACATTGATCAAAGTCAGATCCAACGCATACGGATCGGAGATTGCCACTCCATCCAGTCTGGTATTGTAACCAATATGTGCAGGTGCCTGAGCGATCATAACAAATGGACCATCCTCATACATAGCATCCTGAATTTTCTCAAGAATTGCAATACGAGCATCATTATCGGTTGCGTTCATTGTCTCCTGATACATTGCTGCCAGTTCAGGATTCATCTCTGCTGTCCATCCTGCTCTTAAACCTACCACCGCACCCGGCAGGAACTCAAGCTGTACATTCGGATCATTGTAATCGATTCCCCAGTACATAACCGTAAATCCAAGTGTACCGTCACGATAAGCATCACCATATCCTGCTGCCCATGGCTGAGCAACAATATTTGCATTGATACCGATCTGTGCAAGGTCATCTTTCAGTTTCTGTGCAAGGTCTGTCAGAAGGATACCTTCCATATCCAGATCTGTTACAGTCAGATCAATATCAAATCCATTCGGATATCCTGCCTCTGCAAGAAGTTTTTTAGCTTCCTCTACATTGGTGTAATCTGTTTTTCTCTCGCCCTTGCTTCCCATGAAACCAACCTGGATAATATCATAAGGAGTGAGAGTTCCCTGTCCGCAGATCATCTGTACTCCAGCGTAATCGATTGCCTTACGGATTGCCTGCTGAACTTTTGGATTAGACACCGGACCTCCATAGGTCTCATTCATGTTCATCATAACGAAACCAACAGTCTTTGTAGCCGCATTAAGAATCTCTACATTCTCTACGCTCTCCAGCTCTGCGATGGTATCATCTGTCATATTCAGAGCAACATCCACATCTCCCATAGACAGAGTCATCATCTGTGTATTGGCATCCGGCTGAATCTTGATGATGTATTTATCAACATTGGTTCCTTCTCCCCAGTAATTCGGGTTTTTCTCAAGAATGATCTCATCATCCGGAATGTAGCTGGTCATGATATACATACCTGAACCTGCACTGGTAGTATCCAGATATGCCTGTGCAGTATCTGCAGTAGCAGCATCCGCTGCATCGGTACCGCCATTCTCTTTTACCACTGCACTGTCCAGAACTGCCAGCGCACTGTAAGTCAGTTTAGAAAGAATTGCACTGTCTGCCTGAGTCAGATGGAATACAACGGTTGACTCATCCGGAGTCTCGATGCTTTCGATCGTCTCAGTCATAAAGGACGGATTACCCTGCAGATTTTTACAATGATTGATACTGAAGGCAACGTCTGCAGAAGTCATCTTGTTGCCGCTTGCAAAAGTAACACCATCTTTCAGTTTAACAGTCAGCGTCAGTCCATCTTCTGAGAACTCATAGGTATCTGCAAGACATGGTTCCGGAGCACCGTCATTGGTGTAGAATTTAAACAGGTTCTCATAACATGCAGTAACTACCACTGGCGGATATTTCTCATATACATATCCCGGGTCCAGAGTGGAGAATCCACCACCCATTGCCACCACTACAGTGTTGGAACCAGATGCATCTGCAGCTGTCTCTCCAGTCGCTTCTGCTGCTCCGGTAGTTGCTGCTGCATCACCGCTCTCTTTGCTTCCGCCGCAAGCGACGCAGCTAAAAGCCATTGCCAGACATAATGTCATAGCCAAAAGTTTCTTTTTCATAATTTACCTCCTGGTTTTTTTATGAGAATGCCGTTATTCCGGCACAACCTCCATGATCAATACAGATGACAGGCCACAAAATGTCCTGCCTCTATTTCTTTTAACTCCGGTATCTCTTCCCGGCATTTGTCACAGGCTTTAGGACAGCGGGTATGAAACCTGCAGCCAGATGGCGGATCAGACGGGCTTGGAACTTCACCTTCCAGACGAATTCTGCCTTTACCAGCCTCCTGCCCCACCTGCGGGATCGCTGATAAAAGTGCCTCTGTATATGGATGGTAACGTTTTTCATAGAGCTGATCATAATCTGCAATTTCTACCATCTTGCCCAGATACATTACACCTACTCTGTCACTGACCTGATAGACTACATTCAAGTTATGAGATATGAAGAAATATGTAAGTCCCAGCTTTTTCTTCAGCTCCTGAAGAAGATTCAATACCTGTGCCTGTACCGATACATCCAGAGCTGATACCTCCTCATCACAGATAATGATATCCGGTTCCAGTGCCAGTGCTCTTGCAATACCAATACGCTGCTTTTGTCCTCCGGACAATTCGTGCGGATAACGGCTCAGATGATATTCATCCAATCCCACCAGCTGCAGAAGCTCACGGATACGTGCCTCTACATCCATATCCTTTATCTTGTGAATCTCAAACGGCTCCATCAAGATCTGTTTTACCGTTCTTCTCGGGTTCAGACAGGCCGATGGATCCTGAAAGATAATCTGTGCCTTTTTACGCATTTCTTTTTGTTTTGCGCCCTTCATACTGGCAATATCCTCACCATACAAATACACATGACCGTCCGTAATCTTTAAAAGGTTAATCAAAGCCCGACCCAGAGTACTTTTACCGCAGCCGCTTTCCCCTACCACACCAAAGGTCTCACCTTTCATAATCGTAAAAGAAACATCATCTACAGCCTTTACAATTCCTGAATTCTTATCTTTTCCTTTATAATATACTTTCACATGATCGGCTTCCATCAACACTTCTTTTCCATATGCCGTCATAAACTAATTCTCCTTTTTTTCATCCACATACATCCAACATCTTACCAGACGATCATTGTCAAGCTTCGTCATAGGTGGATTTTCTTTCCTGCACTGCTCCGTTGCATGCGGACATCTGGGCGCAAAACTGCAGCCATCAAATCTCTCTGTCGGATTCGGTACCATACCATCGATGGTCTTCAACGGATCACGTTCCTTTGTGATTCTAGGAATCGCATTTAATAATCCTACCGTATACGGATGCTTCGGTGATTCAAACAGTTCCTTCACCGATGCCTGTTCCACAATATGTCCTGTATACATAACAATGACCGTATCACACAGTTCGCTGACAACTCCCAGATCATGTGTAATAAAGACAACGGAAGTTCCCATCTCTTCATTCAATTCACGAATCAGATCCAGAATCTGTGCCTGAATCGTCACATCAAGAGCAGTCGTCGGCTCATCCGCGATCAGAATCTGCGGCTGACATGCCAACGCCATAGCGATCATCACACGCTGTCTCATACCTCCGGACATCTGATGCGGATACTCATGAGCACGTATCTCCGGGTTCGCGATACCTACCGCTTTCATCATCCGAATCGCTTCTTCCATCGCCTCTTTTTTCTTCATACCACGATGCAGCTGCAGAGATTCTGCAATCTGCTTTCCGCATTTAATGATTGGATTCAGAGAGGTCATCGGTTCCTGAAAAATCATCGAAATCTCATTGCCTCTGATTTTCTGCATCTCCCTCTCAGAAGCTTTTACCAGATCTTTCCCCTTATACAGAATCTCTCCGCCGGTAATTCTGCCTGGAGGATTGGGAATCAACTGCATCATGCCCAGAGAAGAAACACTCTTACCGCTTCCGCTCTCTCCTACAATCCCAAGCTTTTCACCCTTATGCAGGTGATAGCTCAGACGATCTACCGCCTGTACTGTACCTTCTACAGTCTGAAACTCCACACATAAATCCTTTATCTCTAATATCATCTCTTCCTGACTCATGTTATCCTCTCGATCTCTCCTGCACTTTTCCACCTTGCATGGTGCCCTGCCGCTTTATTTCTCTAATTTGTCAACGCATTACAAATGCAACTATCCAAAATTAACTAACATAAATCCTAGAATATCACATTTTTTGTCATATTTCAATATAAAAAAGCAAAACAAAGGACTGTCAACTATGACAGTCCTCTTTTCATCTGCTTTTATATCAATCCCGGATGATTCTTCTTGCTTTTACCGGGGATCTGTAATACATATTGGAAATCGTGATTCCCACACGCGCATTGCTTGCATGGACAACCTGTCCACCTCCAACATAGATCGCTACATGGTTGATGCCGGATCTGTTGCCATAGAAAATCAGATCTCCAGGCTTCACATCACCAATACTGACTGCACTTCCAAGGTTTGCCTGTGCTCTGGAAGAATGCGGCAGGCTCATACCATAATTACGGAATACAGACAATACAAATCCAGAACAGTCCGCACCTCTGGTCAGACTGGTTCCTCCCCACACATAAGGATTGCCAATGTACTGCTTTGCAAACTCACAAAGCGCTACACGCACATCCGATACACCCGCACCATAACGAACTTCTGTAATCGTCAGAGCCTGATCCAGCTTTGCACCAATCTCTACATGTTCTTTAAAAAGATAGCCTTCCTCACCATCCAGATCGATCTTTACCCACTCATCCAGTTCTTCCAGAACATCAAAGCTCTGCCCGGAACCTACTACATCCAGAATCTCACATTCGGTATTCGGTTCTGTACGCACTCTCAGTCCGTCTGTATTCACCTCTGCAACTGTCTTAAGCAGTGAAGATGCTTTCTCAAGAGCAGAAGAACCGGTCAAAACATAATCTGACTTGATATATCCTTCTACCTCACCGGATTTGATCTGCAGCCACTCACCATCCTGACCCAGAATATCACATCCGGCATCACGACCGATCTTACCTACGATCTTGCCATCCAGAGAAGCCGCATCACGAATATTCACCTTACCTTCAGATACTGTAACAATACCCAGATCGGTATATCCATCCAGATGAAAAGCATCCAGAACAACATCACTCATAGCCGCTTCAATCAGTGCAGTATCCTCTACTGCATCCAGGTCTGCCGAAATACCCACCTGCGCACTGATTCCAAGTGCTGCAGATGCCTCGGCCTTCATCGGGGCACCACACACAACAGAACTCAACAGAATCGCACTGATACTTCCTAATATCATTTTATTATTTTTATTTAACATAAAAAACTCCCGTAAATATTACAAAATTATTACATTAACGAAATAATTCTATAATATGCGGGAATTTTTGTCAAGCTACTTTGTCAATTTGTCAACAACCGCCATCAGCTCATCAATCTTTTCATCACCGTTTCCATCCAGAATCGCTGCTTTCACGCAGCCTTTCATATGAGCACTGATGATCTCCTGATTGACTTTACGGAGAATGGCATCAGCCGCCATGACCTGTGCGGAGATATCCATACAGTAACGATCCTCTTCCACCATACGAAGAATCCCATCAATCTGTCCCCTTGCCGTCTTTAACAGCCGCTCAATCCTTTTTCTGTCTGCCTGCATCGCATTTACCTATACGATCTCAAGAACCTGATAGCCTTCATCTTCCACTGTCTTCTTTAACAGTTCATCACTGATCTGTCCTGTGAGTGTCAGATATGCAGCCTTATCCTCCAGACTCACCTCTGCCTGCACACCGTCCAGTGCATTCAGCACCTTATCGACTCTTCCTGTACAGTGCGGACACATCATTCCTTCAATCTTCATGGTTTTTTTCATGGTTACATCCTCCTTGCTTTCCTTACATTCTTCTATCTCTTCTGCCGGAACCACTTCCAAAGCAGCGGATCTCTTCTTATAAAAGGTCGGTCGGAATCCTTTCAGCCGAAGCGCATTGGTCACGACAAACACCGAGCTGAAACTCATGGCTGCACTTCCAAACATTGGATTCAGCTGCCATCCAAGCACAGGATAAAACACGCCTGCCGCCAACGGAATACCAAGTGCATTATAGAAAAACGCCCAGAACAGATTCTGCTTAATATTCCGGATCACCTCACGACTCAGCTGAATCGCTGTCGCTGCATCCAGCAGGTCACTCTTCATCAGCACGATATCCGCAGATTCAATCGCCACATCCGTACCGGCTCCAATCGCAATGCCCACGTCTGCTCTTGCAAGTGCCGGTGCATCATTGATACCGTCACCAACCATCGCAACCTTATGACCTTCCTCCTGCAGCCTGCGTACTTCCTGTTCTTTATCCTGCGGAAGCACCTCTGCCACTACACGGGTAATACCAAGCTGTTTTTGAATCGCTCTGGCTGTACGCTCGTTGTCTCCGGTCAGCATCACGACAGAAAGCCCCATCTTTTCCAGTTCTCGAATCGCCTGCGCACTGGTCTCCTTCACCGGATCTGCCACTGCTACAATACCAAGAAGCTTTTGATCTGCTGCAATATACAGAGTTGTCTTTCCTTCTTCGGAAAACTGCTCCGCTTTCGATTCCATATCACCTGCAGTGATCTGGTTCTTTTTCATCATACGCAGATTACCTGCAAGTATCTTTTTGCCGGCAACAGTTCCCTGTACACCCTGACCCGGAATTGCTGCAAAGTCCGTTGCTGCTTCCAAAGCAACAGAAGTCCTCTGCGCTTTCTCCACAATCGCCTCTGCCAGCGGATGCTCTGATGCTTTTTCCAGAGATGCTGCCAGTTTTAAAAGCTCTTTTTCCTCCACCCCGGATACAGTTACGATATCCGTCACAGCCGGATGTCCCTGTGTGATCGTGCCTGTCTTGTCCAGGACAACCGTATCTACCAGATGGGCAGTCTCCAGACTTTCACCGGATTTGATCAGGATTCCCTGCTCTGCTCCCCTTCCTGTACCGACCATGATCGCCGTCGGTGTCGCCAGTCCAAGCGCACATGGACAGGAAATTACCAGCACTGCAATTCCTGATGCCAATGCAAAGCTGAAGCTCTGCCCCAAAAACAGCCACACCACAATCGTAATCACCGCAATCGTAATCACCACCGGAACAAAGATACCGCTGACCTTATCCGCCAGCTTGGCAATCGGTGCTTTGGAGCCGCTGGCCTCTTCTACAAGACGGATGATCTGAGAAAGCGTCGTATCCTCCCCGATACGGTCTGCCTTCATCTGAAAATATCCGGCACGGTTGATCGTCGCTCCGGTCAGCCTGTCTCCCGCCTTTTTCTCCACTGGGATACTTTCTCCAGTAATCACGGATTCATCCACGGTTCCTGTTCCCTCTATCAAAACACCGTCCACCGGGATACCCTGTCCTGGTTTTACGATAATGATCTCTCCTACCTGTACCTGATCTGCCGGAATCTCGATTTCCTGACCAGCACGCAGAACCAGGGCCGTCTTCGGTGCCAAATCCACCAGTCTGGTAATCGCATCGGATGTACGGCTCTTGGAACGGGTCTCCATATATTTTCCAATCGTAACCAGTGCCAGAATCATCGCTGCCGCTTCAAAATACAGATTCATTGCAGACGTATGCGCAGTTTCCATATCTCCACGTCCCATAGCATAAGACATGACAAACAGCTGGCTGATACTGTACACTGCCGCTGCGGTAGAGCCCATCGCCACCAGCGTGTCCATATTCGGTGCACCATGAAACAGATTCTTAAAACCATTCTCATAATACTTCCGGTTCAGATACATCACCGGCAGGGTCAGCACAAACTGCGTCAGCGCAAACACCATGATGTTCTCATGACCGCACAAAATCCCCGGAAGCGGCCAGCCCAGCATATGTCCCATGGATACATACATAAGCACGATCAGAAAAGCAATCGACCAGCCCAGCCGGTGCTTCATCGCTCTGGTTGCATCCGCAGCCTGCTTCTGGACTGCATTGGCCTCCTTCTTCACCTCATCCCCCTTCGGTGATGCCCCATAGCCCGCATCCACAACTGCTTTGATGATTGTTTCGTGATCTGTTGCTCCCTCTGCATATTCCACTACCATAGAATTCTGAAGAAGGTTCACTTCTACTTTATCCACACCCGGTACTTTGCTGACAACCTTTTCCACACGGGCACTGCAGGCACCGCAGCTCATGCCGGTGACATCGAATTTTTGCTTCATAATACGCCCCTTTCTAACACCCCTATGGGGTGTTCTGATGATTGTATTATGACATCCGGTTTTCCAAATGTCAAGAAGGAGTTTGCTTATACTAACCAAAAAGCATCCATGTATCATTATATCTGTACAACGACACCTCTTAATATCTTAAAAATTAATTTTTGTATTATTTTCGTGCATTGTATTGATATTATCGTGCAAATCACATATAATAATCACAGGAAAGGAAGTGACTATCATGGCTACTACGAAATCAAACACAACAAACATCAGTATTCGCATGGATAAAGACCTGAAAATAGCAGCCGATTCTTTATTCGAAGAACTTGGCATGAACTTAACAACTGCTTTTAATATTTTCGTACGCCAGGCTTTGCGA
>JAFYTM010000140.1 GCA_017558865.1 Lachnospiraceae bacterium
CCCGGAATATAATCCAGGATCAATACCGGCTCTTTCTTTTTTAACTCTACAGACACATCTTCGCCGAACTCATCCACATCGTTCGTAATCTCAAAATAATCCAACGGCTCCGGAAGCATACTGGAACGCAATGTATTCAGAATCTCGATCTGTGTTTCCAGAAATTTTCTTTTTTCCCGAATCTTCTCCTCACTGTCCAACTCGTCCTTTGTATAAAAGACCGTCTTTGCCAGAACTGTGCGTTCCAGAAATTCATCCTCACACAATGCCAGCCTAGTTTTCTGAAGCCGTTTATCCTTTGGTTTTGCATCCACAAAAGCCTTGATCGTATTACCGGTCTCATGCTTCATAAAATATCCCGCATTATGAAGAACCCAGCGATCATACAGGTCAATATTATTGGATTTCAGTATTAATTCCGGTTTTTTTTCTTTATTCAGTCTAAATTCCATATCATGACCTCTTACTCATATGCCCTTATTTGCTCTTTGACATCTCTGAAACAGTTATTGATAATATCTGACCGTACCTCTGCCATCGTCTTATAACGTTTCTCTCTGTCTCTTTGCAGACATTTCTGCAGAACCTGATAGGTAGCATCCGAACATACTCCTTTCAACGAAGCTTCCAGCGGAATTTCGGAATCTGCGTCTTCCAACAAATCTGTCAGATCAAAGCCTGTCAAAAGCTGGTACATAGTCGCACCCAATGTATAGATATCGCACCTTTGATCCAGATTTTTGAGCATAACCGTATTTCTTGCCTCCGGTGCCTGAAAACCAAACGTTCCAAGTCCCGGACTTCCCGATCCAGTCTCTGTATAGGATTCCATCTGTCCATTAAGACCAGTTCTGGTCTTGAGTTTAATCTTTGTAATCCCGCCAAAATCAAGCAGTGTCAAAAATCGCCCATAGGACAAAATGATATTTTCCGGCTTCAAATCCTGATAAATATAAAAGTAATCCCCATTCTCATCCCGCTGAGGCTTATGAAATCCACTGAAGATAGTCGTTAACTCCTTCACATACTCCAGCACTGCACGTTCCCATTCATAGTAGCATTTATATCCACGTTCCTTACAGATCGCAGGGATGCCGCGCTTCACATAATCTCCCAGATTGATACCATTGATGACCTGCATCACAATATAAGGCTCTTCATATATGTAATCATCTTTCACATAATATTCCTGACCTTCCATATCTCTGTGCGGCCCATAGATCGAAGGCGAAAATCCAAGCACGATATCATTCAGAATGGGCATACGGGATTCCTTATTCTGCTTGAACATTTTCAGACATTCCGCTTCAAAAAATGTCTTCTCCCTGATTTTTTCGATCTTTTCCCGCCTTGATGTATCGCCACGAAAAGAAAACATTCCCGGCTCCCCATCATATCGTCTGCATTTGATCAGCACTTCATGACCATTCAGCCGAAGATCTCTTGCTTTGTAGATGATTCCAAATCCGCCTGCTATGGATAAAATATCATACAGTTCGTATCGTTCCTCACCAATCAACAACGGTGCCAGAAACTTCTGCTCTTTTCCATTCACCGTTCTTTTGAAATACTGCAGATTTTTTGATCTGTCAATTTCTCTGTCCCAACTCATCTACTCACCCTCTTCAAACTGGAATAAGATTTTTTTACTGAGTACAACAACGTCCTCTGACTGAAGCTTCCTCTTCTCGCCAGATGCCAGTGGCTTACCATTGATATGTACGGAATGATTTTCCGAAAGCCTGGTCATATAATAACCATCTTCTTCTCTGGAAATCTGTGCATGTCTTCTGCTGACCAGCCCTCTATACTCAGACAGGTCGATATCCACACAGACTGTATCGGATTTGCGTCCTATCAACACCGTTTTCCCCAGCTTATACTCTACTTCTTGACCATCATCCAGCATCAGATACAGATATGCCGGAGGCCTTTGCACCGGTTCTTTGATTCCTTTATAGACTTTCCGAACGGGTGCTTCGATCTGTGTAAGCTGCAGCAGGGCTCCGCAGTCACAATACTTCCCACCATATTTTTCCGAATAAATTTCCATACATTGTGGACGGACACAACGCTTTGCTGTATAGTTGCTCATACACTTATGCTCCTGTTACGAACGCTTTCTTCTGTTTTTCAGCCGACTGGCAAATCTGCTCATCTCTTCTTCACTCAGATCTTCCAGAATTCCTGTTTCCTGTGCCTGAGAGGAGCTGCTGGTTGCTTTATTCAGAATTGCTTTGGAGATACTGTTGGTCTTCATATACTGATTCAGCATCTCTGTATAAGCCTCTGCTTCTACCGGCTTTTGTAATTCCGTATAAACATCAATGATTTTTTTGATCCATCTGACTGTCGCCTCTCTGTCCCCTGCCTGGAATGCTTTTTCCCGCTCTTCATCAAAACGCTTGACTTCTGCAAGACGAAACAGGATATTGACATTGCCATTGATTGCCATGGTCTCCTCCTGATCCGAAGTATAATTGACCGGAACATTCATCCGAATCGTCTGCTCCTGATCCTGATACTTTCCAGGCACATAAAAACGAAGCTCTGCATTCATCGTATTGATCTGACCTTCGTAATCATCCTCCACTCCGGGCAGCATCACATTAAAGTAATATTTATACATCTGGTTCTTTTCGATCTGACCCAGATTGATCTCAAACATTCTTTCCTCTGAACCATTGCGGTTGCCAAGATACACATTATCCGGCGTTCCCCTGTAATAATCATAAATTTTGGTTCCGGCGGTTAAACGAAGAAGCAGTCTTACATTGCTCACAACTACGGACTGAGACTGTTCGAACATAGAAGAAAATATAGACGCAAATTCATCCGGATAATTAATCAGAGTCGTAATACCTCCTGAGGAAGAGGAAATTTTCTGAAGATATGGAAAATTTACATCATCCTTTCCAAATCCCATACTCTCGATGGAGATACCATGCTCTGCCAGAGTCTGTCCAGCATGAATTCCTTTTTCCTCTGTATCCGTTCCGGTTGGTTCCCCGTCCGTAAAGAAGATCACTCTTTTCGGAACTGCATCTGTATATTTGGACAGTGTCCTGTCTGCCAGCAATAATGCTTCGGATATATTGGTATTCATTCCATATTTTCCAATCAAAGAATCCAGATGATTCAGAATCTTCGTTTTGTCGCTAACCGTCAGGTCTTCGAATACCACTCTGGCACGATCATCATAAGTAATACAGGATAACGTATCGTCTGGTCGAAGCAGATTCACCACTTTTTTTGCAGATTCTACGGCAATTCTCAGCTTACTGATACCGCCTGTTACGATATTGTACACTCTGCCATCTTCTCCTACGCTGGTCTCACCTGTCCGAACCGCATTGGTATTATCCAAAATGATCTTCATTGAATTCGAGGTATCGATCAACAGACAAATATGTGTGCTTTGATTGCCCCCGCTTTTCTCAAAACTTCTTCTTAGATCATCACTGGGTTTTACAGAGACACAGAGCTTGACATTCTTATCCTTTCCATCATTTAACAGATTCTCATAATCAAAGTCAAAAGAAAGCTCCAGCTCCGGTTTTCCTTTTTTTTCGCCCAGATTATCATAGATTGCAAATAAATCCAGATCAGACATCCTTTTCTCCTCCTATTTCGATCAGAATGAGAGACAGATTATCTCCGCCTCCATTTCGGTTATCTCTTTTGATGACCGCTTGTGCTTTCTGCTCTATTGTTTTGTTTTTATCACTTAGATATTTCACCAGTGCGGTCTCTTTATCCCACCTGGTATCCGACAGCTTTGTTCCAAAATAGTCGATGACTCCATCCGATGCCGCAAGAATCACATCCTCTTCCTGC
>JAFYTM010000141.1 GCA_017558865.1 Lachnospiraceae bacterium
AAAGCACTTGCGCTTAAGACTCTGATCAACATCGTGGATGCACTGGATATCACCGCAGATATGGTGCTTTGCGATGTTACGAAGAATGGATATAAGGTCAAATCTTCTGTCCTGACTGAGAAACTAGAAGCCCTCTCCCCTTCTGAGCGTCAAAAAATCCTGCAGATGGTTGATATCATGCTGGATGGCAAGTAAAAAAGTAACCGCCTCCGATCACAATCGGAGGCGGTATTTTATCGAGGGTAGGATATTGCTGTACGGATGATCCATGCCTTCTCATGCTCAATGCTGTCAAATGTCATATTGTTGGTTATGTATTTTAGAAAGACAGTCTGGCAGATATCCTCTGCATCATAGGTTTGTTTAAGATATTGATAGCTGATCCGCAGGATCATATCCGCATAGGTGTTTACCAATCTGCGTGCCTGAAATTCATCCATCAAATCCATCACCTTCCTTTTGTCTTTTTGAGGTCCTCTGCCCTTAATACGATTCAGCTCATAAAAACTTGACACCAGTATACTAAAAATTTTTGAAAAAGAAAAGTTGCCTGTGCGTATCCACACAAGCAACTGAATATCTTATCCGGACACAAATCAACTGTATTATTCCATACCACGTCGCTATCTACTGTTGGATCGATGTTCCTTTCACGACCTGGATCCTCTTTTCTACCTCTCTTCTTTCTAACTCTTTAAAAGAAATGTCCGCAGTATATTACGAACTGCGGACTTTTCTTGTTTATATATGATGGCTTGCGGGATGCAGAGTCCAAGATTAAAATATTTAGCAGATAATTGACCAAAACAGTTCCTCAAACGTATTTAGAGTGAAAGGAGGCTGAGATGATGAGAAACACATCAGAGTGGCCAGATGATGATATCGAAACTCTAATTTCCCAATATGGCGATATGCTCTTTCGGCTTTGTCTAATCATGCTAAAAAATGAAAGTGATGCAGAAGATGCAGTCCAGGAGACGTACATCAAGTATTTCCAAAAGGCACCATCATTTGGAAGCAAAGAACATCAGAAGGCATGGTTGATTCGTGTAGCAACAAACAAATGCCGGGATATGCTTCGTTTCCGCGCAAGACACCCTCAAATCGACGATGAAGACATAAGCAAATTCATATCAGATTCATCTGACAGCGGAATTCTGGAAGCACTGACTATGGTTCCGGAAAAATTCAGACTCGTTTTAACGCTCTACTATATTGAAGAATATCGGATTGAGGATATTGCTAATATCATTGGGAGATCATCCTCGGCAGTGAAAATGAGGCTGCAAAAAGGACGCAAATTGTTAGAGGAAATCTATCGGAAGGAGTATCTGTGATATGGATTTTGTAAATCTGAAATATGCAGCCAAAGAGATCACGATGCCCGAGGAAATGAAGCGTCGTATCGCGTATAACTGTAAAAAACAAATCATGAGTACTATGGAGGAACATACTATGAATCATCGAAAGAACAATTCTTTCTTCAGAAAGCCTGCTGCTGTCTTTGCTGTATTGGCGGTTTGCCTTTCTCTTTCTGTGACCGCTCTGGCAGCAACCGGAGTGCTGCAGGGCTTTTTCCGCGACATCACCAATCACTCCGGCGCAATTGTCGGTACTTCCTACGAGCAGACAACCGACGAAATTGCTGTGGATGTCACAGTGAATGGCAATGAACTGACTGTACTGACTACGTTTGTTAATCCTGACAAGCTTCCCTACCGCGAGGCAGAACTGCTGGGAATTGCTGATTACCAGATTGTAGATGCTGAGGGCAAGGTTGTTCAGGAAGGCAATACGGATAAGTCTACTCCTGTTGCAAACGGTCAGGTACCCATTATTATTGAACTTCATGACCTTAAAGCCGGTGCTTATAAGTTGATCGTTAATTCTTTTGTTTCTGAGAAGAAAGCCGATCAGCCCCTCAATATCAGCGGCACATGGGAATGTGAATTCACCAAATAAAGCGATAACCCCCAGGGACATCCCTGGGGGGATTTTCAAGTACAGGCATTAACCGATTTCTTTTCTCCGAAACTCCCGGTGGATTATTGGAACGAGCACCATGGTCAAAACCGCATACAGCGGCAGAC
>JAFYTM010000011.1 GCA_017558865.1 Lachnospiraceae bacterium
ACAGATCATCATAGGAACTCATGCCTTGATTCAGGAAAAAGTGATCTATAAAAAGCTTGGACTGGTTGTGACTGACGAACAGCACCGGTTTGGTGTGCGCCAAAGAGAAACACTTGCGAATAAAGGACTGCATCCTCATGTCCTGGTCATGAGTGCGACGCCGATTCCAAGAACGCTTGCGATCATTGTTTATGGGGATCTGGATATTTCTGTAGTAGATGAACTTCCGGCGCACCGGCTTCCGATTAAGAACTGTGTCGTGGATGAATCTTATCGTCCAAGTGCTTATCGTTTTATGGAAAAAGAAGTGGCAGCAGGACATCAGGTCTATATCATCTGTCCGATGGTGGAAGAGAGCGATGAGATGGAGCTGGAGAATGTCACAGATTATACGGAGAAATTGCAGAAAGTACTCTCTGGTCTGCAGATTGCCTGTCTGCACGGCAAGATGAAGCCGAAGGAAAAAAATGAGATCATGGAACGTTTTGCAGAAGGGCAGATTCAGATTCTGGTATCCACGACGGTGATCGAGGTCGGCATCAATGTGCCGAATGCAACTGTCATGATGGTGGAGAATGCTGAACGCTTCGGACTGGCGCAGCTTCATCAGCTCCGCGGTCGTGTGGGACGTGGTAAGGCACAGTCTTATTGTATTTTCATGAGCGCCAGTAAAAGTAAGGAGACAAAGAAGCGGCTGGAAGTCCTGAATAAGTCAAACGATGGCTTTTATATTGCAAGTGAAGACTTAAAGCTGCGTGGTCCCGGTGACTTGTTCGGTATCCGGCAGAGTGGAATCCTGGAATTCCGAATCGGGGATGTATTCCAGGATGCGAAGGTGCTGCAGCAGGCAAGTGAGGCAGCTGGGGAGATTTTAAAAGAAGATCCGGATCTGGAACTGCCGAAGTATCAGGCACTGGCGGAAAAGCTGGAGCGGTATATGATGCGGGGCGGGGAGAGCTTGAGCTTGTAAAAGTGGAAAGAGTCGTCGTTTGGCGGCTCTTATGTTTTTTGTGATATTGTCAGGAAAAAAATAATGTCAAAATGTGAAATATTTAACAGTGTATTGCTACGGCAACTGCACATACTAACGTCGTAACAAACAACAACAAATTGCGAAACAGTTCATTCAAAAATCGTTTCGCAGTAAGGAGGAGTTTATTATGTCTAATTCTAGTAACAGAGCAGCAGTACCGGAAGCAAAGAGCGCACTGGATCGTTTTAAATATGAGGTGGCAAGTGAGATCGGCGTACCTCTGACCGACGGTTACAATGGTGACCTGACTTCCAGACAGAACGGTTCTGTCGGTGGTTATATGGTGAAGAAGATGATCGAGGCGCAGGAGCGTCAGATGGCTGGTAAATAACCAAATAGAGTTAGAGGAAAAGGGTGCTTCGTGACAGAGGCACCTTTTTTGTTGAAAAAGCATAAAAAAGCTTGAAAAATCAACCATATAAGTATATAATATTGTGGTATCATTTTGACAGACATATGTCCGTCTATAAAAAACATATGAGAGGAGAATATTATGAAAAAGAAAATTATTTCTCTGATGCTCTGTACTGTTATGACCGCAGCTTTAGCAGCTGGATGCGGAAGCAGTAAGAGTGAGTCTGCAGCAAGTGGTTCTTCTGAGTCTACTGCAGCAGAAAGCAACTCTGGTGACAATGTAATCAAGATCGGCGTATTCGAGCCACAGACTGGTGAGAATGGCGGCGGCGGACTCCAGGAAGTATACGGTATCCGTTATGCAAACCAGGAGAGAGGTACCGTAACTGTTGGCGGAAAAGAGTATACCATCGAGCTGGTTGAGGCAGATAATAAGTCTGACAAGACCGAGGCAGTTACTGCAGCACAGACTCTGGTATCTGCAGAGGTAGTAGGTGTGCTTGGTTCCTATGGTTCCGGTGTATCTATTGCAGCTGGTGAGATCTTCAAAGAGGCACAGATTCCGGCTATCGGATGTTCCTGTACTAACCCACAGGTAACAGAAGGTAATGATTATTACTTCCGTGTATGTTTCCTTGATCCGTTCCAGGGAACTGTAATGGCAAATTTTGCAAAAGAAGAGGGTGCGAAAACAGCAGCGGTTATTACCCAGCTTGGTGATGACTACTCCTCAGGTCTTGGCGCATTCTTCAAGAAAGCATTTGCTGAAATTGGTGAAGTGGTAGCAGAAGAGCAGTTCCAGACTAATCAGACTGATTTCAAAGCAATCCTGACCAATATCAAGAATGCAAATCCGGACGTTATCTTTGCTCCGTCTTCCATCGCAACTGCTCCGCTTCTGATTCAGCAGGCTCGTGAGCTTGGAATCACCTGCCCGATGATGGCTGGCGATACCTGGGAGAATGCAACCATCATTGAAAATGTTGGTGAGTATACTCAGGATCTGTATTGCTCCACCTTCTTCGATGAGGATGGTGTAGATGAGGCTGGTGCTGCATTTGTAAAAGGCTTCAAAGAGTATCTGGTAAGCATTGGACAGAGTGATATCATCCCAGCTGTATCTGCACTTGGATATGATGCATACAATACTCTGGTAGATGCGATTGAAGCTGCTGATTCTGTTGAGACAACTGCAATCCGTGACGCTCTGGTTACTCTTGAGACTACAGGTGTGACTGGTGCGATCTCCTTCGATGAGAATGGTGATGCAAACAAAGATATGGCATTCATCAAGACTGTTGAGAATGGCGGATTCAAATTCTTAAAGACTGTTACTGTTGAATAATCTTTCATAATGTAATGAAGTAGGGCAGGGATTAGCTCGCTTTTCCCTGCCCCTTA
>JAFYTM010000142.1 GCA_017558865.1 Lachnospiraceae bacterium
AGGAACGTGTTATATTGAATTTTAGAAAACATTTGGAGGCCTTATGAAAAAAATATATAAAAGCCTGATCAGGCTGACCGAAAAATATGACTGGATCTGGTTTGCTCTTCTGACTGCGGTCATTGCATTCCTGTGTTTCCGGTGTCTGGGCATCAAAACGATTGATTCCTGGGATGAAGCCAGACACGGCATCTCTGCTTATGAGATGATGCAAAGCGGCAATTATATTGTAAATACTTTTGCCGGAGAAACGGATTACTGGAACGTAAAGCCGCCGCTTTCTTTCTGGAGTATCATATCTGGTTTTTCTATATTTGGATACACTGCGACAGGACTTCGTTTCTTTTCCGCACTTTCCTATCTGCTGACCTGTGTACTTACCGGTCTTTTTGCCAGACGCTACGGTAAACTGACCTCACTTTTGACCATGGTATTCCTGGCAGCAAACTATTTTCCGTTCAAAGCACACCTGGTTCGTGCCGGAGATGCAGACAGTCTGTACCTTCTTTTGTTCACAACTGCCATGATTTCCATGCTGAAGATCAAGGAAAATCAACGCTGGCTCTATGTATGCGGACTTTGTTTTTCTCTTGGCTTTTTGACCAAAAGCTTTCACGCCGGCATGATTGCAGCTGCAGGAGGAATTTTTCTATTATTAACCGGTGAGCTAAAACGAATGAAGCCCCGTGTATGGGCCGCATTTCTTACCTCTGCACTTTTACCTGCGTTTGTCTGGGCAATTCTCCGTTACCAGCACGACGGCATGACATTTTTTATCGAGATGTACCGGGCAGATATCGCCGGACGAACGGCTGCAGGAGGACTGGAAGGTCATGGCGCACCAGTTACGTTCTACTGGAATTCGATTTTCTGGAATTTTAATTATATCTACGGATATTTAACCGTAATCATCATTCTGGGACTTCTTTACCTGTGGTTTCGGCCGCTGCGTCCAAAGGACACCCCTCTTCCGAATCAGGATCTGCTCGGAATTCTGTTGTGGTTCGGTGTTCCGCTGCTTGGCTTTTCACTGGTATCCACAAAACTCATGTGGTATGTATATCCCTGTATTGTCCCGCTGTGTCTGCTGGCTGCTGTTTTTACTGCAAGATATCTGGAAGCAGACAGGCTGCCTTCCTTGATTCTGCTTGGAAGCGTACTTGCTTTCGGTGTTCTCAGCAGCAATTTTATATGGAACAACTACTCTGACAACATACGGGGCGCACACTCCAACGACCTGCAGACCTTTGTGATCGAACAGTTCAGCCGTGAAGATGACCTGACCGGTTCTGTCATCTATCTGGATGCCTATGACCCGTTCCTCTATACTAATACAACCAAATGGGAACAGAATATGCGTCTGCTTGCCATGATGGAAGGGGATCTGAACTGCCAGGACGGCGGTGCAGAAAGCTTCCTTGCACACGAGAGCGATGCCCTGCTCATTCTGTCCATTCCTTTTTTGGAAAACTATCCAGAGCTTTCGAAATACACCATTCTGGCAGATAACGGGCAATACCTGTTGATTCAAAAATATTGAAAAGAAAGAACCTCCCCTGGCAGTTAGGGAGGTTCTTGTTATTCTTACACATTAGACGATACTTCGCTTATCGTTTAATGTCGTAATTCATATTCATCAGATTGCGGATGCTCTTCGCATCATCTGTAATATTGGCATCGCCATGAATCGTATGCTTGATCGCACTGCTGGCAACTGCAAAATTGACCATATCCATTGGTTTATACTTATGGATCATCGCATAGATCAGACCGCTTGCAAACGCATCACCGCCGCCCACACGATCCAGTATATTAAAGGTAAACAGCTTACTTTCAAAGGTATGACCCTCATACCACATAAATGCTTTCAGACTGTTCTCACTTCCGCTGTGTGCATAACGCACATGGCGAGCAATACATTTGAGATTCGGATATCTCTCTATAAATGCCTGGAAGATCTCATCCTGCTGCTCGTAAGTCGGCTGCAGAGGTACTCCATCCTTATAATCACCTTTGCTGTGATCTTCCTCATCTCTCCACAGATGATACGGTTCGATTCCAAGAAGCACATCTACATATGGAAGACATTCCGTACAGAAATCCCTCGCCTCTTCCCATGTCCAGAGTGTACTGCGGAAATTACCGTCAAAACTTACGGTCAGTCCTTTTTCTTTTGCAATATGAAGACAACCCTTCTTTCCGCATTTCTTTCTATTCTATGTAATTTTTCTGTCTATTTCAATAAACAATTGCTTTTATCACGTTGTTTTTTCAATATTTTCCACAAAAAAACAAAGGACGCCCACAAGCGCCCTCTGCCTTCCATCTCCACCAGCCTTATTTACAGTCTGCCCGGAACGTCGCACACTCTGTCTGCTCTGTTTTGCAGGCATTGCTTCCAGCCACCTGTACCTGATCTGCATGACA
>JAFYTM010000143.1 GCA_017558865.1 Lachnospiraceae bacterium
GGCTGCCGCCATCGGTCTTCCGCTGGATGATACACTGAATGCGCTGTTCTACAATTACCAGACCGTTGCCGTCATGCTGATCATATATGGTATCTTCTTTATTATTGTAGAAAACCGCAACAAACGACGCAGACCCCGCATCAATTCTTTTGATGAGCTGACCTGGTCGACAGCAGCTCTGATCGGTGTCTTCCAGGTACTTGCACTGATTCCTGGTACCTCCCGTTCCGGTGCCACGATCCTTGGAGCCGTCCTGCTGGGGACCTCCCGCTATATTGCGGCTGAGTTCAGCTTTTTCCTGGCAATTCCGGTTATGTTCGGAGCCAGCCTTTTGAAACTGGTCAAATTTGGATTTGCATTTTCCGGCTACGAACTGGCAATCCTGCTTACTGGTATGATAACCGCTTTCGTTGTATCCATCCTGGCAATCAAATTCCTGATGGGATATATCAAGAAAAACAACTTTAAGACATTTGGTTACTACCGGAGTATTCTGGGTATGCTGGTGCTCGCCTATTTTATATTTATGAAGTAATACCATACAAAGTGAGGAATCTACTATGTACAGAGAAGTAGCAAAATTGATTTTATACCGTGACCTTGGAAAAGACAGTATCCTTTTAAAACTGTCCGGCATCTTTGAAGACTTTGATCTAAAGCGTGCCACCAATGCAGAGCTGACCACCCGTATCTATGAACAGATGAAAGCTCTTTTAGATCTGGCAACCCAGTATGGATTTGATAAAAATCTGTGGCACAACTATCTGACCTTTATTCTGTTAACGAATGAAAATTCATTCAGTATGACCAGTGAAAAAATTGGTGCTAACGATGGAACTGTCAATCATTTTGCCAAAGGTGATTTTGCCATTTTTAAAAAGCTGTTTGATTTTGATTTCCGTCCAATAGAAGAAGCACTGGATATCGACTGCTTCTCTACCATCTGCAATTATCACTCCATTCAGAAAAAAGAACGGATGTATAATAAAAATGTAAGTGAAAAAGTACAGACGGTAAGCGAAAAAATCGAAAATGCTTCAGATACAGAAGAAATCTTCCAGATTGTTACAGACTTCTATGAAGCCTATGGTGTAGGTATGTTTGGTCTGAACCGTGCATTCCGTATCAAACATCTGGAAAACGGAGTCGAATTTCTTCCAATCAACAATACCGAACGTGTTGTTCTGAATGACTTAATCGGGTATGAGATCCAGAAGAAAAAACTGATCGACAACACAGAAGCATTTATCAAGGGACTTCCATGCAACAATGTACTGCTCTGCGGAGATGCCGGCACTGGAAAATCTACCAGTATCAAAGCGCTGCTGAATGAATATTATGACCAGGGACTTCGTATGATCGAGATCTACAAACATCAGTTCCAGGATCTGTCCAGCATTATTGCCCAGGTCAAGAATCGTAACTATCGATTCATTATTTACATGGATGACCTGTCATTCGAGGAATTTGAGATCGAATACAAATACTTAAAAGCAGTGATCGAGGGCGGCATGGAAACCAAGCCGGACAATGTTCTGATCTACGCCACCTCCAACCGTCGTCATCTGATCAAAGAAACATGGAACGATCGGGATGACATGGAAATCGACAATGGAATGCATCGTTCTGATACCATGCAGGAAAAACTGTCACTTGTTGCACGTTTTGGTGTCACCATCTATTATGGCAAACCATCGCCAAAAGAATACTATACAATTGTAAAAGAATTAAGAAAGCGCTATCCATCCATCACCTGTACCGACGAAGAACTTTGTGCAGAAGCAAACAAATGGGAATTAAGTCATGGAGGAATCTCCGGAAGAACTGCACAACAGTTTATCAACTATATGGCTGGAAAAGCAAACTAACAAAAAAAGCTTCGTTCCTCTCACCATTCAGAGAAACGAAGCTTTTTTTATAACAGACTATACTCTGTCTGCACGATACTCTTTTACCAGTCTCACTACCGTTCCAGATAACAGGAACAGTGCAATCAAGTTCGGAATTGCCATCAGACCATTAAAGGTATCCGCAATTCCCCACAAAAGTCCCAGATCAATCGTCGCACCTACAACTGCCATACATGCATAAATCACCATGAAAATTTTATTATATTTTGTTCCAAATACAAATTCACAGCATCTGGTTCCATAAAGTCCCCATCCAATAATCGTAGAGAAAGCAAAACAGCACATAGCCAATGCTGTGAATATAGATACCCAGTTACCATATACATATGTAAATCCACTGATCGTCAGTTCTGCTCCGGCTGCCGTACCATAATTCACAGACACTCCGCTGCACAGAACAACCAGTGCTGTCAATGTACAGATCACCATTGTATCCGCAAAAACTTCAAAAATCCCCCAGTATCCCTGATGAACCGCATTGTCCGTATCTGCCGTTGCATGTGCAATCGAACCCGTTCCAAGACCCGCTTCATTGGAGAATATTCCTCTGGACACGCCTCTCTTCATACTAACAAACATACTTCCAACCACACCGCCGGTAAAAGCTGCCGGTGAAAATGCGCTCTGAAAAATCATCACAAACACACCTGGAACACATTCCGCATTAATAACCAAAAGTCCAATTGCAAGAACTACATACAAAACCGCCATAAACGGAACCAGTCTTTCTGCAACACTTCCTATTCTCTTGATTCCTCCAATCAGTACCAGCATCACTAAAAACATAATCACAATACCGATGATCAGATTGACGGTTCCTGTCATTTCTTCTGTTATAAGACCATAGTTCAAAAGCGCAGAATCGATCGCTGCTGTAATGGTATTTACCTGTGTTGCATTGCCAGTACCAAATACAGTCAGGACTCCCAGAATGGAATACAAAGCAGCGAGCCATTTGAATTTAGGTCCTAATCCATTCTTAATGTAATACATTGGACCGCCCACATAGTCACCCTGTTCGTTTTTTTCACGAAAATGTACCGCAAGCGTAACTTCTGCGAATTTTGTACACATTCCCAGCAATGCTGATACCCACATCCAAAAGACTGCACCTGGTCCGCCAATTGCAATCGCGCCGGCCACTCCGGCAATATTGCCGGTACCAACCGTAGCTGCCAATGCTGTACACACAGCCTGAAACGGCGTCATCGCTCCATCTTTCGCATGTTTCTTTTGAAACATTTTTCCGATGGTCACTTTCATCATGTAACCAAATTCCCGAACCTGAATAAATCCGGTTCTGCAACTGAGCAAAAGACCCACACCAATGATGCAGATCATAGCAGGAACACCCCACACAAAGTTGTTCACTGCCGAATTGATCTTTTCGATCATTTCAAACATAAAAACTCCTCCATATTTTTATTTATTATCAGCAGTAATATAACTGCTCATTTTCTCAAAAATACTAATAAACAAAAAACAAGAGACTGTATACCGATACAGTCCCTTACAATCAATTACCATTCTCTTCAAATACTTTTTTAATGAGTTTATCATATTCTTTCCATGCCGGATATTCTTCCAATTCTCTGAGTGCTTCTGCAATCTCACGATACATCCACCCATGCATGGTTCTATCTTTTTGATGAAAACGTTCCCATAACTGATCACCTATACTTTCCACATCTCTCGCAATGGAACGAAGGTTTGAAAGTTTATCTGCAAGTGCCAGCATCTTTGCATTATGGTCCGCTTCTTTTTTCAAAAAATCAATAGTCTCCTGCTTACGCATGATCCAGGTGCCTTCCGGCGGAAGATTTCTTCTCTTATCTTCGGATTCTCCGCGTACATAATATGTCACTCTATCACCAAAATAATATTCAAGCTGGTGAACCGTTGCTTCAGTATCTTCCAGAACATCATGCAGCACAGCCGCTGCCTTCAGTTCCTCATCATCCGTCAGCTCAGCCACAATTGCCGCAGCTTCTACCGGATGTGAAAGATAAGGAATTCTATTCCCTTTTCGCGTCACCCCTTTATGTGCAGCTGCCGCAAATATAACCGCTCGTTCAAACAACGGTAATTCATCCTCAGATAACACAGCATTCAGTTTGTCCGATATCTCCATTGCCATCTTCGTATACACCTACAATTAAAAGAACCATATTCCGATATAAAGCGTACCATAAACAATGGAAAATATCAACACCTGTTTCAATCTCTGGACAATCTGCCGTAAAACGAAAACAGATATAATCCACAAATTCCAACAAGTGCATATACAATCCTGGACAGCCAGCTCATATTTCCAAAGAGCCATGCCACAAGATCAAATTGAAAAAAGCCAATAAGTCCCCAGTTAATCGCTCCAATAATTACAATGGTCAATGCAAAACAGTCTAATCCTTTATTCATCAAAGATTACCTCCTTTTGCAGATATTATAACCCGGAATACTTTTTTTATTCTTAATAAATTTTTAACAATCTGTCATAATCTGAATAATCTCTTTATCCGTTTCTTTCATACCTACAGCACCCAGACGGCTGATGTTCTGAATGGTATTCTCCACACCCTTTGACAGAATACCATCACCGCCTCGAAACTGCTGACCCTGGCAATACATCTCATAACCCAGAATTCCTGCATCCACAGCAGAAGCAATCTTGCCTGCACAGGATGGTTTTGCTCCATCACAGACAATGCCGGACACAATTGCCAATGCATTCACAAGAGTATGTGCAATCGTTCGAAAATCTCCGCCATGCAGATAGGCAATACCGCAGCCTGCACCACAGCCTGCACTCACTGCTCCGCAATAGGCTGAAAGCCTTCCAATTCCCGTTTTTTGATGAATCGTGATCAGATTGGATACCAAAAGCGCACGGTACAGTCTGTCCTCATCCGAATTCAATTCTTTTGCATATTCAATCACCGGAAGAGATGCTGTCATTCCCTGATTGCCGCTGCCGGAATTGATAATCACAGCCATCTCGCATCCGCTCATTCTTGCATCAGAACCAGCCGCTGCCATTGCACGAGCGCGTACTCTTACATCGTTTCCATAAGCTTTTAAAAGCACCTTTCCTACGTTTGCTCCCCAGGAATTCGTAAGTCCCTCCTGTGCAATTGCTGTATTGCATGTAATCTGCCTAGACAGAATATCTCTCACATCATCCAGATCCACCGTATCTGCAAACTCCACAATATCTGCTACACAGAGCAAATTGCGATCTGCCTGATGTGTTTCTTCTTTTGCGGCAGTTCCTCCTATTTCATAGAGAATTTCTCCATCCTTCTTAATCAATACAATATTCGTATGATAATTGGCAATACGAACCGTCACTTCATGCCCTTCACCATATACATGAATCACAATATCCAATATTTCTTCAGTATCCAAAGGCTTTACACGAATGATACTGTGTTCCAGGTATTCTTTGATCTTTGTTTTATCCTCTTCTGTCACATCTGCAATGACTTCCAGAATCTTATCTGCATCACCTGCCACCATACCGGCTGCCGCTGCCGCTTCGATTCCTTTCAGTCCATTTGTATTTGGAACGATGACACTTTTTACATTTTTAATAATGTTACCGCTGACCTCTACCAGACTTTCCTCCGGCAGACATCCCAAAATCGCTCTTGCTTTTGCCGCACAATAAGAAATTGCAATTGGCTCTGTACATCCCATTGCCGGAACCAATTCTTCTTTTAATATCTGTAAATAGGTCTGATACCTGATATCATTTTTTTCCATAATACTTGTCCTCTCATTGACTTACCGTTTTACCTATTGTATCATAATAACGTTTATTTTACATCCACAAAGAAAGGGATACCTTCATGAAAGCATTACAATTTGCCTTCCGGCAGACCATACCAGTATTGTGCGGCTATCTGTTTCTCGGAATGGCATATGGAATCCTTCTGCAAAACGCAGGCTTTGGTGTTCTATGGGCCTTTGCTACCAGCCTGTTTATCTATGCAGGTTCTATGCAGTTCGTACTGGTCGGATTTTTCACCAGCGGAATCTCCATGTTATCCGTTGCATTTACTACGTTGTCCGTGAACAGCAGGCATATTTTTTATGGACTGTCATTTATCGAAAAATTCAAACAAATGGGTAAACTTAGACCCTATATGATCTCTTCCCTGACGGACGAGACCTATTCCTTACTCTGCGGCACCAAAATTCCAGAAGATTGCGAAGAAAATAAAGTGTTTTTTCTTATATCACTTCTCGATCACAGCTACTGGGTCACCGGTTCTGTCATAGGAAGTCTTCTTGGTGAAATCATTCCATTTGACACAACAGGTATTGATTTTTCCATGACTGCCCTGTTTGTTGTAATTTTCACAGAACAATGGTTCTCTTCCAGAACTCATATACCTGCTCTGATCGGACTTTTATGCGGCGGTCTTTGCCTGCTCCTTCTGAGTGCAGATAAATTTCTGCTGCCGGCACTGATTTTAACGGTTGCGTTTCTTATATTCTGGAAACAGAGTTCAACCAGAAAGGAGACTCTTTTATGACACCATCCATCCATGCTGCTGTGATCGTCATCATCGTTGCGCTTTGCACACTGTTCACTCGACTGCTTCCATTTTTGGTGTTTGGACGAAAAGGGGAGCCTTCTCCGATGATCCAATTTCTCGGAAAAGCACTCCCACCATCAGTAATCGCCATTCTGGTAATTTATTGTATAAAAAACATCAATTTTCTGCTTCCATCCAGCATCATCCCACAGGCAATCTCGATTACACTGGTGGTCGTTCTGCATATATGGAAAAGAAATAACCTGTTAAGCATCAGTCTTGGAACAATCTGTTATATGTTCCTAATTCAGTATATCTTCTAACTCTCCGATGGTTCGCAGCATCTCTGAATCATCTGATACACTTCCTGATAATTTTTACCATTTGCTTTGCAAAGGGCAATGATATCATTGTATTCTGGAAAATACCGTTCCGTTCCGTTCAATTTGCACACTTTCACTCTGGTTTGCCCCAAAGGTGTCTGAATGGTGCGGAACTCTCTTTTTAATACGGTACGTTCCATCGGCATCTTACGGATACCGATCGTCGTTGTTTCTTCAAAGATAATCTGCTCCATCCGTGCAATCGCTTCCTCTGTACAAAGCACATTCAACTGATATGCCGGTCGATTCTTTTTCATATACACAGGAGTATAATGCACATCTTTGGCACCGGCTTCCATCAGCCGATCAAGCGTATATCCCAGACTCTCTCCATTACAGTCATCAATGTTCGTCTCCAGTTTCCAGATCACATCCTTCTCTGCAGCATCGCACCGAAGCAGCATCGCACGCACCATACTTGGACGCTCGTATTTACGCTTGCCGGCTCCCATTCCCATCCGTTCTACTGTAAATACAGTTGGAAGCTTTCCAGATGTACGAATCGCCGCCACAATCGCCGCTCCAGTCGGTGTAACCAGTTCTCCCTGTACCTCCGTAATCTGAACTGGAATCTGATGCGCCTGTATAATATTCGTAACTGCCGGTACCGGCACCGGAAGGATACCATGCTGACATCGAACCGTTCCCTGCCCTTCACAGAGCTTCGGTACAACAACCTCAGACACCTGCAGATTATCCAGACAGACAGCCGCTGCTACAATATCCACAATGGAATCTACCGCTCCAACCTCATGAAAATGTACCTGATCTGCCGGAACACCATGAGCCTTTGCTTCCGCCTCTGCCAGAATCTCAAAAATACGGACAGCAATCTTTTTTGCACCAGCTGTCAGATCAGCATCTTCGATGATATGCAGGATCTCCGGCAATCCTCTGTGTTCATGGATATGATGATTGTGTTCGTGGGTATGATGAGCATGTTCATGGTGGTGCTCATGAGTATGCCCATGCAAATACTCCATATCATGATCATGATTCTCATGCTTTTCATCCAGAATCACATGAAAATCACACATATCCAGTCCCGCTTTCTTCACTCGGCTGACAACCGTGTGAAACCCATCAATGGAAAGACTTTTTAATGCTTTTTCCAAAACTGCCTGATCTGCTCCCAAATCCAGAAGTGCTGCTACTGTCATATCACCACTGATTCCGCTGCCGCACTCCAGATATAAAATTTTTTTCTTATTCATATCGCTGTACCTCTGCCTGTACCAGTTATTCGTCCCATCCATCAGTCAATCGGATATTGACACAGATATTTCGAATCTGATCTCCTTCCCGAACCGGCATATCTTCTTCTTCCGACACTGGCGGAAGATCTCCATTCTCAGACAATTCCAGATAAATCCAGTCATAGACTGCATGATAGATATTCTCCATGATATCTTCCATATCAGGAGCTGTCACCTCACAGCCTGCCAGATCAGGTGCAAATGCTTCATAAGTTCCATTTTCTGTTTTGCGGATCACCGCCGGATATGTGAATTTCATATTCGTTCTCCCTCATCATTCTGATTTATTATTCATATACGCATCACCGCGTTCAAATGCCAGTTCATATCCTATACTTGCCATGCGTCCTGCCAGACAGCCACGGCACTCTGCTGATTCCTCACCAGTACAGATCTTATTGTCATACAATTCATACTGTTTACGGTTTTTCACCGGTGACAGATTAGGCATCACCACATTCGCACCTGCCAGAATCCCTTTTTCCCTTCCTTTCGGGTCCATCGTTCCAAGAGCTGTTGTAGCCGGAAGAAGCACCTTCGGAAGCAGGATACGGATCACCGATAATAAAAAGACCGTCTGATCCACACTTCCAGCCGGAGAATCTGCAAACATCGTATCATGATGCGGTATGAAAGGACCAATCCCAACCATCTCAGGCTGAAGTTCTTTCAAAAACACAAGATCCTCTGCCAGACATTCTATCGTCTGCCCCGGTGAACCCACCATGCAGCCAGCACCCGTCTGATATCCCAAAGCTTTCAGATCACGCAGACACCGCATACGATTCATCAGGCTCATCTGCTCAGGATGAAGCTGATGATAATGTCTTTCATTCGCTGTTTCGTGACGCAGCAAATAGCGGTCAGCACCAGCCTCCCGGAATCTTTTATAGCTTTCGTAAGATTTTTCTCCGATCGACAAAGTCAATGCGCAGTCCGGATAACGCTCTTTAATTTCACGAATAATCTCCACCATCCGGTCGTCAGTAAACCACGCATCCTCACCGCCCTGAAGCACAAACGTACGATACCCAAGATCATATCCGGTTTCACAGCAGGACAAAATCTCGTCCTTCGTCAGACGATAACGTTTTGCATGAAGATTCCCTCTGCGAATTCCACAATAATAACAATTATTTTTACAATAATTGGTGAATTCAATCAATCCACGAGTATATACTTTATTTCCATAATAAAGCTTCTGCAGACGCACTGCTTCTTCCGCCAGTGCAGCCCGTGCTTCCGGATCGTCTGCACACTGTAGGAGCTCTACGAATTCTTCTTTTGTAAAATCTGGATTCTGTAAGTATCTCTTTATTATCTCTTTCATTATTTCCTCCTGACCGTACATCACTCTCTCAAATTTTGTCACAGCGACCTGTCCTTGTCAATATGAGAACACTTCTTGTTTCTATTTCAAAAACCTTCTCACCATCTTTTCTTTCCATGAAGTATATGGCTGATATCTCATAGGAAGATCTATCCATGTGAATTTTTTCACAATGCTTTTTTCATGGCTGAATGTTTCAAAACTTTTCTTTCCATGATAAGAGCCCATACCGCTGTTTCCAACTCCTCCAAATCCCATTTCCTCCGTAGCCAGGTGAATGATTGTATCATTTACACAGCCTCCGCCAAAAGGAATCTCATTTAAAAAACGGGCTTCTGTCTTTGTATCACCTGTAAACAGATACAATGCCAGCGGCTGTGGTCTGTTTTTTACGAACACAAAAGCTTCTTCTGCAGAATCCACCGTGAGAATCGGCAGAATCGGACCAAATATCTCTTCCTGCATAACGGCATCGCTTTCGGTTATTCCATCCAGAACCGTCGGTTCCAGTCGACATGCCTCTGCATCAAACGCACCTCCATACACCAACTTATCTGAATCAATCAAACTAAGAAGACGTTCAAAATGTTTGTGATTGATGATCTTCCCATAATCCAGATTTTCAAGAGGCTTATCACCAAACTGCGCCTTTATTTCTTCGAGGATATACTGCAATAGTTCTTCCTTAATGCTTCGTTCTGCCAGTACATAATCCGGTGCCACACAGGTCTGTCCACAGTTCAGATATTTACCAAATACCAGTCGCTTCGCAGTCAGCCTCAGATTCGCCGTATGATCTACGATACATGGACTTTTCCCTCCGAGTTCCAACGTCACTGGGGTCAAATGAGCAGCGGCCTTTTCCATAACCATTTTTCCTACATTTACACCACCAGTAAAAAAGATATAATCAAATTTCTGTTCCAGAAGACTCTGATTTTCCGTTCTTCCACCTTCTACAACAGCAACATAATCTTCCTGAAAGTATTCCCGTATCATCTCCGCCAGAACTCTTGAGGTCTGTGATGCATAAGCAGACGGTTTTATGACACAACAGTTACCCGCTGCCAAGGCACCTGCCAAAGGTTCCAGTGTCAAAAGTACTGGATAATTCCATGGTGACATCACAAGAACTACTCCGTAAGGCTCCTGTACCGTAAAGCTTTTGGCATGAAACTGTGCCAATGGAGTCCTCACAAGACGTTCCCTGCTCCATGATCGAATGTGCCTTTTCAAATAACGAATCTCTGACAAAGCAAGACCGATCTCACACATATAAGCTTCTGACTTGGATTTTCCAAGATCTTTCTGAAGTGCATCATACAACCGTTCTTCATAGCTCGCAATAGCCTGTTCCAGGCAATGCAGTGCATGGATACGTGCGGATATATCAAACGTCTTTCCTTTCATATAATAAGCTCTTTGTTTTTGTACCAGTTTTTCTATCTGCATGCCGATTTCCCTGTTCTATCTTCTTTCCATTATATATTCCATTAGACTGAATACTGCAAATACTGCAATATTCATACATACAATCGTTGCTCCCACCGGAGTAGAAGCCAGAATGGACAACAAAATTCCAACAGAAGAACATACTACAGCAATCACAGCAGAAGCTATGATCACTGCCCGGAAACTTTTCAAAACACGCATCGCAGACAAAGCCGGGAAAATGATAAGTGCTGAAATCAAAAGAGAACCCACCAGTTTCATCGCCAGTACAATGACAGATGCCGTCACAACTGCAATCAATAAATTATATCGGTTGGTCTTCATCCCTGTTGCCTGGGCAAACGTTTCATCAAAGGTCACTGCAAAAATACGATGATAGAATATGGTAAAAATCAGCATCACCAGAACAGACATCAAGATACAAAGCCATACATCCGTTTTTGACAACGTAAGAATCGCTGTCGATCCAAATAAAGTACTGCACACATCTCCTGTCAGATTGGCTGACTTGGAAAAAATATTCAAAAAAAGGTAACCAAACGCCAGTGCTCCTACAGAGATCATAGCAATCACCGAATCTCCTTTCAGTTTCGCATTCTGTCCAGTCCGAAGAAGCAAAATTGCCGCAAAAATCGTAATCGGCAGCACGACGGCCGTATCATTCGCAACATCCAGCACAGTGGCAATCGCCATAGCACCAAATGCCACATGAGAAAGTCCATCTCCAATAAAAGAAAATCTTTTCAGTACAAGAGATACCCCAAGCAAGGAAGATGACAACGCGATCAACACTCCTACGATCATAGCGTACTGTACAAAAGGATAGCTGAAATAAATACGCAGTATATCAAACATGGAATCCACCTCCCGTCACGGATAAGTAAGCTTTTCCGACATTACTTTTCACATAATCTTCTTTTGTCCCAAAAAACAAAGGATGTTCACTGATATGAAGAATGTGATCTGCATAATGTACGGCTGCATGGATATCATGACTCACCATAATTATCGTAATCTTCTCTTCCTTATTCAGACGTTCCAAAAGATCATACATCTCCTGCATGGCAACCGGATCTAGCCCTGATACCGGCTCATCCAGAAGAAGCATATATTTTGTTGCACACAACGCTCTGGCAAGCAGAACTCTCTGCTGCTGCCCTCCGGACAGATCACGATAACAACTTTTTGCCAAATGAAGAATTCCCAGTTTTTCCATATTTTCCTGTGCCATTTTCTTTTCCTGCACTCTGTAAAACGGATGCCACCCACAACGATTCAAACATCCCGACAACACAATTTCCTGTACTGAAGCCGGAAAATCCTTTTGTACAATCGTCTGCTGCGGAAGATATCCAATCCCGTCTGCCTCCAATCCATCACCCATACGGATATTTCCTGACATTGGTACTTTCAATCCAAGCAAAGCTTTGATCAGGGTACTTTTTCCCGAACCATTCTCTCCTACAACACAAAGATAATCTCCCTGTTGCACTTCAAAATTCAAATCCTTTACTACCGGAATTCCTTCATATCCCAATACCACGTCTCTGCATAATAATTGAGCCACAGTATCTACCTCCTACAATCTAATGCTTCTCTGAGCACTTCCAGATTTTTTTTCATAATAGCAAGATAAGTCTCCCCATTTTTGATATCCTCCTGGCTTACAGACTGCATCGAATCCAACATCCGTACCTTCTGATCTCTGGTACTGGTATTGTCCGCAATCGTTCTGGCAATCTTTTGATCAGATCCATCAATTGCCAGTATCACCGGAAGCTGCAGCTCATCTGCTTTTGCCGCCAATGTTGTAATCGTCTCAAAACTGGCCTCTGTCTCTGCTGAACAGCCTTCAAAAGCCGCATAATACGAAAGACCATAATCCTCCAGCAAATATCGAAATGGATATCGATCACCAAATAACAGAACTTTCTGTTCTGCATGTTCTACAGTCTCATGGTATTCCCGATCCAGTTCTTCCAGTGATGCTGCATATGCTGCCGCATTCTTTTCATAAACCTCTGCATATTCCGCATCCAGTTCACAAAGTTCCTCTGCAATCCTTTCACACGCAGTCTTTGCATGATGAAGAGAAAGCCAGATATGTTCATCATATTCCGCTTCTTCCCCATGATCATGAATTGTACAGGTATTTTCATCATGTCCATGATCATGTTCTTTCAGAGAATCTCGAAGAATCTCAAGAAGATCCAATGCTTTCTGTTCGGTATTCTTCACATTTTTCAGAGCATCTGCCACCCAGAAATCGGATGTCCCTCCCACATTAAAAAACAGATCCGCCTCGGAAATCTTCACCATATCCCATACAGTCGGCTGATAACTGTGCAGATCAGAACCATTTTTCATCAGAAGTGTCACTTCCATCTCATCAGCCCGATCACCCAACACCTGCATCATCCAGTCATACTGGGGAAAGATTGTGCATACGATCTTTAATTTGTCCACATTTATATCCTGAATCTCTGTCCTGTTTCCACATCCTGTATGCAAAACAGACACCAAAACAGCCAATGCCATCAGATAGATTCGTACTTTTTTCATCCGCTTATCCCTCCTGTCCACAGCTTTCACATTGCCCAAAAAGGATCGTCTTTCCTTCATCTACCTGAAAACGATGCTTCCGCATAACCTGTAAAAGCAATTCTTCACTCTCTTCGTCTTCCATATGATACAGCTTTCCACATACAGAACATTTCATATGTAAATGTCTGGAACAATGATCACCACATATCATCTGATATAAGAATTGACGGCTGTTTCCTCTGACAAATCTTTTGACCTGCCCTTCTTCCACCAACCTTGGCATCACACGATACACTGTGCTTTTCCCCGGAATCAGATTCTGATCCAACTCCTGCTTCATCTGCTCACACAATTGTTCCACGGTAAATGCCTGATCACTGTGTTTCTTCAAATAAGATAACAAAATCTTTTTCTGTTCCGTCTGATAATGAGCCATAAGCCCCCTCCAATCTGAGAATTACTCTCATATTATAGACGCATACACAAAAATGTCAAGGGAATACGAGAATTATTCTCAAATTCATTTTCATGCAAACAAAAAGGCATATCCTTTTAACAGGATACACCTCTTCTCTTTCATACACCTTCTTTTTTACAAATATCTTTCAAACAACATCTGTCACAAAACGGTTTCGTCCTCGCTGTACAAACCTCTCTTCCATGATACACCAGTCGATGACAAAAATCACTGCCTTCCTCCGGCGGAATCAGTTTCCACAATGCCATCTCCACCTTCTTAGGTTCCTTTATGCCATCCACCAGTCCCATCCGGTTCACAAGACGAATACAGTGTGTATCTGTCACAATCGCCGGCTTTCCAAACACATCCCCCATGATCAGGTTTGCACTCTTCCTTCCAACGCCTGGCAATTTTAAAAGCTTGTCAAAATCATCCGGAACTTTTCCACCATACTCGTCCTTTAATATTTTCATACAGGCACTGATATCTCTTGCTTTGCTTCTTCCAAGACCACATGGTCTGACGATTTCCTCTATCTCATCCACATCTGCTTCCGCGAGTGCCTGTACATCAGGGTATTTCTTATACAGTTCCTCCACGACCACATTCACTCTGGCATCGGTACACTGCGCTGCCAGACGAACACTGACCAGAAGTTTCCACGCATCATCATACTCCAATGTACATCCCGCATCCGGATATTCTTCTTTCAATCGCTTTATAATCTCCAGTGCCAGTTCTTTCATTTGTATACCTCACATTTTTAAAACCAATAATTATTCCTGTTATCAGTTTCTCATTGATTTATAAAAATGTCAAGTATTTTGGCGTCAATCGGGATCCACAATTCGATAACCAACACCAACTTCTGTAAAAATGTATTGTGGCTGAGACGGATTTTTCTCAATTTTCCGACGAATATTTGCCATATTCACTCTAAGAATCCGATTGTCATTTTTCATATTGGGCCCCCAGATTTCCTTAATAATATAATCGTAGGTCAACACTTTACCAGCAAATTTACCAAGCAGGCTGACCAGCTTATATTCATTCTGCGTCAGATTCGCATCCTCTCCATCCACATATACCCGATGCTTATCATAATCAATCGTCAAACCACCTGATTTGAACAAGCCTGTCTGCATCCCTTCCGGAGTCAGATAAGCCACCCGGGCATGACGAATTGCAGTACGGACTCTTGCCAGAAGCTCCGATGTTCCGAATGGTTTTGTAATATAATCATCCGCTCCCATATCCAACGCCTCTACTTTATCTCTTTCATGCGTACGGGCAGACACCACGATGATCGGCATACTGGACCATTCACGGACACTTTTTAATATCTTCATTCCATCCATATCCGGAAGTCCAAGATCCAGCAATACTACATCCGGACATTGGGAAGTAATCATACTGTATGCCTCTGTTCCTGTATTTGCCATAATCACATCATAATTATTTGCTTCAAGAACTGTACGGAAAAAGTTCCGAATACTTTTATCATCTTCTACCACTAATACTCTATCTTTAATATCCATATGTCTCCCTTTTCATTGGAAGCCAGAATGTAAACTGTGCTCCACCTGTATTAAGATTTTCTGCTGTCATATTTCCTTTATGAGCTTTTATAATGCTCATACATACTGAAAGTCCAATTCCCATATTTTTTTTAGAATCACTTTCTTTCCCTTCCCGGGGCTGGAGATTCCCCTCAAATATATCCGGTAATATCATTTCATCAATGCCTTCTCCGTCATCCCGAATAATAAAAAACAGTTTTCCCTCTCCTTTTTCCACAATAATCCGAATCAGCCTCGTAGATTTACCATGCAGTACAGAATTCTCCAACAAATTAACAAGAACCTGTTCAATCAAAATTCCATCCATCGGTACCATCATAAAATCCTCTGGTGCTTCTACCTGAACCTCTATATTCGAAAAACGCTTTTTAAACTTGATAACCGCACTGCTGACGATCTCTTCTACAATCTCTTCTTCTGTTTTGATACTGGCATTCTCATCATTGATTCTGGTAACTGACAATAAATTTTCCACGATCCGAATCAGCCATTGTGCTTCTTCCTTAATATCTGATATCAGTTCCAAAATCTTTTCTTCCGATAACACCATATGGTTATCCAGTACACCAGAAGCAGATCCTACAATCGAAGTAAGAGGAGTTCGAATATCATGGGAAACTGCCCGAAGCAGATTTGCCCGCATCTTTTCCTTCTCTACTTCAAGACGGATATGCTCCTGCTGCTTGATCTGAGTTGTCAAAGTGCTGACGATCAGGGAAACTGCAAGCATCGCAAGAAAAGTCAGCGGATATCCAGCTATCGTAAAATTGATCGCAAAATACGGATAGGTAAACGCATAGTTAACTCCGATCACAGCTGCCACAGATGCAGCAATTCCATAGATATATCCATCTGTATATCTGGATATCAGAAGCACTGCAAGCACAAATAAAAGAGGGACATGCGTATCTGTATCCGCTAACTGCTGCAGAGGAAAACAGAACAACACCGCCGAACCCATAATTCCTGTTGTAACCAGGATATTCTTTTTGATAGATGCGCGCCCTTTTCTCATAATTTCAAAACTACCATTCCTTTTATGTATTACATACTTTTGAAATTATAACATAACTATCCGCTAAAAGTTTGTTAAGAACAGCAAAAAACAGGGGTCTCAATCCCGAAACCCCTATCTCATCCAAATCAATCATACAAAGATTTTCCATATTTTATTTTGTTCTTAATCTTAATCCCAAGCATTACAAGCATACTGACTATGATATATAAGGAAGGAACACCTCCTAAAATCACCATCATGATCACCAACAAAAGATTTCCAATATCGCCCATTCTATTCACTCCTCACTTCTTATCTTCTTCATCATCGAGCTGAACGGATGATACCACATCTTATTTTACAAATCTATAAATATGACGACATCTTTACTTTTCATTAACTGTCCTGTTTCTTTCTTTGCACTTTGTTAACTTCATAACACTTATTTGTTATTTTTTTATCAAAGAAAACAGTTTTTCCCAAAATGTCCCATGAAAAATATTGCCAATTTGTAAATATTTTACACAAAAAACTATCTTTTTTCCAGAAAATATAGTACAATTTGAACATGAGGTTTTATTATTAGGAGGGAATATTATGGCAAAAGAAATGATTGCAATGCTTCTTGCCGGCGGACAGGGTTCCCGTCTGTACGCATTAACTGAGAAGCTTGCAAAACCGGCAGTTCCTTTCGGCGGAAAATACCGTATTATCGACTTCCCGCTGTCTAACTGCGTAAACTCCGGCATTGATACCGTTGGTATTCTGACCCAGTATCAGCCACTTGTTCTGAATGAGTACATTGGAAACGGACAGCCTTGGGATCTTGACCGTCTCTACGGTGGCGTACATGTTCTGCCGCCTTATCAGAAGGCATCCGGTTCTGACTGGTACAAAGGTACCGCTAATGCAATCTATCAGAACATCTCTTTCATCGATCGTTATGATCCAGAGTATGTGATCATCCTTTCCGGTGACCAGATCTGCAAACAGGACTACAGTGATTTCCTTAAATTCCATAAGGAAAAAGGTGCTGAGTTCAGTGTTGCTGTTATGGAAGTTCCGTGGGATGAAGCATCCCGTTTTGGTCTGATGGTTGCTGACGAGAATGACCGTATCACTGAATTCCAGGAAAAACCGAAGAATCCGAAGTCAAACCTGGCATCCATGGGTATCTACATCTTCAACTGGGATATCCTGAAAAAATATCTGACCGAAGACGAAGAAGATCCGAATTCTGAGAACGACTTTGGTAACAACATTATCCCGAACCTGCTTCGTGACGGACGTAAAATGTACGCATATCACTTCAGCGGATACTGGAAAGATGTAGGAACCATCTCTTCCCTGTGGGAAGCTAACATGGAAGTTCTTGATCCGGAGAACAGTGGTATCGATCTGTTCGACGAAGGATGGAAAATCTACAGCCGCAACAGCGGTATGACCGGTCACAGAATCGGAGCAAATGCTGTTGTTGAGAACAGCATGATCACAGATGGATGCTCTATTAAAGGTTCCGTAAAACACTCTGTTCTGTTCGCAGGTGTACAGGTTGAAGAGGGTGCAGTCATCGAAGATGCGGTTATCATGGGCGGTACCGTCGTAAAAGCTGGTGCTGTTGTGAAACATTGTATCATCGCTGAAAATGTAGTCATCGGCGAGAATGCAGTTGTTGGTGCTATGCCGACAGGCGATGAAAAGGGTGTTGCTACCGTAGGTGCTGGCGTTGTCATCGGCGATGGTGCTAAAATCGGTCCAAATGCAATGGTAAGAAATAATGTAGAAGGCGGTGAAGAACAGTGGTAAATTCTAATACAAGTACTCTGGGTATTATTTTCCCAAATAGCTATGATGCTTTTATCCCGGATCTGGTAAATGTCCGCCTGATGGCTTCTATTCCATTTGCAAGCCGTTATCGTATGATCGACTTTATGTTATCCAGCATGGTTAACTGCGGCATCGACCATGTATCCGTTATGGTAAACAACAACTATCTGTCCCTGACAGATCACCTTGGTTCCGGACGTGCATGGGATCTTGTTCGCAAGTCCGGCGGTCTGAATGTCCTTCCTCCATTTGCTGAGAGAGGCTCCAAACCATACGTTGGTCGTGTTGGCGCACTTGCTAACATTCTGACTTTCCTGAAAGAGCAGAAAGAAAAATACGTAGTAATGACTGATGCAAACCTGGCTGCAAACTTTGATTTCAATGCCATGATCAATGCTCATAAAGAGAGCGGCGCAGATGTTACGATCGCATACAAAGAAATGCCTCTGCCGGAAGGATTCAAAAACGCAACCACTACCAAAGGTTACTACTATACCTTCGGTCTGGACAATGGCCGTATCAACAAGATTTATGTAAATCCAAAAGAAGACGGTATCCAGGATTTCTCCCTGAACATTTATGTTCTGGAGCGTGAACTCCTGATCAAACTGATTACCGAGGCATCTGTACTTGGACAGGAATACTTTGAGAGAGATATTCTTCTTCCACAGCTTGCAAAACTGAATGTTCAGGCTTACAAGTATGATGGCTATGTAGCATACATCAGCAACATCAAATCTTACTTTGATGAGAACATGAAACTTCTTGACGATCACAACCTGAATGGTCTGTTCGGAGCAGCTCCGATCTACACCAAAATTCGTGATGACAACCCGACCAGATACGTTGCTGGCGCTAAGGTTAAGAATACCATGGCTGCTGACGGATGTATCATCGAAGGCGAAGTTGAGAACAGTATCCTCTTTAGAGGTGTTAAAGTTGCAAAAGGTGCAAAAGTTAAGAACTGTATCTTAATGCAGGATACCGTGATTGAAGCTGGTGCTGAAATCGAGTACATGATTACAGATAAAAATGTAGTTGTTACAGCAGGTAAAGAGATGAAAGGAACCGATACCTTCCCGGTATACATTGCTAAGAATCACACTGTATAATTATCATACATACAACAATCCCCAGGAGCACTGCTCCCGGGGATTTTGTATTTACGTTATTTTATCAGTTTTGCCCGCTCATCCCAGAACTGACAGTCATCTCTGCCAATTACCTCAGAAGTAAACGGAGTTCCATCATTCTTTTTATAATGTCTGGTTGCACGGAACACATATTTAGTCCCTACAAAAACAATTGGAATATTAAAATATACGATAAGAATATTGCCAAGATCCGAGAATGCCCACAGATTTCCCAGCTCCAGTCCTGCTATATTACATAATATACCAAATGCAGCTACCATCAGTGCAATCACTCTTACTGCATTGATAAATTTCTTCTCCTTACTGATTCTGTTTGCTGCAATCTCTGAGAA
>JAFYTM010000144.1 GCA_017558865.1 Lachnospiraceae bacterium
TCAGAACAAGCTTCTGGTGAGCATTCCGGAAGATATGAAATTTTTCCGTAATGAGACCAGCGGTAAGATCGTGGTAATGGGACGTAAGACGTTGGAAAGCTTTCCAAATGGACTGCCTCTTAAGAATCGTACCAATATTGTACTGACAAAAAATCAGAATTACAAAGTAAAAGGCGCGACCGTGCTGCATTCCGTGGAGGACGTGCTGGAGGAGCTTAAAAAATATCCAACCGAGGATGTCTATGTGATCGGCGGCGACAGCATATACAGAGAATTTCTGCCGTATTGTGACGTGGCGCATGTGACTCGGATCGATCATGCCTATGAAGCAGATACCCATTTTCCGAATATTGAAAAGATGCCGGAATGGGTACTGACAGGAGAAAGTGAAGAAAAGACTTATTTTGATCTGGAATTTACCTTCTGTCGTTACGAGAGACAGGGGGCTTGAGAATGGCCAGAAGAAAGAAAGATCGTCTCTTTCAGTTCAGCCTTCGAGGTCTTGATACCAATCTGCTGGTGGTATTGTTCTTTATTATGGTATTTGGATTTATCATGATCTACAGTGCCAGCTATTATACAGCGAGTCTCAATAAAAATTATGATTATGATTCCATGTATCTTTTGAAGAATCAGATAAAATACAGTGTAGCAGGGCTTGTGGCAATGCTTGCGGTATCCTGTATCAATTATCATATCTGGAGCCGGCTGGCGGTGATCGGATATATCGCCTGTGTGGCGTTGATCGCTCTTTTGAAAACACCGCTGGGCGTTACGGTAAAGGGTGCGACCAGATGGATTCGTCTTGGTCCGGTTCAGTTCCAGGTTGCGGAGCCGGTCAAGCTGATCATGATTATTTTTATGGCAACTCTGATCATGGCAAGAGGCAGACGCATGAAAAGCTGGGCATCCATGCTTAAGATGGTTCTGCCTTCTGCGATTATCTCCGGTATGATCCTGATCATCAGTGATAACATGAGTACGGCGGCGATTCTTCTTGGAACGGCTGTATTTATGATCTATGTGGTGCATCCGGAGCAGTGGAAGTTTATTCTTTGTGCAGTGGGAATTGCGGTGCTGGTGGCATTTGTTCTGCATTATGTACAGGGGCTGGAGCCGGCACAGATGGAGGAAGTGAACTTTCGTCTGGCACGTATCCGTGCATGGCTGAATCCGTATGAATACGAGCAGGACAAGGCTTATCAGTCTTTGCAGGGACTGTATGCCATTGGTTCCGGCGGTGTATGGGGCAAAGGTCTTGGCAACAGCATCCAGAAGCTTGGTAAGATACCGGAGCCGTATAATGATTATATTTTTGCGATTATCTGTGAGGAACTGGGTGTATTTGGCGCAGGAATGATTATTTTACTGTTTATCTATCTGCTGTACCGGATCTATACGATATCACAGACCGCAGAGGATATGTTTGGACGAATGCTTGCGATCGGCGTGTTTTCCCATATTGCGCTGCAGGTGGTTCTTAATTTGATGGTTGTTACGAACCTGTTCCCGACGACAGGTGTTACTCTTCCGTTTTTTAGCTATGGAGGAACGGCGAGTGTATTCCTGCTGATTGAGATCGGGCTGGTATTAAGTGTGAATAAATACAGCGTGAGAAAGCGAATGGAAGACATTCGACAGGCGCGTTATTAGGAGAGGAGTGTAATGATGTATCGTGATCATACAAAAGTGGTAAAGATTGGTGACCGGGTCATTGGAGGTGGAAATCCGATTCTGATTCAGTCTATGACCAACACAAAGACAGAGGATGTAGAAGCTACGGCAGCACAGATTCAGAGACTGACGGCAGCAGGCTGTGAGATCATCCGCTGCACAGTTCCGACGATGGAGGCGGCACTGGCACTTAAAGAGATCAAGAAGCAGATCTCGATTCCATTGGTGGCGGATATTCATTTTGATTATAAGATGGCGATTGCAGCCATGGAAAATGGTGCAGATAAGATCCGAATCAATCCGGGCAATATCGGAAGCATTGACCGGATCAAGGCAGTGGTGGATACGGCAAAAGAGCGGAACATTCCGATCCGTGTAGGAGTAAACAGTGGTTCTCTGGAAAAGGAACTGGTGGAAAAATATCATGGTGTTACAGCGGAAGGTATCGTTGAGAGTGCTCTTGACAAGGTAAAGATCATCGAGGATCTTGGATACGACAACCTGGTTATCAGCATCAAATCTTCCAATGTACTGATGTGTGCAAAAGCTCATGAACTGATTGCGGAGAAGACCAGTTATCCTCTGCATGTAGGTATTACGGAGGCAGGTACATTATTCTCCGGCAATATCAAATCGGCCGTTGGACTGGGGATGATCTTAAGTCAAGGTATCGGAGATACGATCAGAGTATCTTTGACTGGTGATCCGGTGGAAGAGATTAAATCAGCAAAACTGATCTTAAAGACGCTCGGACTTCGTCAGGGCGGTATCGAAGTAGTTTCCTGTCCGACCTGTGGAAGAACCAAGATCGATCTGATCGGTCTTGCAAACCAGGTGGAGACGATGGCAGCAGAATTTCCAAACCTGAATATCAAAGTAGCGGTCATGGGATGTGTAGTCAATGGTCCGGGAGAGGCGAAGGAAGCGGATATCGGAATTGCAGGCGGTATTGGCGAAGGTCTTCTGATCAAACATGGTGAGATCGTAAAGAAGGTGCCGGAAGACCAGCTTCTTTCTACGCTTCGTTATGAATTGGAGAACTGGAAGCATGAATAAAGAAAAACCATTTTTTGACGTGTTCCGTACCCTTGAGGTAGATGAACAGGTACGTGCGTTGTTTTCGCAGGTAATGGTGACAAGAGTATCCACGAGCCCGAGCCAGGATGTGCTCCGGGTTTATATCACGAGTAAAAAGCTGATTGCAAAAAATCAGCTTTTTCAATTGGCGAAACAAATTCAGCGTCAGGTATTTGGTTACCGCAGGGTACAGGTGTTGATCTTTGAGAAGTTTTTGCTGTCGGAACAATATACTCCGAAGAACCTGTGGGATATCTATGAGGAAAGTGTTCTTCTGGAACTGGAGCGGTACAGTCCTTATAAACGAAGCATAATGAAAAATGCAAAAGTGGAATTCCCGGATGAGCATACGGTGATAGTTGGGATTTCAAGTAAGATCTATGATAAAGAAGCGGTGGATGATATTCTGAGGATTCTGGACAGGGTCTTTAATGAACGGTGCGGTTTTCAGGTGAAAGTAGATGTGACATATCTGGAGGAGAATGACAGCTCCAGTATGGAGAAGAGTGAGGCAGAGTTAAAACAGAAAATCCGGTTTCTGACGGAGAATCTGCAGAAAGAAAAAGCAGAAAAAGCGGAGGCAAAGGCAGAAGCGAAGGCTGTAAAACAGGTCGAAGCAGAAGAACCAATCAGCAAAACTGCAAAGATGCCTGGTAAGAAGGCAGAAAATTCTTTTGGTGAACGCAGAAGCGGAAGCTTCCGAAGAAGTGATAATCCGGATGTGCTTTATGGACGTGACTTTGAAGATGAACCGATTACGTTGGATCAGGTCATCGAGGAGATGGGAGAAATCACGATTCGAGGCAGGATCCTGAATATAGAAGAACGTGAGATTCGAGGGGAACGAACGATCCTCACGCTGACGGTGACGGATTTTACCGATACGATTCACATCAAGATGTTTGCAAAGAACGATGTGCTGCCGGAGATCAAGGAGAGGATTCAGGCGGGTGCGTTTGTGAAGATCAAAGGTATGACCACACTGGATCGTTTTGATCATGAACTTACGATCAGCTCCGTGGTCGGTATTAAGAAAATCGCAGATTTCACGACATCCCGTATGGATTATTCCTACAAAAAACGGGTAGAGCTGCACTGTCATACAAAGATGAGTGATATGGATGGTGTTACTGATGCTGCAGTGCTTTTGAAACGAGCCAAATCCTGGGGAATGCCGGCACTGGCGATCACGGATCACGGCTGTGTACAGGCATTTACGGAGGCGAGTCATACCATCTCCAAGGATGAAGATTTCAAGGTGATCTATGGTGTCGAGGGATATCTGGTCGATGACTTGAAGGAGGTTGTGGAAAACTCCAAAGGACAAAGTCTGGATGGATCTTTTGTAGTCTTTGATCTGGAGACTACGGGACTGAGTGCTACGAACAATCAAATCATTGAGATCGGAGCCGTGAAGGTGGAGAACGGAAGAATTACAGACCGTTTCAGTACCTTTGTCAATCCGAGAGAACCGATTCCTTTTGAGATCGAGCAGCTGACCGGCATCAATGATGAGATGGTCATCTGTGCTCCGGTGATTGAAAACATCTTGCCGGAATTTTTAAAATTCTGCGAAGACAGTGTGTTGATTGCGCATAACGCATCCTTTGATGCAGGGTTTATCGAGGAAAACTGTCGGCGGATGGGAATTCCAACGGATTTTACCGTGGGAGATACAGTGGCAATGGCACGTATCCTGCTCCCAAATCTGTCCAAATTCAAGCTGGATAATGTGGCAAAGGTATTGAATATCCCGCTTCTGAACCATCATCGCGCGGTGGATGATGCAGCCTGTACGGCAGAAATTTTTGTGAAATTTATTGAGATGTTTAAGGCAAGAGATGCCTTTGACCTGGATGCGGTCAATGAGATGGGAAAAGCAAATATGGATGCGATCAAAAAGCTCCCGACCTACCATGTCATCATTTTGGCGAAAAATGATATTGGCCGGGTGAATCTGTACCGGCTTGTATCCCTGTCTCATCTTGATCATTTTGCAAGAAGACCGCGTATTCCCAAAAGCCTTCTGAATCAGTGGAGAGAGGGATTGATCGTTGGTTCTGCCTGCGAGGCGGGAGAGCTGTATCAGGCACTCCTCCGGGGAGCACCTGATCAGGAGATTGCACGTATTGTGAATTTCTATGATTATCTGGAGATCCAACCGCTTGGCAATAATGCGTTCATGCTTCGTGATTCTAAAAATCCGGCAAATTCGGAGGAAGATTTAAAAGAATATGTGCGCAGAATCGTGCGCCTGGGAGAAGAATTCAAAAAGCCGGTCGCGGCAACCTGTGATGTACATTTTATTGATCCGGAGGATGAGGTTTACCGGCGGATCATCATGGCAGGAAAAGGCTTCAGTGATGCAGATGACCAGGCACCGCTCTATCTTCGGACAACGGAAGAGATGCTGGAAGAGTTTGCATTCCTTGGAACAGAGAAGGCCGAGGAAGTGGTCGTAACGAATACAAACCTGATTGCCAATATGTGTGAACATCTGTCACCGGTGCGCCCGGACAAATGTGCGCCGGTAATTCCGGATTCAGATAAAACACTGAGAGATATCTGCTATAGTAAAGCACATGAGATCTACGGGCCAAATCTGCCGGAGGTCGTGACAGAGCGTCTGGAAAGAGAGTTAAAATCCATCATCGGCAATGGATTTGCGGTTATGTATATCATTGCACAGAAGCTGGTGTGGAAATCCGTAGATGATGGATATCTGGTAGGTTCCCGTGGTTCTGTTGGATCTTCTTTTGCAGCAACGATGGCAGGAATTACGGAGGTAAACCCATTAAGTCCTCATTATATTTGTCCGAACTGTTATTATTGTGATTTTGATTCCGAGGAAGTAAAAGCATATTCCGGTATGGCAGGCTGTGATATGCCGGATAAAGCGTGTCCGAATTGCGGTACGAACCTGAAAAAGGAAGGCTTCGATATTCCGTTTGAGACATTCCTTGGTTTTAAAGGAAATAAAGAGCCGGATATCGATTTGAACTTTTCCGGTGATTATCAGTCCAAGGCACATAAATATACGGAGGTAATCTTTGGCTCCGGTCAGACCTACCGTGCCGGTACCATTGGTACACTGGCAGATAAAACTGCATTTGGTTATGTAAAAAACTACTATGAAGAGCGGGGTAAGCATAAACGAAACTGTGAGATTGACCGGATCGTGCTTGGATGTACCGGTATCCGAAGAACGACTGGACAGCATCCGGGCGGCATCATTGTACTGCCGCTTGGTGAAACGATCTATTCATTTACACCGGTACAGCATCCGGCGAATGATACAACAACAGATACAGTGACGACCCATTTCGATTACCATTCTATCGATCACAACCTGTTAAAGCTTGATATTCTCGGACACGACGATCCGACGATGATCCGTATGCTGGAAGATTTGACGGGTGTGGATGCAACCAGTATCCCACTGGATGACCCGCAGGTCATGTCTCTTTTTCAGAGTACGGATGCATTGGGAATCAAACCGGAAGATATTGGAGGCACAAAACTTGGTTCTCTTGGTATTCCGGAGTTTGGTACAGAGTTTGCAATGCAGATGTTGATCGATACCCATCCAACCCATTTTTCGGATCTTGTACGAATTGCAGGACTGTCTCATGGTACGGATGTATGGCTGGGCAATGCACAGACACTGATCCAGGAAGGAACGGCAACGATTTCCACAGCGATCTGTACCCGAGACGATATTATGACGTACCTGATCAACAAAGGACTGGACAGTGAGATGTCCTTTAAGATCATGGAAGCCGTAAGAAAGGGTGCTGTTGCAAAAGGAAAATGCGACAAGTGGGAGGAATGGAAGGCAGAGATGGTGGCACATGATGTACCTGCCTGGTATATCTGGTCCTGTGAAAAGATTAAGTACATGTTCCCGAAGGCTCATGCGGCAGCGTATGTTATGATGGGATGGAGAATTGCGTATTTTAAGATCAACCATCCGTTGGCTTACTATGCGGCTTATTTCAGTATCCGTGCATCGGCATTTGATTATGAGATCATGTGTCAGGGACGTGAACGCCTGGAATACCATATGGCTGATTTTAAACGCAGAAGTGATACTCTGTCCCAGAAAGAACAGGAAATGTTAAAGGACATGAAGAGTGTACAGGAAATGTATGCCCGTGGAATTGAGTTTATGAAGATTGATATTTATCGTGTACAGGCAAAATGCTTTCAGATCATCGATGGAAAACTGATGCCGTCACTGTCCAGTATCAACGGACTGGGAGACAAGGCTGCGGATGCCTGTGTAGAGGCTGCGGCTCAGGGTCCATTCCTGTCCAGGGATGATCTGCGTCAGAGATCGAAGCTGAGTAAAACGGTGATTGATCTGATGGGAGATCTGGGACTGCTGGAGGGCTTGCCGGAATCGAATCAGTTGTCTCTGTTTGATTTTGGATGATCGGATATTACAAGAATATAATAGAAAGAAATGGCAAAAGATATGATTAAAAATATTGTATTTGATATTGGAAATGTTCTGGTGGATTATTGCTGGAGAGACCATATTGCACGTTTTGGATTTCAGGGTGAGATGTTGGAGAGGATCGGAAAAGCCATGATGCAAAGTCCAGTCTGGAACGAGCTGGACCGCGGTGTGTGGACAAACGAGCAGCTTCTGGACGGATTTATTGCCAGTGACCCGCAGATTGAGCAGGAGATTCGTCTGGTGTTTTCTGACCTTGGAACCATCGTAAAGGAGCGTTCGGGTTCCACAGACTGGATTCGTTCTTTGAAAACAGATGGATATAAGACTTATTATCTGTCTAATTATTCTGACCGTGTAAAGAAAGAAGGAGCGGATCAGTTGTCTTTTCTGAAAGAACTGGATGGCGGTGTGATGTCCTATGAAGTGCATCAGATCAAACCGAATGAAGATATTTATCAGACGTTACTTGCGAGATATGGATTGCTTCCAGAAGAAACGGTGTTCCTGGATGATTCTGCTGCCAATATCGCTGCGGCAGTACGTCTCGGAATCCATGGGATTCAGGTGTTCAGTCAGAAACAGGCAAAACAGGAACTGCAGGAATTGTTAAAAAGGATCAATGGGTAAAAAATATGAGAGATATATTAGATGTGCATACGCACACGCTGGTGAGCGGACATGCTTACAATACGATGATGGAGATGGTGCAGGAAGCTCAAAAAAGAGGTCTTGAAGTATTTGGAATTACGGAGCATGCACCTCAGATGCCGGGAACCTGTCATGAATTTTATTTTCACAATCTGAAAGTAGTAGAACGTCAGTATGGAGATATGGAACTGCTGCTTGGTGCGGAGCTGAACATTATGGATGACAAAGGAACGGTCGATCTGCCGGAGAAAGAACTGAAAAAGATGGACCTTACAATAGCCAGTCTTCATATTCCATGTATCAAGCCGGGCAGCAGGGACTATAACACGGAATGTGTGATCCAGGCAATGAAAAATCCCCTGGTCAATATCATCGGTCATCCGGATGACGGACGTTATCCGATGGATCTGGAGGCGGTGGTGCAGGCGGCAAAGGATACGCATACGTTGCTGGAAATCAACAACAATTCTTTGAATCCGAGAAGCTTCCGCCAGCATACCCGTGAAAATGACACAGAGATCTTAAAGCTCTGCAAAAAGTATCAGACCCCGGTCATTATGGGAAGTGATGCGCATTTTTATACGGATATTCTGAATCACTGCTATGCACTGGAGCTGATGGAAGAAGTGGATTTTCCGGAAGAACTGGTGGTGAACAGCCAGAAAGAGAAGCTGTACGCTTATATTAATAAAAACTCACTTTAATTACGAAAAGTGCTGGACTTTAAAAATTTACTGTGATACAATGTCGTAGTAGAAAAGAACGAGGAGAAGATATCTGATATGAGCAAAAAAATTCGTAATGAAGCGACAGACGGACTGTTTCAGGCAATTTTAAGCCTTCAGAGCATGGAAGAATGCTATACCTTTTTTGAAGATGTGTGTACGATCAATGAGATACAGTCACTTTCCCAGCGTTTTGAAGTAGCGAAGCTCCTGCGGGAGAAGAAGACTTATCTGGAGATTGCGGAGAAGACAGGTGCCTCTACCGCTACAATCAGTCGCGTAAATCGTTCTTTGAATTACGGGAATGATGGATACGACATGGTATTTCGCAGAATGGAAAAAAAAGAAGAATAGAGCATTAAAAAATCAGGCAGCGGAGAAGTTTTCCGTTGCCTGATTTTTTAATCCTTATGTTTTTTCGTTGATTCTTTTTTGGGCAGTTCATCGATCAGTTTTTCTATGACCTGTTTTTTGACATAGATATCAAAGCTGAGCAGACAGATAAACGAAAAAATCTGCAGGAACTGCTGATCCTCTGCGGCTGCTTCCGGGAACATCTCCGAAGCGATCTTATATTTCTCGATCACATCCTCCTTCATCTTTTCTACCTGGCTTTTTTCCAGGCTAAATACTTCTTCGTAGATCGTCTCCATATTGATCGGACCATCTATCTGGAAATAACGGTCTGTCAATGGCTGCAGAAGACTCTGGATATCTCCGATCGAAAGAATTCCCTTGTAATAGTAGATGAAGATCAAAAGCAGCATATGCTCTTTGGAATACTTTTTCTTTTCCGGGGATGGAAGAAGATGATTCTTGGCATAATTGTTGATCATCGTCTTGGTCAAAATCTTATCCTCCTCGTAACGCTTGGAGGACTGCAGATGCTCTTCCATGAAAGTCGTCACCTGATCCATATATAAATCAATGCCCGGAATATCCTTTGGCTTAATATAATCAATTCGCTCCAGACTGGAAAGTATACTGTTTAATATGTCCTGTGGATCAATCGTCATTGTTCATCACCTCAAAGTCAATTATATAGTATTTAAAACTACATAACAAGCATTTTTTGAGGGAGATTTTTTCGGTTTTGTGTATATCTTTTCAAAGAACGGTCATAATATAATTAAACCAAAGATAAATTGAATACTTATCCTCCCCTTTGAACAATCCCGGTTTCGTCTGGCTTTGTCAGCACTGAAAATGCTGATAAAATCAAGCTTTGCCGGGGTTGTTTTTTCGTTGATTTCATTTTCAAAAATCATTGCGAAAATAGTGTTTACAATGGATAAATCTCTTTATCTCTTGCACTGTACTGAAAGATATGTTATATTGATGATAGAAAAAGGGAAAGCCAGAGAAGTGGCTACCCTCAACAGTTAGTAGCTGTATTTCAAACAGCCGTCACTATTGGTAGTAGTGGCGGCTATCTTTTTCCCTTGAACATCACGTAACACGCACTTACAAGGGTAACAATGAATATACAAAATTGGAATAAATCCGAATATGTAACATACATTGGCATCGCCCTCCTTTCTTTCGTCTGGAGGGGATAGCCCCTCCGATCAAAGAGGGTAAGCCGCCTGGCTCTCTGGTTTCCCATGCGTGCAGTATAGCACAAAATTTGTCGAGAGACAAGGAATAATGGCAGGAATCCTTGCTTTGGAAACCTGCCATTTTCTTTTAAAGAATAATTTTCAGATATCTCTCCAACGCATCCTGCCAGGTTGGAAGCGGAGTGAATCCATTTTCCACAAGCTTACTCTTGTCCAATCTGGAGTTGAAAGGACGTTTTGCCTTGGAGACGCCGTATTCAGCGGTAGTGACCGGAGCAACGGTCAGTCGGTCGCCGTATTCGGTATGTCCCATAGCAACTGCCTGACGGAAGATTTCCAGAGTAAATTCATACCAGCTGATATATCCGCCTTCGTTGGTTGCATGATAATAGCCATATTTTTCAGTCTCGATCATGTCCACCAGCAAACGGGCAAGGTCGAAGGTGTAGGTCGGTGTACCGATCTGATCATTCACCACGGTAAGCTTATCGTGGTTCTTGCCTACGTTCAGCATCGTCTTGATAAAGTTCTTGCCGTTGACGCCGAATACCCACGCGATACGGACGATAAAATATTTTTCAAGATTATTGGAGACGGCCAGCTCCCCCTCCAGCTTGGTCTGACCGTATACGTTCAGTGGTTTGTAATCCTTGCAGTCTGCTGTCCAGGCTTGGGTTCCCTGTCCGTCGAAGACATAGTCTGTGGAAAGATATACCATCTTCGCGTCCAGTGTTTTACAGGTCAGAGCAATATTTTCTGTACCAGTCGCATTGACCAGACGAACCTTCTCGACCTTGTCATCATCCTCTGCCATATCTACTGCCGTCCATGCAGCACAGTGGATCACCACATCCGGCTGTACGTCATGTAATACTTTTTCTACACAAACTTTGTCCGTGATGTCCATTGGAACATAAGGCATCGTGGTCACAGCGGTACCGTCCTGTACGCCGCTGTATTCTGGAGCGATATCAGAGCCGACTCCTTCATAGCCTCTCTTTGCAAGCTCGTTCATCACGTCATGTCCAAGCTGTCCGCCGACTCCTGTTACAAATACCTTCATAGTCTATACCTCCAATACAAGTCCTAGCGGTTGCCGTACATTTTTTCGTAATAGTTCTGATACTCACCGGAGATGATGGTTTCCCACCATTCCTTGTTGTCCAGATACCACTGGATCGTTTTCTGGATACCGTCCTCAAATTTGGTCTCCGGCAGCCATCCCAGTTCGTTGTGGATCTTGGTCGGGTCAATCGCATAACGCATATCGTGGCCTTTACGGTCGGTTACATAAGTAATCAGGCTTTCCGGCTTGCCAAGTGCCTTGCAGATGATCTTTACGATATCAATGTTCTGCATCTCATTGTGTCCGCCTACGTTGTATACTTCGCCTACGCGTCCGTTATGGATGATCAGGTCGATCGCCTTGCAATGGTCTTCCACATACAGCCAGTCACGCACATTTTCACCGGTTCCATATACTGGAAGTGGCTTGTCATTCAGTGCGTTGGCAATCATCAGCGGGATCAGTTTCTCCGGGAAATGATATGGTCCGTAGTTGTTGGAGCAGCGGCTGATGGTGACAGGCAGACCGTAGGTACGGTGATATGCAAGAACCAGAAGGTCAGCACCAGCTTTACTGGAAGAATACGGGCTGGAGGTATGGATCGGGGTCTCCTCGGTGAAGAACAGATCCGGGCGGTCCAGCGGAAGATCACCATATACCTCATCGGTGGATACCTGATGGTAACGCTCGATGCCGTATTTGCGGCAGGCATCCATCAGGACAGAGGTTCCAATGATGTTGGTGTCCAGGAATACCTGTGGATTCTCGATGGAACGGTCTACATGGCTCTCTGCTGCGAAGTTAACGATCACATCCGGATGCTCTTCCTCGAACAGTTTATATACCGCCTCACGGTCTGTGATGCTTTCCTTTACAAAACGGAAATTCGGATTGTCCATAACCGGTGCAAGCGTGGACAGATTGCCGGCATAGGTCAGGCAGTCCAGACACACAATGCGGTATTCAGGATATTTATTCAGCATATGAAATACAAAGTTACTTCCGATGAAGCCTGCGCCACCGGTTACGATGATTGTTTTCTTACTCATAATGTTTTTCTCCTTAATCAAATGTATCCTGGGAAATCATCACGATTTCCCTGTCTGCAAATATTATAAAAGGTGACGCTAGGTCACCTTCAAGTACTTTTTTGGAAATTATGGATTTTTATCTATTTTTACCAATCCATGCGCGGAAAATTCCAGCATCCTTCGTGATATAAAAGCCTCCGGCTACTTTTTTTTCTGTGAATGTCCGAAAATCTTTATAACGATCCAAAAGAATCTGGTTCTGATTCCCATGGCAGGACAGAATGTACTCGATCAGCGGCTCTGCCCGGTCAAGCTGGATCGAATCTTCATAATGAATACAGGATATATCTGTAAAATATGTTGCCAGAACTGCCTGTCCGTTTTCCAGTCCGAACTGTTCGTAGAGATTTTCAGCAGCAAGCACGATGCGGCTGTCAAACTGTTGGACCAGTTCGCTGATCTCTTTCATGTGACTGTGTCCATAGGTGCTGCAGAGGAAGATACCGTCGGGCTTTAAGACGCGTTGGATTTCCTGACAGACCTGTTCCAGATCTGTGCAGTAGAATAATACATGGTTGGCGATGATCCGGTCAAATGACTGGTCTTCATATGGAATCTGTGTACAGTCAAATGCTGCGAAAGAGAAGCGCTGATCATCCTGACCAATATTCCTTCGGGCGTCTCGCAGCATGCCCTCAGAAATATCGGAAAGTGTAATGCCGATTCGCTTCGGAATCCGTGAATAGTTTTCCGTCCACAAAGCACCGTTGCCGCAGCCCAGTTCCAGAATCTTTTGTCCGTCCTGGATCTGGCACTGCTCATAGATCCACGGAAACCACCCCTGCTGATTGGTTGAATAATCTCTGTGCAGGCGGATACGGGCAGAGATATTGGTAGCATTCTGGTACTGTGTCTTTAAGCTCTTTTCCATTCCGGTCAGGTGAATTAGATCGAGCATATGGCTCCAGTCTACCTGATGCTCCTGATCGATCGCTTTTACGGTATCTTCGATGGCGCTTTCCACAAGCTGCATCTGTTCAATGCGGTCTTGAATCAGCTTTTTCTGTAAGGTCAGAGAATTGCGAAGGAAATGATAATCCGTGTCCCCAATCGTCATCTCCCGGATATCATCCAGAGAAAAGCCAAGATATTTCAGCAGCAGGATCTGCTGCAGCCTTGCCAGATCAGAATCTGTATAAAACCGTGCACCGGAAGGAGTAACATAGGATGGCTTCAGGATATTTTGTTTGTCATAAAATCGTATTGTCCGGATCGAAA
>JAFYTM010000145.1 GCA_017558865.1 Lachnospiraceae bacterium
CGTTACTGACAGAGTTCTTCTTGTCTGATAACCTTTGGAACGCTGAATATGCACCATTTTTGTATGCTCGTGAATTGCATTTTTGATACCTTCAAAATCAAAGCCATCCTCTGCAGTCAGATTCACCTGACGATATGTCACACCATACTCTGCCAGGCTTCCATTGGACGGACGGATACCGATCACCTCTTCCAGCGTATCGTATGGCTTGCCGGAGATTGCCAGAAGTTCATCTCCCGGACGCAGGTTTGCAGCCAGCGCCACTGCAAGTGCATGGGTTCCGCAGGTGATCTGCGGACGCACCAGTGCAGCCTCTGCATGAAATGCCTCTGCATAGACCTCCTCCAGAGTATCCCGTCCCAGATCGTTGTAGCCATAGCCGCTGGTGCTGGCAAAATGGATATCACTGACTCTGCGCTTTTGCATGGCATGGACAACCTTTAGCTGATTATACTCTGCCGTTTCATCAATTTCGGCAAAACGTTCTTTTAATTCTTCTTCTATCTTCTGACCATAGGTATAGACCGCTTCACTGATCCCCATGACCCTGTACATTTCTTTCAGATTCATTTCACTATTTCCTTCTCTCGCAATATATTCAGCATATGATCCAGTATCTTCCCTTCATCATATGCATAATTCTCTTTGTTTAACCAGATCACTTCTCTTTCTCTCTTAAACCATGTGATCTGTCTCTTGGCAAAATGTCTGGTATCTCTCTTTAAAATCTCCACAGCCTCCTGCAGCGTACACTCCCCATCCAGGAAAGCAAGAATCTCTTTATATCCCAGCCCCTGCATGGACACCATACCACGGTGATAACTCATCTCCTTTAAACGGGTTACTTCCTCTACAAGCCCTTCCTGCAGCATCTCATCGATCCGCTGTTCAATGCGTGCATAAAGCCTGGCCCGGTCATCATTCAGGACAAAATAGGCAAAATTATAAGGCGACTGCCGTTTCTTCTGTTCTTCATTGTGCTCAGAAATCTTTCTGCCTGTCAACTGATAAAATTCCAGCGCACGGATCACCCGTTTTACATTGTTGGCATGGATTGCTTCTGCAGACTCCGGATCTACTTTTTTCAATTCCTCATGCAGATAATCTGCACCTTTCTCTGCAGCAAGTCGCTCCAGCTCCTGTCGATAAGGACTTGCTTCATTTTCCGTAAAATCAATGTTATTCACGATCGCCTGGATATAAAAACCGGTACCGCCTACCAGAATCGGAATATGTCCCCGGCTACGGATCTCTTCCATGGCGGCCTTCGCCATCTGCTGAAAACGCACCACATGAAATTCCTCTGACGGCTCCAGTTCATCCACCAGAAAATGAGATACGCCCTGCATCTCTTCCCGACGGATCTTCGCCGAACCAATGTCCATATATTTATATACCTGCATGGAGTCTGCCGAGATAATCTCTCCGCCAATGGCTTTCGCCAAAGCGATCGAAAGCTTTGTCTTGCCGACTGCAGTCGGTCCTGTCAGGATAACTAAAGGTTCTCTCATATACCGTCTCCTTTATATTTATACAATTCGTTTAAACTTCTTTTCCAGTTCATATTTTGTCATGGAAATGATCGTAGGTCTTCCATGCGGACAGTTGTATGGATTCTCCAGCATCAATAACTCATCAATAAGAGCTTTTGCTTCCATAGAAGACATGTGATGATTGCCCTTCACTGCCGCCTTACAGGACATGGAGGCTACCTTATCCAGAAGTGACTCTGAACTCACATTTCCTGTGATCTCAGACAAGCTGTCCAGAAGTTCCATCAAAATATTGTTTTTCGCAATCCCTGGAAGATTAGACGGTACTGCCCGAACGGCATAGGCACGATCGCCAAATTCTTCGATCTCAAACCCCATATCTGCAAAACACTGCTGATATTTCAGATATAACTGTTCTTCCTGCATACTTAGATTCAGTACGATAGGCGGGGATAAAAGCTGTGACTGAAAAGTACGTTCTCTCAGATCATTCATCAGTCGTTCATACAATACCTTCTCATGGGCTGCGTGCTGATCGATGATATAAAGCTTGTCGCCAAACTGCACCAGCCAGTAGGTATCAAAAAGCTGACCGATGATTTCATGACGAATAGCCGCTTCTTTTGATAACAGCTTTCCATCAAATAAGTCAAGCTGTTCCGGCTCAGCCTTCGGCTTAGGTTTCACCTGATAATCGTTCTCTTCGCAGATCGTCTGAGGCGGTTCCTGCACTTTCGGTGGTTCCTGTACTTTCGGTACTTTCACAGACTTCTGTACCTCCGGTTTCTTTTCTGGCTGCACCGTCTTCTCCTGTATATGCCGCTCTTCCACCCGTTTTTTCATCTGTGCCATGAAATATTCCAGATTTTTATCCTGCGGAGTCACCGGTTCCTTCGCCGGCTCCGGAGTTTTCCACATCTTTTCCAGTTTCTCCGGCTTTTGCTCAGGAATTTTCGGAGTATCCAGCGATACCTCCGGAATCAGCTCCTTCCCTGACAACACATCTCTAACGGTTCTTTGTATCACATCATAGATCAGATTCTGATCGCTGAACCGAAGCTCCATCTTTGTCGGATGCACATTTACATCCAGCATCGTCCCATCAATCCGAATATCCAGACAGGTAAACGGATACCGATGCTGCATCATAAAACTTTTATAGCCGTCTTCAATGGCTTTTGCTATGATTTTACTCTTTACAAATCGTCCATTGATAAAATAATTTTCATAATTACGATTCCCTCGGCAGATCTCAGGCTTTCCAATAAATCCTGTGATATGCAGAGGTCCTTCTTTTCGATCAACAGACAGCAGACGCATGGCTACATCTCTTCCATAGACATGATAGATTACATCTTTCAGATTGCCATTCCCGGCAGTCTGAAGCTTCATCTGATTATGAATGATCACTTTAAATGAAATCTCCGGATGAGAAAGTGCCAGATGAGTCATCACTTCATGAATAGCTGCCGCCTCTGACATCTCTGTTTTTAAAAACTTCTTTCGGGCAGGTGTATTATAAAACAGATTCCGAATAATAAAAGTCGTTCCATCCGGCGCACCAATCTCCTCCAGAGTTTTCTGAACACCGCCTTCCAGATAACAGCGATTCCCCAACGTGTTCTCACGGGTCTTAGTGATCAGCTCCACCATAGAAACAGCAGAAATGCTGGATAATGCTTCTCCTCGAAAACCAAGCGAAGTCACTCCGAGCAGATCATCCGCACTTCGAATCTTACTGGTAGAATGACGCAGAAACGCCTTGGAAATATCATCTTTTTCTATCCCGCTTCCATTGTCTGTGATGCGGATAAATCCAATCCCGCCTTCCCGAATCTCTACCGTCACCTGAGAGGCTCCTGCATCAATCGCATTTTCCACCAATTCTTTTACTACGGAAGCCGGACGCTCCACTACCTCACCGGCCGCAATCTTGTCAATTGTCTGTTGATCTAATACTGCAATCTTTCCCATTATATTCCTACCATCTGTTCTTCAGCTTATTCTGCAGACGATACAGGGTGTTCATCGCATCCATCGGTGTCATGTTGGAGATATCCAGCTCCTGCAGCTCCTTCACCACATCATCGTCTTTGACTGTATCGAAAAGAGAGATCTGTTCCAGATCCACTTCATCATATTTCTTTGGTTTGCTTTTCTGCTTTACCTTTAGACGGTGTTCCTTTGCAATATCCTTTGCTTTCAATGAAATATCTGCCTGACTTAATTCTTCCACCAGTTCCTTCGCCCTGGAAATCACACTTTCTGGAACCCCCGCCAGCTTTGCTACCTGAATACCGTAGGACTTATCTGCTCCGCCTTTGACAATCTTACGAAGGAAAACAATGTCATCACCTTTTTCCTTCACTGCAATACAATAGTTGTTGACTCCGTCCATCGTACCTTCCAGCTCCGTCAGCTCATGGTAGTGCGTTGCAAATAACGTCTTGGCTCCTAACAGCTTTTTATCCGCTATATGTTCGATCACCGCCCACGCAATACTCAGACCGTCAAAGGTACTGGTTCCTCTTCCGATCTCATCCAGGATCAGAAGACTGTTGGAGGTCGCATTGCGCAGAATATTAGAGACCTCATTCATCTCCACCATAAACGTACTCTGCCCGCTGGCAAGATCGTCAGATGCCCCTACACGCGTGAAGATACGATCTACTACCCCAATATTTGCACTTTCCGCAGGCACAAAGCTCCCCACCTGTGCCATCAGCACAATCAGTGCAGTCTGACGCATATAGGTAGATTTACCTGCCATATTCGGTCCTGTAATGACAGAGATGCGGTTCGCATTGCTGTCCAGATACGTATCATTGGAGATAAACATATGATTGGAGATCATATGCTCTACTACCGGATGACGGCCACCCCTGATATCTATAATTCCCTTACTGTTCATCTTCGGGCGCACATAATTGTTTTTCTCTGCCACATATGCCAGCGAAGTGAACACATCCAGTCTCGCCACTGCTTTTGCAGTCTTCTGGATGCGAAGCACCTGTGATGCAATATGATCACGAATCTGACAGAAAAGTTCATATTCCAGAGCCGTCAGTTTTTCTTCTGCACCGAGAATCGTATCCTCCAGTTCCTTTAATTCCGGCGTAATATAACGTTCCGCATTTGTCAAAGTCTGCTTACGGATATAATCTTCCGGCACCAGATTTTTATAGGAATTGGTTACTTCCAGATAATAACCAAATACTTTGTTAAATTTAATACGAAGATTTTTGATACCAGTCCGGTCACGTTCCTTCGTCTCGATATCCGCAAGCCAGGATTTTCCTTCTGTCTTGGCGTGGCGGTATTTATCCACATCTTCATTGTAACCTTCTTTGATCATATTTCCTTCCCGGATAGAGATCGGCGGTTCCTCCTGAATGGATTCTTCCAGAAGTTCATGGATATCCTCCAGCGTATCCAGCTCTTCACAGATTTCTTTTAAAAGCGGCGTCTTTAATTCTTCCAACAGCATCTTAATATGCGGCAGCATAGCAAGAGATGTCTTGAATGCAATCAAATCTCTCGGATTGGCAGTCTGATAGCTGATACGACCAATCAGACGCTCCAGATCATAGATCGGATTCAGATATTCCCGCAGCTCTTCTCTGGTGATTAACTGACTGTTCAACTCTTCAATCGCACACAGACGCTTTTCAATCTCTTCCCAATCAATCAATGGCTGCTCAATATAACCCCTGAGTGTACGGGCTCCCATTGCCGTCTTCGTCTTATCCAGAACCCACAGAAGAGAACCTCTCTTCTGCTTTTCCCGTAAAGTCTCCACCAGCTCCAGATTCCTCCGGCTGGAACTGTCGATGATCATAAAATTACCGGAAGTATATGGTAAAAGTCTGGTCATATGAACAAGAGATGTCTTCTGGGTCTCTGTCAGATAGCGAAGAAGTGCCCCTGATGCGATAACGCCGCATTCAAAGTCCACCACACCAAGTCCCTCCAGTGATTTTACCTGAAAGTGCTCAAGAAGCTGCTTTTTACACAGCTCATCATCAAAATACCAGTTTTCCAGCGCATACATGACGATGCCAAGTCGCTCTTTTATATCCTCCAGCTCCACTCCGCTCATCATCAATGCTTCGTTGCAGACGATCTCACGAGGCGAATATTTGCAGATTTCATCCACCAGCTTTCTGGAAGAGTCCACCTCCGTAACAAAATAATCACCGGTCGTTACATCCGCAAATGAGATTCCGAACCGGTCACTGACATAGACAATACTCATGATATAATTGTTTCTGGACTCATCCAGAGCCTGCGCATTCAGATTTGTGCCTGGCGTCACCACCCGGACAACTTCCCGCTTCACCAGACCTTTTGCCTGCGCCGGGTCCTCCGTCTGCTCGCAGATTGCTACTTTATATCCTCTGGACACAAGCCTGCTCAAATAACCTTCTACCGAATGGAACGGTACACCGCACATAGGCGCACGTTCCTCCAGACCGCAGTTCTTGCCGGTCAGGGTCAGTTCCAGCTCTTTGGAAACAATCTTCGCATCCTCAAAAAACATTTCATAAAAATCGCCGAGGCGATAAAATAAGATGCAGTCCTTATATTCTTCTTTCGTCTTCATGTACTGCTGCATCATTGGTGTAAGTTCCGCCACAAAATTACCTCTCTTTGCTAAATGGGCTATTTTTACATATGTGTGTGATTATAACACAACCAGAAATCATGGTAAAGGGCGAAATTGATAACTGGATTCTGTCTTTCATAATGGTCACCTCCATACCCGTATCAAATCATGTTTTTTCTCCATGCAATTGCACATCCTGCATCTGACACAATATATCCCTGCTCCATCTCCTCACTACAATACGGACATCTCATATGTATACACTCCCTACTGTTCCTAATAGATAAATTATACTGGATAAAATCTTCCCCCGCAACTTTTCAGACAAAATATCTGGTTGACATTCCCCTCTTTATCTGCAACACTATTGAAAGAAATAACAACATCAGGAGACAGAATGATGAACGAAACAACCAGATACGAAATCTCAAAAAAAAGACAATTATTAAAAGCTCACCATAGCGGAGATGTGAACGCAGAACCGACAGACCAGCAGCAGAAGCTGCCGTCCATTCCATGCCTCCAGGCTCCAAAAGGGACACAAATCATCCCACTTCCTGCAAATTTTGAAGACCTCACTTTTACAGGAAATATCATGGAACTGATCCAGACCAGAGAAAGCCGTCGTCAATACGCAGATGAGGCACTTTCCTTATTAGAGTTATCCTTTTTGTTGTGGAGCACCCAGGGTGTGAGACGATTTGCAGGACATAAAAATCCGGTTACGTTCCGTAATGTACCATCTGCCGGTTCTCGCCATACATTCGAGACTTATCTTTTTGTAAACCGCATCGATGGACTAAAAAAGGGCATCTATCATTATCTCCCGGAAAAACATGAATTGGAGATCTGGGACGACCGGGATAACTTTGATGCAGAACTTCTTGATGCACTCTGCGGTCAGACATTTGCAGCAAATGCTCCTGTTCTTTTTGCATGGAGTTCTATCCCGTACCGCATGGAATGGCGCTTTGGTTTGAAAGCTGTCAAATATCTTCTGATTGATGCCGGTCATGTCTGCGAAAATCTCTATCTTGCCTGCGAAGCACTCAGATGCGGAACTTGCGCCATCGGGGCATATGACCAGGATCGCTTTGATCAGCTTCTTGGATTCCAGCCAGAATCGTCTGCTGAAACAGATTATCAAACCATCATCTACGCAGCCCCGGTTGGAAAACAAATCTGATAATATATAAGGAGAGATTACATGAGTTTAACGTTTAATCCTAATGCGGAACAGATCGTATTACTGATTACAGAATCCGAGAATTTATTAAAAAAAACACAGGCAGCATTAAAAGAACCCGGACGGTACATCGATCTGACCTGCAAACTTATGCTCAGAGATGACTGTTCTGCATTAAAGAAAAAACTCAAAAAAATTCGCCCGGAAAAAATGACAGAAAAAGATGTGGAGGATCTGCGTCTGACATTTGAACGCCTGAAAACAACATCTGAAAATATTTTAAATCTTTATCCCGTGCAATAAAAAAGTGGTAAGACATTCTTCACCAGAACGTCTTACCGCTTTTTTATTTTCTCTTCATAATCTCCTGAATATAATCCCACATCCGTCCTACAGAAGAAATACTGATCCGTTCTTCTGTCGTATGAATATTCTGCATATTCGGTCCCATAGATACGCAATCCATATCTGCAATCTTCGATGCCAGAATGCCGCACTCCAGACCTGCATGAATCGCCTGTACCTTCGGTGTCGCACCAAACATCTGCTCATAGATCCATACCATATCTTCACGAAGTCTGGAATCTCTCCTGTATTCCCATGCCGGATATACACCACTCACCTTTAAAGCTGCCTCACAGATATCTGCTGTCAATGCCATCTTCTTGACCAGCCATTCTCTTGCAGATCCTACCGAACTTCTGACCGCATGACGAAGCATGATTTCTTCATCATTCATCATCAGAACACCAAGATTCAGAGATGTCTCAACCAGTCCCTCGATATCTCCGCTCATAGATTGAATACCATTGGGAAGGGCATTCAAAAGTGCCATCATTTTTCTTAAAGAATCTTCATCTACTGCCCCTGCTTCTGTTTCCGAATGAAGCGACACGCTGACTGACACATCTGCATCTGTAGCCGCATATTCTTTCTTTAATATAGCATCATACTCTGCGCAGAACTTCTGCATCTGCTCTGCCTGTTCCGCTGCAATCAACAGCTCTGCTCTACATTCTCTTGGAATTGCATTGTCCTTACGACCGCCTTCCACATGGAGCAACTGATAATTGATGCTCATCTTTAATTCTGCCAGGATACGCGCCATCAGGATATTGGCATTTCCTCTGCCTTTATCAATCTCTACTCCAGAATGGCCGCCTTTCAATCCGCTCACCATCAAAGTAACCGATAATCCCTGTGCCTTCTTGCGCCGCAGCGGAAGGGTAACAATCGTACTGCATCCGCCTGCACAGCCAACCAGCAGCACTCCCTCTTCTTCTGAATCCAGATTCAGCACCTGATGACCTTTCAACATGGACGTATCCAATGCCATTGCACCATCCATACCAACCTCCTCGCTGGTCGTAAACACTGCCTCCAGTCTTGGATGTTCCATACTGTCATCATCCAGAATCGCCAATGCATAGGCAATCGCAATTCCATCATCCCCTCCAAGGGTTGTTCCCTCTGCATAAACATAGTCTCCATCGATGTTCAGACGAAGTCCATCTTTTTCAAAATCAAAATCAGAATCCGGCTTTTTCTCACATACCATATCCAGATGTCCCTGAATAATCAGAGGCTCTGCATCTTCATAGCCAGCTGTTGCTTCCTTGATGATCACAACGTTCCATGCATCATCCTGATATACTTCCAGACCACGTTTTTTCGCAAAATCTACACAATAATCACTGACTGCCTTTTCATTATAAGATCCATGAGGAATTCCACACAAATCCTCAAAATATTTCCAAACACCTTCCGGTTTCAGACCGCTTAACACGCCCATGCCAAAATATCCTCCTTGTTTTCTCCAGGCTGTTTATTCACACCTGATGAAATATAGATGCATTTTAACATAATTATCCATGAAAGAAAAGACTTTCTATTCCCCCATCAGTTTCCGAAGCTTTTGAAACGCATCACTGATACCACCGACCGCATCAATGATCCCCTCTGCAACTGCCTGCTCTCCTACCAGAACACTTCCCACATCTTTGGTCAATTCTCCAGTCTCCAGCATCAACTCCATCAGACGTTCCTTTTCTATTCTGCTGTGCTCTACAACAAAACCACTGATCCGATCCTGAATTTTCTGAAAATAATCAAAGGTCTGTGCCACACCGATAATCATCCCGGTCATTCTCACCGGATGGATCATCATCGTTCCTGTCGGAACAATAAAGGAGTAATCCGTAGATACGGCCAGCGGAACACCGATGGAATGGCTTCCACCAAGCACCAGTGATACGGTCGGCTTACTGATGGACGCGATCATCTCTGCGATCGCCAACCCGCTCTCCACATCACCTCCCACTGTATTGATCAGCACCAGAAGTCCATGGATCTCCGGGTTTTCCTCTACTGCTGCCAGTATAGGGATTACATGCTCATATTTCGTTGACTTACTGTTGGCGGCCAGACATTCATGTCCTTCCACTTCTCCAATGATCGTTAACAGATGAATGTGTGACTTTTCAATATCACGCATTTCATCTGGTTTTCCATACTTTTCTAATTGATCTTCATTCTCTGCCATAAAAAAACCAGCCTTTCTGCCATACTGGTATTAGTATGACAAAAAAGCCGGTCAAATATGCAGATTTATAAATCCAATCTATGCCTGCTGCAGTGCCTGTGCCAGATCTTCAATGATATCGTCTGGATTCTCAATACCTACAGACAGACGAATCATGCCCGGAGTTACACCAGCCTCACGAAGCTGTTCTTCGTTCATCTGACGATGGGTATGGCTTGCCGGATGGAGTACGCAGGTACGCGCATCTGCCACATGGGTTACGATTGCACACAGCTTTAAGCTGTCCATAAAACGTACTGCGTCTTCTTTGGTTCCTTTTAATCCAAAAGAAAGAACACCGCAGGTTCCATTTGGCATATACTTCTGTGCAGTCTCGTAATACTGATCACCCTCCAGCATCGCACAGTTCACAAACTCTACCTTCTCATGGGATTTTAAAAACTCAGCCACTTTTTTTGCATTGCTGCAATGCTTCTCCATACGAAGCGGCAGAGTCTCCAGACCCACATTCAGGAGAAATGCATTCATCGGAGACTGGATACTTCCAAGATCACGCATAAGCTGAACAGTTGCTTTTGTAATAAAAGCTTTCTTGCCAAACTGTTTTGTATATACAACGCCATGATAGGTCTCATCCGGTGTGGTCAGTCCTGGGAATTTCTCCGCATAAGCATCCCAGTCAAAATTGCCGCTGTCTACAATACATCCGCCTACAGCCATTGCATGTCCATCCATGTATTTGGTAGTAGAATGAGTCACGATATCTGCTCCGAATTCAAACGGACGACAGTTAATCGGAGTTGCAAAAGTATTATCCACAATCAACGGAACACCATGTTTGTGAGCCAATACAGCAAATTTTTCAATATCCAGAACCGTAAGTGCCGGATTGGCAATGGTCTCACCTACCACTGCTTTCGTATTCGGCTGGAATGCCTTGTCAATCTCCTCTGTACTTGCATCCGGATCTACGAAAGTACAATCTATACCCAGTTTTTTGATCGTTGCTTTATACAGGTTAAAGGTTCCGCCATATACTTTTGCGGAACATACGATATGATCCCCAGCCTGACACAGGTTCGCGATTGTATAGAAGTTCGCCGCCTGTCCAGAAGAAGTAAGCATCGCTGCTACACCGCCTTCTAACTGTGCGATCTTATCTGCTACCGCATCATTGGTCGGATTCTGAAGACGGGTATAAAAATATCCTTCCGCCTGCAAATCAAACAATGCTCCCATTTCCTCTGTAGTATCATATTTAAATGTTGTACTCTGATAAATCGGAAGAACTCTTGGTTCTCCTTTCTTTGGATTCCATCCTGCCTGTACGCAGATGGTATCCGGTCTAAACGGCTTACTCATGCCTTTTCCTTCTTTCTGTTGTAAGTTTAACTAATATATTCTGCTTTCAGTTCCAGCACCATCTTCTCATACTGTTCCCTGCAAGCATCATATTTTTTTTCTTCGATCATTTCCACACAAGGCAGAATATAATTCTGATACAGTGCTCCATAGATCTGATCCCGTTCCGAACGCTTCTCAATTCGCTTCACAATCGTTGGTGCTATATTATAATAATCTTCTACCAATTCATGTCCTTCCTGCGTCATCTCCAGATGTTCATCACGATATTGCTTCAAAAGAGTCAATTCATAACAATCCAGACCTTTTCCAATACTTTCACAAACTGCCGTTGTAATATAACATAGTTTCTTATGGAAACCACTTTCAATATCATCAAAGCTTGATTTCCCCACCGATGCTTTCAGTTCACGATTCCAGGTCGTAACGATACAATCTGCAAACTGCTCAGAAAACTTTGCCGGATATTTTCGGATAGAAGGAATCAGATATACTCCCAGCATCAGATTCATATCCAACTGAAGCTGATTCTTTTTGCCTTTGTTTTTACAGCTTTCCAGAGCTGATTTTGCTTCTGATACAAAAAGATCCGCAAGCTTCTGAAGCCATCTGTCCGGCTGTTCATCATTCTGGTAAACAAATGCAATCGCCTCGTACATCTCCCTGTGAGAAGAATGAAACCGTTCAAACTCTCCTTCATAGGAATCTTTTTTGAAACGCTTCACCGGATCTTCACATGTCCTTATCATATCCTTCATGTCCAGCATCGCTCTATTATAGCATTCACCATAGCGGACAATATCAAATTGTTTTTTCTTTCCCAATACCTCATCGACCCGAATCTCCTGTCCGCAGTACATACAAAGAATTGTTTCTCTGTCTTCAGGTACCTGTATGGTCTCACGGCACTTGGGACATGTTCCTTCTTTAAACATATCTCTTATTCATCCCAGTTGTGATAAACTGCCTGCACATCGTCATCATCATCCAGCAGATCCAGTGTACGGTTGAGGAACTTCACTGCATTCTCATCCGTCAGTGTTACATAATTCTGCGGAATCATCGTAACCTCTGCCTGAGCCATCGGGATTCCTTCTTTTTCCAGAGCTTCACGCACTGCAGAAAAATCATCCGGAGCAGTAAGAACCTCAAAGCTGTCCTCTTCCTCTGCAAAATCTTCTGCACCTGCATCCAGTGCAAGCATCATCAGATCATCTGCTTCCATCTCGCACTCTTCTTTATCAATGATGATCTGACCCTTCTGATCAAACATATAGGAGACACAACCGGTTGTTCCCATACTTCCGTTTCCTTTGGTGAAAGCATTGCGAACATTAGATGCCGTACGGTTCTTGTTATCGGTCAGTGCCTCAACAATGATCGCAATACCATTTGGACCATATCCTTCATATGTAACTCTCTCATAATTTACAGCATTTGCATCACCTGCTGCACGTTTGATACCGCGATCAATGGTATCGTTCGGCATATTATTTGCTTTTGCTTTTGCAATTACATCACGAAGACGGCTGTTATTATTCGGGTCTGGACCGCCCTCTTTTACAGCTACCGCGATCTCACGGCCGATGATGGTAAAGATCTTACCTTTCGCTGCATCATTTTTCTCTTTTTTATGTTTTATATTGGCAAACTTGGAATGTCCTGACATAAATCAATTCTCCTTTTCTTTCTTTCGTTCCTAAACTAATATTTTAACACGCGAAATCAGGCTTGGCAAGTCTATGTATCCAATTCCAGGCTGATTTTCAACGCAGAATCAATCTTTTCCAGAATCGATGCATCCAGATGACACACTTTATCTTTCAGTCTTTTTTTATCAATCGTACGAAGCTGTTCCAGTAAAATCACAGAATCTTTTACCATATGGTAAGTTGATGCATCCAGCTCCACATGTGTAGGAAGCTTCGCTTTATTCATCTTTGAGGTAATTGCAGCACAGATCACCGTTGGACTGTGTTTATTACCAATATCGTTCTGAATAATCAGTACAGGACGAATTCCTCCCTGTTCTGATCCGATGACTGGTCTTAAATCTGCATAATAGACATCTCCACGTCTGATACTCACTTTTTTTCACTCCGATCTGCCATATGTTTTTGGCTTTTTCAGTCAGAGTATTTCCAATCTATTCCTGTTTTATTCTTCTATAATTCCTGTTGTTTCAAAATAATCCTGACATGCCACTACTTTTCCGTCTTTCCAATAACGGCGAGGTACTCTCTTTCCAATATCACATGCCAGCTCATAATTAAATCTTCCGGACAATTCTCCCATATCTTCCATCGTAATCTCTCTGCCGCCCTGAGAACCAATCAGAGTGACAAAATCACCTTCCTGCACATCTGCAATATGAGTAACATCTACCATAAACTGATCCATACAGATTCTTCCAATGATCGGTGCCTGATGACCGCGAATCAATACCCAGCCTTTATTGGACAGCGCTCGCGGATAACCATCACCATAACCTACTGGTATGGTTGCCACCTTCATTGTATGGTCTGCCACAAAGGTACCGCCATAGCTGACAGCTGTTCCCGCTTCAATTTCCTTAATAAACACAACATGACTCTTCAAACTCATCACCGGCGTGATCGGCACTGCGAATTTATTCACCTCTTCTGATGGATACAGACCATAGATCGCGATGCCTGCACGAACTGCGTCCAGATTCATTTCTCTAAGATCAAAGATTGCTGCACTGTTTCCGCAATGATGCAGTTTTATATCCACCCCACGCTCATTCAAAAGCCTGGAAAATTCCTGATATCTCTCAAATTGTTCTTTTACGCTGGATTTATCCCGTTCATCCGCTTTTGCAAAATGAGTATAAAGTCCCTCAATATCTACATTCGGAAGCTGACTGATCTCTTTTATCACATCTGCATTTTCCGCATGATCAAGAAAACCGATCCGTGACATACCAGTATCTACTTTAATATGCATATGAACAGTCTTTCCCTGACGGACTGCTTCCTCTGAAAGCTGACGAGCCATACTAAGCTTAAAAACAGTCGGCCGCAGATCATACGCTACTACTTCTTCGTATACATCCGGAAATACAAAGCTGAGAATCAGGATCGGCTTCTGAATTCCCTCTTTCCGAAGCAGAAGTGCTTCCTCAATCGTCGCTGTAGCAAATCCCCAGACATAATCATATCCTTCTATCATTTTGGCAATCGGCACAGCACCATGTCCATATCCATCTGTCTTTGTGACCGCAATGATCTGTGTGCCCGGCACCAGATTTTCTTTCATACTTCTAAAATTATATGCAACTGCATCCAGATTGATCTCTGCACACACTCTTAAATAGTTTTTCATCGATTGTTCCTTTCTCTCATTTCCCATGAAAACTCATTGCACCTGGAAGATATTCTATCAGATGCCTTGCCAGCAGTCCATACGTTCCTTCTTTCTCTGCAGCAAGATCACCAGATTTTCCATGAAGCCACACACCTAACAAAGCAGCATGTAAAGGCTCTGTCTTTTGTGCCAGCAGCCCCGCAATCATACCGGTTAACACATCACCGCTTCCACCGGTAGACATCCCATTATTTCCTGTTGTATTCACCCAACATCTTCCATCAAAAAAACCAACTGCACTGGGCGCATCCTTTAACACACAGATACAATGATATTCTTCTGCATAAGCCAGCGCATATTCCGGTATATGTTCCAGAATATCCGGTATGGCCTTTCCGCTAAGCCTCGAAAACTCTCCCACATGAGGTGTTACAATTACGGGACCTTTGCATTCTTTTAATAAATCCTGATTTTTGCATAAATGATTGATACCATCTGCATCTATGACCAATGGCTTTTTATATTCCTTCAGTACCAGTTCCACAAACACTTCTGCCCAGGCTTCTTTCCCAAGTCCAGGTCCAATTGCCGTCACATCTGCCCAGACAAGTGCTTCCCTTAATACATCCATATCAGGATCTTTACTGTCAAATGTAGTCAGAACAGCTTCCGGCAAAAGTGTCTGTATAATCACACGGTTCTCTTCGGGTGTCAGTACACGAACTAACCCTGCTCCCGTCCGATAAGCAGCATATGCACATAAGTATGCCGCACCTGCCATATTTTTACTTCCAGCTATACAAAGCACTTTTCCATAAGTACCTTTATTGGAACGCTGTTTTCTTACAGGAAGTGACTCCAGTATTTTCTGCTCTAATCTAATATATTCTATTTGCTCCATTTGTTGCAAATCCCTCTTTTTCCATCCTACACTTTGTACATACAGAAAAAGACCTGACACCACTGTGCAGATCTTTTCCTGTCATCTTTATTCCTCATTCCCATCGTAATGGCTGATCCGATAGGACAACTGCATCAGACTGTCTACCAGATGCACATTTTCCACTACAACACCATCCGGCACGATCAAATCCAAATGTGCAAAATTCCAAAGTGCCTTGATTCCACATTTCACCAAACGATCTGCCACTTCTGCCACACGGCTTTTCGGCAAAGTCAACACTGCAATCTCGATCTGTTCCCGTCTCACATAAGACTCCAGTTGATCCATCATAAGAACCGGAACTCCTCGCACCAATGTTCCTGCCAGTTCCGGACGTACATCAAAGATCGCTTTTGTCACGAAACCATTCTTTTCAAAATCATAATTAGCCAAAGCATGACCAAAATTACCAGCACCAATGATAATCATGGAATGCTTCTGATTCACACCAAGAATCTTGCCAATCTCATCATACAGATACTTTACGTTATAACCGTACCCCTGCTGCCCAAATCCACCGAAATTATTCAAATCCTGCCGAATCTGTGAAGCGGTCACCTGCATCTTACTGCTGAGTTCTCCCGAAGAAATACGCTCCACTCCGCTGTTCAGTATCTCTCCAAGATATCTGTAATACCTTGGCAGCCGCTTAATCACTGCTTTCGATATCTGTCTTTCCTCCATACGCAGCCTCCCAAACATATGCTACAATAAGTATAACTCTTTGACATTTTTCTGTCAAACAAATGTTGTAAAATGTATACACTCCTCATTTAATTGTCGCACTCCTTATGCATCAAACTGCCAATAAACAAAGTTCCTCTTTTCTTTTTTTTTATTTTCGATATAATGAAATGGAATATGCACAGAACGGAGAAATATACATGATTTTAGCATGTCAGAACCTATCAAAGGCATTCGGTGAACATATCGTGCTCAGAAATGCCTCTTTTCATATAGAAGAAAGAGAAAAAACTGCTATCGTCGGCATCAATGGAGCCGGCAAGTCTACACTATTAAAAATCATTATGAACGAGATGCCGGCAGATGAAGGTCAGACCGTCATTACCCGCGGTAAGACTATCGGTTATCTGGCACAGCATCAGGAGATGGAAAGCGGAAACAGCATCTTCGATGAGCTGCTGACCGTCAAACAGGATGTTCTTGACCTGGAAGCACGCATTCGGCAGCTGGAGCTATCAATGAAACATGTAAGTGGTACCGAGCTTCAGGAGATGATGGACAGCTATGCTAATCTAAGTCATGAATTTGAGCAGAAGAACGGTTATGCCTGGAAAAGTGAGATTACAGGCGTTTTAAAAGGATTAGGATTCACAGAAGAAGAATTCGCAAAAAAAGTAGATACCCTTTCCGGAGGACAAAAGACCCGTGTATCTCTGGGAAAACTTCTCTTATCTCGCCCGGACATCATCATGCTGGATGAACCGACCAACCATCTGGACATGAATTCCATCACCTGGCTGGAGACATTCTTGATGAATTACCCTGGAGCAGTCATTATCGTATCCCATGACCGGTACTTTTTGAATCGTGTTGTGACCAAAATTGTGGAGATTGATCAGGGAAATGTCACGACCTTTATGGGGAATTACACTGACTACGCGCAGAAAAAAGCCATGCTTCGAGATGCACAGATGCAGGCATATCTGAACCAGCAGCGTGAGATCAAACACCAGGAAGAAGTCATCGCAAAACTCAAATCCTTCAATCGTGAAAAATCTATCAAACGTGCAGAAAGCCGTGAAAAAATGCTGGATAAAATAGATGTTCTGGAAAAACCAACAGAGGTCAAAGCGGATATGCGTATCGAACTGGAACCACGTATCACCAGCGGAAATGATGTTTTATCCGTACTGGGACTTTCCAAAGCTTTTCCTCCGCAGACACTCTTTACCGATCTGGATTTTGAGATCAAACGCGGGGAACGTGTGGCACTGATCGGCAGCAACGGAACTGGTAAGACCACGATCCTGAAGATCCTGAACGGTGTTCTTCCAGCAGACAAAGGAGAATTTCGTCTGGGGTCCCGTGTACAGATCGGCTATTATGATCAGGAACATCATGTTCTTCATATGGAAAAGACCGTGTTTGAAGAGATTTCCGATACTTATCCGACACTCACAAACACCAAGATCCGCAATGTACTGGCTGCCTTTTTGTTTACAGGCGATGATGTCTTTAAACGAATCAGCGATTTAAGCGGTGGTGAACGCGGTCGAGTATCTCTTGCCAAACTGATGCTTTCCGAAGCAAACTTTTTGATTCTCGATGAGCCGACCAACCATCTGGATATTGTATCCAAAGAGATTCTCGAAAACGCACTGAATCATTATACAGGAACGGTACTGTTCGTCTCTCATGACCGTTACTTCATCAACACGACCGCTACCCGAATCCTGGATCTAGCCGACCAGACGCTTACCAATTATATCGGTAACTACGATTATTATCTTGAGAAAAAAGAAACAATGACTGATTTCACCAGCTCTGTCTCCGGCACAACCTCTAACACTGCTGCTGTTTCGGCAGAATCAGATGCAAAACTGGACTGGAAACAGCAAAAAGAACTGCAGGCTCAGCTTCGCAAAAAACAAAACGAACTGAAACGTGTGGAAGCACGGATTGAAGAACTGGAAAACAGAGATAAAGAAATCGATGATCTGCTTACTCAAGAGGAGATTTTCACCAATGTAGCAGAAGTCACCAAATTATCAAAAGAAAAAGAGACGATCCTGAATGAACTGGAAAGCCTCTATGAAGACTGGGAAACTCTTTCAGAATAGAAAAATCGGGGTAACAGGATTCGAACCTGCGACCTCACGGCCCCCAGCCGTGCGCTCTAGCCAAACTGAGCCATACCCCGATAACACTAGCTATTATAGCCCATCATATTCAAAAATGCAAGTAGGATGCATTTGATTCATCCATCTCTTCTTTCATCTTAATGTTAATTTTGTTGAAAATTGGTAAATCTAATGTTATCCTATTTACAGAAGTAAAAACAGCTAATCTATATGGAGGTGACAAAATGAAGTTCCATAAAATGAAAACTTTAATTTGCACATTCTGTGCCGTACTTCTGTTTTCTGCTTTCATCGCAGTTCCTGTAAAAGCAGAGACAGCGTTCGATCCTCATTATTATTTCTGGAAATACCCGGATGTAGCTAATGTAACCGGATTTGACCCACAGGCATTATTCAATCATTACCAGAGTTTCGGTATGAATGAAGGACGTTTCGCCAACAGACAGGCTGAATGGCGTCATGCTGCCGGACATGTAGATACCATCGAGGAAAAAACCGCATTCCTTATGGTCAATTTCCCTTCTGATCCAGAAAATGCCACCAGCAAACTTCCTAAATTTGATGCTGCACATTATTATAACAGCTATCCAGATGTTGCTGCAGTTATCGGAAAAGACCCATATGCACTGCTACAGCACTATTTCGCATATGGATACAGCGAAGGCCGGCTTCCGTTCTACGGTGCTTCCCCTTGTACTGAAGTGCAGACTTCTTTTTAATATTTTTAAAAAGCTGTTTTTACCACCGCCACAGGATTACTGTGGCGGTTTTACATCATATCACTTTTTATTATCAAACAGGAGAATACATATGTTCCAGAATAAAGTTGTTGTTATTACCGGTGCTGCCGGAGGCATCGAGAAATGTATCCATGCGGAATTTGAAAAGGCCGGAGCAAAAGTCTGCATCATCGATATTGCTGATAATCCATATTTTGTAGGAGACATTGGAGATGAATCTGTACTCCGTAGATTTGCAGCAAAAGTCATTTCAGAATATGGACGCGTAGACTGTCTGATCAACAATGCTCCTCCTCTTTTCAAGGGAGTCAGCGAATGCTCATATGAAGAATTTAATTACGCACTGCGTGTGGGTGTCTCTGCTGCATTTCTTCTAACCCAACTGTTTTTGCCCTATTTCACGTCAGGTGCCAGCGTAATCAACATTTCCTCCAGCCGTGACCGTATGAGCCAGCCCCAGAGCGAAAGCTATAGTGCTGCCAAAGGAGGAATCTCTGCCCTGACTCACGCACTGGCA
>JAFYTM010000146.1 GCA_017558865.1 Lachnospiraceae bacterium
ACACGGAGCAAACTCTTGTTTGAATTCAATAAATAGTGCCTGTTCTTTTCCGGAACAGGCACTATCTATTATTTCGGTCCCGGATAATCAGCTTGCCATTCTTCTACTTTGGAACCGGCTCCGGATACCATAACGGTAATACCGTCATCATTCAGGTACACATACTGATAGCCTTGATAACCATAGAAAATCTGATATTCGATCTTCCAGATACCAGCTGCTTCATCCCGGTAGATTTTCACCTGGGTGTATTCTACCGTACGTTCATTTTCAGCAAGAGCCAGCGCTTCCGCAGTCGTGGAAATAGGATGAGATACCGTATTTGCAAAGGAAACTTCCAGCGCTATGTTGGTCTTCTGATCCTCTTCCCAGGAGAAGGCTTGCCATGCGTTGGTATTTTGTGAATCAATCATTTTTCTGATATCATCCCGGGAGGTAGGCATCACCTGAAGTGTATGAGTATATGTGACATCCAGATCAAAGCCGTTGGCATCTTTCTCTGTATTTCTCAGAACAACAGTTTCGATGGTACCATCGCTCCTGCGAGAGATATCCTTTTGCCCCTGGGTGGTTTCAAACACATATCTCCATTCGGTCACGCGGTTCAGATCCATATCTGGCCAGGGCATCCATCCAACAATGGGCGCATCGTTGCTTTCCCACTCACGGACAAGTTTGTACTTGATACCGTCTTTGTACATCATGCCCATGATGATCTGATCTCCATCATACATGAGATACAAATAGTCTTCTCCACATTTCCAGTATTCGGAAGAATCGTCGGCGCTCTCATTTTCCCGCAAATACTGTTCTTTTGCTTCATCAGGAACATTTTCCAGGGAACCATACTCTACGCTACTGGTTTCTCGGATATGCCAGAATTCACGGTTCGCTAAATCCGACGCCATCTCAAGTCCATCGCTATGCATCTCTTCTGTAATTTCGAATTCCAGAACGAAGTCATCATGGCCCTCTACGATAGGCACGGTGACGCGATAAACGCCTACATCCAGATATCCATAATGTGCATTCCACTGAAGGCGGCCATCAAAGTGACCATCTGTCAGCACCTTATCCGCCGTCCACTCTGTATCTGTAATTTGCTTGGGAAGTTCCTGCCAACCATCGCCTGTTTTCTTCTCTATGATACAAGGTGCATCGTTGTAAAGAATTACAGACTTTTCTTCGGAACCAAAACCTTCAATATCACAGCGATAGCTCAAATATGTTGGCGTTACCACAGTAACCGAAATCTGAACATCATCTCTGGAAACATCAGTTCCTTCTATCCTGGGGATACTTGCCCAGGGTTCTTCTGCCAAAATCATATAGATTGCCGCGCCGCAGCCAACTAGCATCAGCAGCATGGCAATAATCGCTGCAATCAGAACCGGGCGGCGCAGTGACAGGATTTTCTTTTCTGACTGCAACTGCGTGACGGTCTCCGCTTCATCAATATATTTTGCGTTGACATAGTTCAGTCCGCGAAACAGATCTTCTCCGTTCATACCGTGATTCCCTCCTTGTTCAGATAATCGGCAAGTTGTGCCCGGGCTCGGTGAAGCCGCATTTTCACTTTGCTTTCGCTGATGCCGTAACGCTCAGCGATCTCAGCAATGGTATCGCAGAACCAGTACCGCCGCAGGAAGATCACGCGGCTCTCCTGGTTGAGATTGCCCAGGAATTCATTCATTGCTCTGCCGATTTCTTTTGCATTTACTTCAGCTTCTTTTCTCTGGTCCGGAATACACAGCGCCATTTCATCTGTCAAGGAAACCACTTCTGCCTTTCGTTTGGCT
>JAFYTM010000147.1 GCA_017558865.1 Lachnospiraceae bacterium
AAGCCAGGTTCACATAACACTCGAATCTGTTCTAAGCTTCTGATCCGAAGAGAAGAAAGTAGCCGCTCCGCAAGGGTATGCCAGCATAAAATACTTGGATTTTATTAGCCAAAAGTGTTACAAAAAGGATTGACCAAAACACCCGTACTGCCTGAGGATGCTTTGCTCCATCCATCCGTGCTGGACGGATCAGGATTCTTCAGCAGGTTCTCTGACCATCTGGAGCTCTGGTCATAGGAATATGCCCATGCGGTTACCCCTGCACCCAATATAGCCAGCAAAAATAAAACCACGACGATATGCACGATCTTTTTCTGATTCTTTTCTCTTTGATTCATATTTTTTCCGCTCCCTGTTCCGTTCTATGTAAAAAACTGGTATGTTTTTGCAATAAAACTGCATAAATGCCTTTCTTGTATGCCCGGAAAGGCTATGATATAATTATAAAATCCAAATCAGAGGTTTCAATCCCTTGCAAAAAAACAGCTCCTTTTTGCAAGGATTTTACGAAACAGAGGGAGTTATTATGCTGCGTATAGCCATCTGCGATGATGAAGAATCTCAGACCACACAGGTTCACCATTTACTAAAGACATATTGTACCCTGCATCCGGAACGGAACCTGCAGACAGAGACTTTTACATCCGGAAGGACATTGCTGGAACACCTTCGAACAGATGGAAACTTTGATATCTATCTGCTGGATGTTCTGATGCCCTATTCCAATGGCATTGAACTCGGATTGAAGATTCGGGATGTGGATTCAGGTGCTCATATCATCTATCTTACCAGTTCTCCTGATTATGCTGTGGATTCCTATCTGGTAAAGGCTTCACAGTATCTGCTGAAACCCGTGGAAAAAGAACGGTTCTTTTCCATTCTGGATGACAGCATTGCAGCTCTGACTAAAGACCGTCATTCTTACATATTAGTCAAAACGCGCGATGGTTTTCATCGTTTGGCTGTACACAGCATTGTATATGGGGAATTAGTTGGACACTGTATTCAGTACCATCTCAAAGATGGACAAGTCGTGTCAGGAATGAGTGTCCGCACATCCTTCCGAAAGGCGGTAGGCCACATTCTGGAAAATGATTGCTTTGCCCTGTGCGCCACCTCTTTTTTTGTAAACTTAAACTATGTGGAAATGATCGAATCCGCCAGCCTGAAGCTGTCCGATGGAAAACTGCTTCCGTTATCCCGCACCATGCGTAATGAAGTAACAAACCGCTGGTTTGATCACCACCTGAAAGGAGGGCTTAACGTATGAACCTGCCCTATCAAAATCTCATCGATATCTCAACTGTGATTTCCACTTTTGTTATTTATTTTGTTTTTCTTCCTTTATTTGAACCACGCTATCCCCAAAAGAGATATTTCAAATCGCTGATTCCATTTTTGACCCTTTGGGGCGGTATCAATTTTAGTATTCTGTTCCTGTTTGGCATCAAAGTACTGGGACAGATTACCTTTTTTACAGCCACCATCCCCAGTCTCCTCTATTTCTGGATCGTTGCCAAAGATCGGGGCGGACGCTTTTTCTTCACGTTTTGTCTGGTGGATACCATCATGATCTGGGTCATGTCCGTCACAGGCATTGTAGATATTTTCCTCGGAAATACTGGTCTTTATACGTTTATTTCCCGGATGATCCTGTTCCCGCTTATGATCTTTCTCGCCTGGAAGCGGGGACGGAAGCCCTATCTCCGACTGCTGCACACCGTCAGCCGCGGCTGGGGGCTGTTTGCCGCCATGACTGGTCTTTTCTATGTCTCATTGACAATCATGATCGGTATCCCCACCAATCTCCGTACAAGGCCGGAGGACGTTCCGGCTACCGTGATGGTTCTTATCCTGCTGCCTCTTACCTATATCACGATTTTCCGGGTACTGAATCAGCAGCAGCAATTATTTGATGCCAGAGAACGCCAACGCACACTGGAGATCCAGTCTTCCATGGTAGAGCAGCGTGTCGAAGAATTCAGACACATGGAGAATAAGATCCGTATTGAACGCCATGATCTGAGACACCGGCTTCAAACCATTTACACGATGCTGCAAAATGGCAACAGCCAGGAAGCAATGAACTATATCGCAGATTCCCAGAATATTCTGCACGAAACAGACCCGGTGCACTACTGCACGAACCCAATCCTGGACGCAATTCTCGCCGCTTACTTTCAGCAGGCAAAAGACATGGGCATCCAGGTAGAGACTCATCTGGTCATTCCGGATATACTTCCAGTCCCAGCAACAGAGCTCTCAACCGTTTTTGCCAATGCGATTGAAAACATGATCCATGCCGTACAGACACTCCCCGCAGAAGATCGCCGCATCGTATGTAAATGCGTCAACTCCCCGCTTCTGATGATCGAATTTGCAAATCCATGCCCGGAAACAGTCACCATTGGCGAGAATGGACTTCCGGTGATCAATGACAGTGATCACGGAATCGGTACACGTTCGATCACCGCTTTTGCAGAAAAATATCATGCGATCTATTCGTTCCGTATCGAAGACGGATGGTTTAAACTGCAGCTTGCATTATAAAAGATACCCTGATGATCTGAATACGATGTTTCGTACCTGATCATCAGGGTATCTTTATATTATTTTATATTTCATGCTTTTTCGCAACTTCACAATCCTTTCGATAGAAAGAGATTCCATAACACTGGATATTTTTATAGCCTTCCAGCCTTAATTCATCCTCATAGCCTTTTTCTTCTATCTGACAGACTGCCCGCTCTGCATCTTTTTCCAGATCATCCACATTCCCGGACACCTTCAGTTCAAAAATGAATGCCTTTCCCCGCAGACTCGGACTTTTCACCATCAAATCTGATCTTCCATTCCCGGTTGGATTTAACCTCATACGTTTCACTCTGACTTAAAATACCTGCCAGAAAACCATGATAAAAATTCTCAGCACTGTCATAAAAGCTAATGGTAGACACAAGCCCTCATGAGCCTGTATATCCAGAGTCCCGCCATCCAGTAAAGCTTCTATCTGTATCTTTGTCTTACGGTCCGCACGGCTGATCATGTCTTTAATAATTGAATTGGAGCTGGTGTTGATCCAATATGGCTTTGGAAATGTCTGTTCATTCGTATTCAGATCATTCATAAAATTGATGATACTCCATGGATTATAAATATTGGTATTTCCAAACATATATCCATTGTACCATGATTTCATATACTCATATCTGTCAGCATATATTTTTCTTATTTAAACAGAATCGCATACGTCCGAAT
>JAFYTM010000148.1 GCA_017558865.1 Lachnospiraceae bacterium
TAATTTATCACTTACTGTGTATAATAATAGTAAATATTGTCGTAATTTCGAAGATACATTCGCAGCTATATGCGATATCAACTTTCTTTTAGTAATTTTTAGACTTAAAAATCTTCGCCATTCCTAATGAACAGCGGAGATTTGATTTAATGTATTCTTTAATCTTTTACAATCCAACTGCCAGTTTTCCTGGAACCTTGACGTTCCAGTTTACCCGCTTCTGTCAGTTCTTTGATTCCTCTCTGAATAGTACTTCTTGATAAGGATGTTTTTACAATCATTTCTTTCTGTGTAATCGAAGGATCATTACTCAGTATAGCAAGCAGTACTTTTTGATTTTCTGTCAAAGCTTCATTTAATGCTTCATAACTTGATGCTTTAAAATTCAAATTAGGAAGCTTTACCGTAAACTCTACACGATTAGAACGGAATGTTGGCTCCATGCCATCTTGGTAGTTTACAGCATTTTTATATGCAGTACATATTTTACCCAAGCCACTGCCTTGACGTTCCATATATCCAATACGAGCGAAGATATCTGCAAGAATTGGATTTCTTCGGGTAGAAGGAATATCATCAATGTCACGTTCCTGAATCTGAGTTCCATCCGGCATTCCACCAGGGGAATATATTACCAAACGATCATCAAACATATCTACATGAACTTCGCTGCCGTTAATCAGATAATCTCTGTGAATCAATGCATTGACCAAAGCTTCAAAAACACTTCGCTCACAGTAATCCGGCATTTCCATTCTGGAGTCCGGTGTCTTCTTCCAAAGCGTTTTCATATTACGCTTTACGAAACTCATGCCTTCATTCAAGAGAATAATAAGACTTCCTGTGTACTCGGCACTGTCCAGTGCATCAACCTGTCCACCACTTTTATCCAGTCCATTCCATCTTGTACAGAAAAGACGAGACCATCGAATTGGAGCATCATCAGCCAATAAAGCTCCCGCATTAGTAAGATGTCCCTGTGCATCTTTAATACCAAAAGACTCAAAGCTTTTCTCTGTCATGCTGTTTCCGCTCCATGACTTATAACGCTCTTTCAGCTTACTAAAAGCAAAATCCTCATAGTTATATGGAGATAACAGAGAATCGTAAGAGGAATTTTTACCACGCATAACCAAACGCTTTAATTCCGTCGCATCGGCAACAACACTCTCATTTCCAATGCGGATATACGCTTCTGTTACACCATCACCAGTATAGTAATATGGTGTTTCAGTGCCCGCCGGAATCTGAAGCAGAAGCAGTTCTTTCCCTTCCTCGCTTTTATAAAGTTTCATTACTATTTCTGGGAATGGAGAAATTCTCTCTTTGATTTTCTGACTGATAAATTCGGAGTCAGATTTAATATCTTCAAGTCCGACAATTTCTTCGTCATTTGCAATACCAAAGATTAGAATTCCTCCTGCTGTATTTGCAAAGGCACTGACACTTTTAAGCCAATTTTTTACTTTCTTCCGTTCAACAGCCTGCTTTTTATCATATTCTGTTGTTTCTCCAAGAAGATCCGTTATCTTCATGTGCAATCCTCCCTTCATATGAAATTGAACATTATAACAGCGAGGCGGATACCCGCCTCGCCATATCTCCCATTCTATCTCACTTATTCCTCAATCACCAGCCGTGCCGAACCATAAATCCCAGCATCATTTCCAAGAGATGCCAGCACAAAGTCCGCATTGCGGCAGGCTTTGAAGGTATATTTCACATAATACTTCTGGATATAGTCCAGAACCACCTGTCCTGCTCTGGACACGCCGCCGCCGATGACAAACACTTCCGGGTCAACGGTACTTGCAATATTCGCAAGTGCAGTTCCAAGATATTTACCAAAACGTTCTGCCACTTCTACTGCAAACTCGTCTCCAGCTTTTACTGCATCCCAGATGTCCTTCGCAGACATGATATCCGTATCCAGACAGGTATTCACCTCTGCCTTATCCTGGAGCATCCATTTTGCCAAACGAACGATTCCATTTGCAGAAGCCACCTGCTCCAAACATCCCTGATTGCCGCAGCCGCAGTGTCCCGGAATCGTATCATCCACGTGAATATGTCCGATCTCACCGCCTGCACCGTTGGTTCCTGCCAGGATCTTTCCATTGATAATGATGCCGCCGCCAACACCGGTTCCAAGCGTCACCATCACACCGCTTCTGCGTCCTGCTGCCGCACCCTTCCACATCTCGCCAAGTGCTGCTACATTCGCATCGTTGCCGCCTTTACATGGAAATCCGGTCAGCTCCTCCATCTCTTTTGTCACTTCTTTATAGCCCCAGCCAAGATTTGCCGTATGCGGAACCACACCTGCATCATTGATCGGTCCCGGAACTCCAATACCCATTCCTGCCACTTCTTCTTTTGGAATATTCATGTCCGTCAGTTTTGCAAGGGCTGATGCAGCAATATCCGGAAGAATCGCCTCTCCTCCATTTGCTGTTCTGGTCGGAATTTCCCACTTGTCCAACACTTTTCCACTGATATCAAACAGACCCATCTTTACAGAAGTACCACCGATATCAATTCCAAAACAATACTTTTTCATCACACATATCCCCTTTTATCGTTTATTTTTACTGATGCTCTCCTGTACTCTGCGATACAGCTCCTGAGCAGCATTATAGCCCATCTTTTTCTGTCTGTGGTTGACTGCCGCAGACTCTACAATAATCGCCAGATTACGACCCGGACGGATCGGAATGGAATGGCATACGACTTTATTTCCAAGGAACTCGGTATACTCTTCATTCAGTCCCAGACGGTCATATTCTTTGTCCTTGTTCCACTCTTCCAGCTTAATGACCAGATCGATATTCTGAGTCTCTTTTACACTTTCTACACCATACAAGGTCTTTACATCGATAATTCCAATACCGCGAAGCTCAATAAAGTGTCTCGTAATCTCCGGGGACGCACCAATCAGAGTATCATCACTGACTCTGCGAATCTCTACCACATCATCTGTAATCAGACGATGACCGCGTTTCAGAAGTTCCAGTGCTGCTTCACTCTTACCAATACCGCTCTCGCCCATGATCAGAATACCTTCTCCATATACATCGACCAGAACTCCATGAATCGAGATACATGGTGCAAGCTCTACACTCAGCCAACGAATCACTTCTGCCATCAGCGGTGAAGTCATACGTTCACTCGCAAGCAATGGCTTGTTATATTTTTTAGCCAATTCGATCATATCTTCATCCGGCTCTGTTCTGGATGCATAGATCACACATGGAATCTTGCTGGACAGGAAACGCTCATAATTCTGAAGCTTTATCTCCCGATCCAGGCTTTTCAGATACGTATACTCTACATATCCTATAATCTGGACACGCTCACATGCAAAATGCTCAAAATAGCCTGCAAGCTGAAGTGCCGGACGGTTAATATCCGGGCTGCTGATCGCAATTCCCTCTGTCTCCACTTCCGGAACCAGATTTCTCAATCCCAGTCTCTCAATCATCTTATCCAATGATACTGTCTGCATAAATGCTTTTCCCTCTCTTTTCAAACAAGACATTCAACGATTCTCTGTGTCTCATAATTATTAAAATTTTATCACTTTTACTCTGACTTATCAACACGAAAGAAATCAAAAACCTGCTGCGCTGCTTTTTTATTCATTCCCTCGACAGCTTCCAATTCTTCCACACTTGCCGCTCTGATATCATCCAACGTATCAAAATTTTTCATCAAAGCCTTTCGTCTGGTTGGACCAATCCCTTTGATATCATCCAACACCGAGTGTACCTGTTCTTTACTGCGAAGTGACCGATGATATTCAATCGCAAAACGATGTGCTTCATCCTGTATCCTGGTCACTAACCGAAAACCTTCACTGTCTCTGTCAATCGGTATCTCCGTATTGTTAAAATAAATACCCCTGGTACGATGCCTGTCATCCTTTACCATACCACAGACCGGCACATGAACATTCAATGCATCCATTACTTTCAATGCAATGTTCACCTGTCCCTTACCTCCGTCCATCATGATCAGATCAGGATAATTCTCATAATGGGAGAGTCTTCTGGTCAGCATCTCTTCCATACTGGCATAATCATCAGATCCCTGTACGCCACGTATTCTAAACTTTCGATAATCAGAACGCTTCGGACGTCCCTTCTCAAACACCACCATAGAACCTACCGTCTGAAAACCGCTGATATTAGAGATATCATATGCCTCCACACGCTGCAGTTCCGACAGCCCAAGCAGATTGGCAATCTCTTTCATCGCACCAATCGTTCGTCCTTCCTCCCGTCGAATGCGCTCCTTATCCTGTGTCAGCACCATATCTGCATTTTTCTTTGCAAGCTCCACCAGCTTTTCCTTTTCACCTTTTTTCGGAACTTTGATATGAACCTTCTGTCCTTTTCTGGTACTCAACCACTGCTCAATCACTTCTTTTTCTTCAATCTCATACTGCAGCATCAGTTCTCTGGGAATATAGGGTGTTCCTGCATAAAACTGTTTGATAAAGCTTGCCAGCACCTCCGGACGACTGTCATTGACCGCAATATGCAGACAAAAATGATCTCTCCCAATCAGTCTTCCATCCCGGATAAAGAAAATCTGTACCACCGCATCCTGCTGATCCACAGAAAGTGCAATCACATCCTTATCCTCCATATCACTGTTTGTAATCTTTTGTTTCTGTGCAATCTTATTGACACTGTTCAACAATTCTCTGTATTCAATCGCCTTTTCAAATTCCAGTTCTTCTGCTGCCTGCTGCATCTTTTCTTCCAGTTCTTTCAGAATAGGGGTATAATTTCCATTCAAAAAATGCAATGCCTTTTTCACAGACTCCCCATAAGCTTCTTTTGAAATATAACCCTGGCAGGGAGCCGGGCACTGGTGAATATGATAATTCAGACACGGTCGTTCCTTTCCCTGCATCTTTGGCAGCACCTTATTGCAGGTACGAATACCATACAATTTGTGAATCAGATCGATGGTATCTTTCACAGCCGCGGCACTTGTATAAGGTCCAAAATACTTTGCCCGATCCTTGTTCATCTGTCTTGCCAACAATACACGGGGATAATCCTCCTGTACGGTCACCTTTATAAATGGATATGTCTTATCATCCATCAGCATCGTATTATATTTGGGACGATGTTCCTTGATCAGATTGCACTCCAGTACCAGTGCCTCCAGTTCGGAATCCGTAATAATATACTCAAATCTCGCAATATGAGTCACCATCTGTTCGATTTTTACACCCTTATTCCGACTCGACTGAAAATATTGTCTTACACGGTTTTTCAGAGAAACAGCTTTACCCACATAGATAATTGCATCTTTTTCATCATGCATCAAATACACTCCAGGCTTTGGGGGCAGTTTCTTTAATTCTTCTTCAATATTAAATATCATATAGCCACCTGTAAAAAACGGGCTGTTACAATATAACGTCTATACCGCAACAGCCCTCATTTTCTTACTCTGCAAATATCAACTCTTCCTGATGATATTCTCCGTCTTCACTTTTTATTCTATGGAAGATTTCCATAAATTCTTTACCGGTAATCGTTTCTTTCTCGATCAAAAATTCTGCAATCTGATCCAGACAGTCTCGATTCTCTTCAAGAAGCTTCTTTGCCTTTTCGTAAGACTCCTTAAGAATCCGCATAATCTCAGCATCTACACTGGCTGCCGTCTCATCACTGCAGTTCAGTACGGTTCCGTTATCCAGATACATACTTTCTCTGGATTCCAGTCCCATCAGACCAAATTTCTCCGACATACCATACTGCGTCACCATCGCCCGCGCCAATCTGGTCGCCTGCTGAATATCCTGTGCTGCACCTGTCGTAACCGTCTCAAAAACAAGTTCCTCCGCAGCTCTTCCACCCATACAGGTAACAAGTCTTGCTTCGATCTCTTTTTTCGACATCAGATTTTTCTCTTCCTCCGGTGTCTGCAATACATATCCAAGTGCTCCTGATGTACGCGGCACAATCGTAATCTTCTGTACCGGTTCTGAATCTTTCTGAAGCGCAGTCGCCAACGCATGACCAACCTCATGATAAGATACAATCTTTCGTTCTTCTGTACTGAGAATTTTATTTTTCTTCTCCTTACCCATCAGAACTACTTCCATCGCATCAAACAAATCTTTCTGACAGATCGCAGCTCTTCCATGCTTAACAGCCAGAATTGCAGCTTCATTGATCATATTCGCCAGATCAGCACCGACTGCACCGCTGGTCGCTAATGCAATCTCATCCAGCTTCACGGTCTCATCCAGCTTCACGCGCTTCGCATGTACCTTAAGAATATCTTCACGGCCTTTCAGATCCGGACGCTCCACAATAATTCTTCTATCAAAACGTCCCGGACGAAGAAGTGCCTGATCCAATACCTCCGGACGGTTGGTTGCAGCCAGAACAATACATGCCTGATTGTTTTCAAAACCATCCATCTCTGCCAGAAGCTGATTCAAGGTCTGCTCACGTTCATCATTGCCGCCCATTCTGCTGTCACGGCTCTTACCAATCGCATCGATTTCATCGATAAACACGATACACGGTGCATGACGCTTTGCCTCCTCAAACAGGTCTCGGACACGGGATGCACCCACACCTACAAACATTTCTACAAAATCCGATCCTGCCAGTGAAAAGAACGGCACATGAGCTTCTCCTGCAACTGCCTTCGCAAGCAGGGTCTTACCAGTACCAGGCGGTCCCACCAAAAGAGCTCCTTTGGGCAGCTTTGCACCAATCTCCACATATTTCTGAGGATTATGCAAAAAATCTACAATCTCAACCAGAGACTCTTTTGCCTCCTCTTCTCCTGCCACATCCTTAAAGGTAACTCCGGTCTCCTTTTCAATGTATACCTTGGCCTTGCTTTTGCCGACGCCCATCACGCCGCCTCCGCCCATCTTTCTCATCATAAAACTAAAGACCGTAAAAATCAAAATGAACGGCAGTAAGGACCATACAATCTCCCAAATGAGTGTTCCAATCGTATCCTGAATATATGGCTGAATCTCCACATCCTTCTCCCGAAGCATAGGCAGCAGCGCATCATCATTCATCTTGCCAGTATAATAAGTAAATTCCACCTCTTCCAACGGCTGCGTCTTTGGCGTAATCTTCCAGGTAAGTCCGGTATCCTCTACCTTATCTACCTTATCCTCTTCCAGCATATCAATAAAAGCATCATAAGTAATCTCTTTTGACTTTCCATCATCAGACGATTTCATAAAATAATTCATAATTATAAAACTGCTGATGACCAAAAACAAAAACAATCCCAAATTAGGTTTGTTTTTTTGTTTTTTATGATGATTATCTCCATTCTGGTTTGGAGTCGTATTATTATCCATCTCTCTCCTCCTTGTGCGTAACACTACCTATTATAGTGAACCTTGTTTTATAAATCAATACGCCTTTCTGTGAAATTTTTATTAAAAACAGACAGGTTCAGCCTCTTTTGACCGAACCTGTGTCTTTTATTTCATCATTTTTTGAATCTCTGTCTTCTCTCCAACCAAAGATCCCTGTACCATTTCCGGCTTTCCGCCGCCTTTTCCACTGAATCTTTCATTCAGTTTTTTTGCAAACTCGCGTACATCCACAGATCTGCTTCCAAGAATATAACGATATCCACCTTCATCTGTACCTGTGAACACGCCACAGATGCCCATGCAGCGTTCCATCGCATCGTTGACAAAATTGCGGGCAGCAATATTGTCCAGCTCTTCCTCAAAGATCACAGCGTATTGATCCACCGGAGTGATTTCCAGAAGCTTCTGCTGCAGATAGACTGCCTGTATCCGATTGAGCTGGTCCCTAAGCTTCGTATA
>JAFYTM010000149.1 GCA_017558865.1 Lachnospiraceae bacterium
ACATAGATCTTGCCTTCTTTATTCATCATAATGACGATATCTCCTTTATTCAGCCAGTGCTTTTTTCAGCGCTGCTTCTCTTTTTGCCAGCTCCAGGTCATGCTTTGCCATGATCTCTACCAGCTCTGCATAAGTGGTCTTCTGCGGATTCCAGCCAAGAACCGTCTTCGCCTTGGTCGGATCACCCCACAGGTTATCCACATCTGTCGGACGGAACCATGCTTCATTCACACATACCAGCATCTTGCCAGTTGCCTTGTCATATCCCTTCTCATCCACACCGGTTCCTTCCCAACGAAGATCAATACCAACTGCCTTAAATGCTTTTTCAGTAAAATCACGAACGGTATGCTGCTCACCGGTTGCAATAACAAAATCTTCCGGTGTATCATGCTGCAGCATCAGCCACATACATTCCACATAATCCTTTGCATAACCCCAGTCACGCAGAGAATCCATATTTCCAAGCTCCAGATGATCCTGCAGACCACATGCAATACGTCCTGCTGCCAGCGTAATCTTACGGGTAACAAAAGTCTCACCACGTCTCTCGGACTCATGGTTGAACAGGATACCATTCACTGCGAACATACCGTATGCTTCTCTGTATTCTTTTACGATCCAGAAACCGTACTGTTTTGCTACTGCATATGGGCTGTATGGATGGAATGGTGTGGTCTCTCTCTGCGGAACCTCTTCTACCTTTCCATATAATTCAGAAGTAGATGCCTGATAAATCTTTGTCTTCTTGGTCAGTCCAAGGATACGCACTGCCTCCAGAACACGAAGCACGCCCAGTGCATCTACATCTCCGGAATACTCCGGTGCATCAAAGCTGACCTGCACATGGCTCTGTGCTGCCAGGTTATAAATCTCATCCGGCTGAACTAATCCGATGATACGAATCAGGCTGGAAGAATCACTTAAGTCTCCATCGTGAAGCTTCACTGCATTTTTTGCAATCAGATGGTCAATTCTTGCGGTATTGGAGATAGAAGCGCGACGGGTAATTCCATGCACCTCATATCCTTTTTCTAATAAAAACTCAGCCAGATAGGAACCATCCTGTCCGGTAATACCTGTAATCAAAGCTACTTTACTCATATATTTCCTCCTGTAAAAAGTATTTAATTTCCTTTGCAATAAATCAGCCTATAGTATATGATAGAAAAAAAGGAATTTCTACGGAATAAGTTGCTGTAAAATAGTATTATCTTGCTTACAAGGAGAACCGCCATGCAGACCAATACCTGCCGCTATATCCATACACCCAGTGCATTCGCCAGAAAGAACCTGCTCCACATTCAGGAGACCGGACACTTAAAAAGCTGCGGCCGCCACATCAGCAGTCGTTCCCATCTGGAATCCTATCTATTCTTCATCGTTCTGTCCGGAAGCGGAACTGTTACACTGGATGGTCACGTCCATTCGCTGCGCTCTGGAGACCATGCATTTATTGACTGCCGAAAACCATACGCCCATGAGAGCAGTGATGAAGATCCATGGGAACTGCTCTGGGTTCATTTCTACGGAAATGCGATGGAGGGATATTATGAATATTTTGTACGACACCAGCTGCCGTCTGTTTTTCATCCCGCATCCTCATCCTTTCAGCCTCTGCTGGAACAGATTCTCACACTGGAACAGACCCGTGCTGACAATCGGGAGCTTCTGGAAAATTCACTGCTTCACCAGCTTGTCACCAGTCTTCTAACCCATCACACAGGACTGGAATCACAGGAAGGAAGTACATTGTTAAAACTGCAGGAAATCCGACATTATCTGGATGAACATTATACAGAAAAACTTTCTCTCGATGAACTTGCCAATCGTTTTTACATCAGTAAGTATCATATGTCCAGAGAATTCAAAAAAATCTTTGGAACAACTCTGATCAACTACCTGACCTCACATCGCATCACCAAAGCCAAAGAGATGCTTCGTTTCACGGATCTGCAGATTGAAACTATCGCCAGGGAATGCGGTATTGAGGATAACAGCTATTTCAACAAGGTATTTCAAAAGGCAGAAGGAATCACAGCCCGTGAATACCGCAGAAAATGGAGGGGCAATAATGTCTAAAAAATCTTATAAAATTGATATGTGCAACGGCTCAGTATTACCAAAAATCATCGCATTCAGTCTGCCCCTGATGCTGTCCAGCTGTCTGCAGCTTCTGTTTAATGCCGCTGATGTCGTAGTAGTCGGTCGATTTGCCGGAAACGAATCACTGGCCGCAGTCGGCTCTACCACTTCGTTAATTAACCTTCTGACCAATCTGTTCATTGGTCTGTCCATCGGTGCCAATGTCACAGTTGCACATTCCCTCGGAAGCAACGACGAACAGGCTGCCCGTGACAATGTTCATACCGCCATATCATTAAGTATTCTGTCCGGTCTGGTACTGATCGTGATCGGTTTTCTGTTTACCAAACCTATTCTGATCTGGATGGGATCCCCTTCGGATGTACTTGATAAAGCATCCCTGTACTTGAAGATCATCTTCCTCGGCATGCCCGCAAATATGGCATACAATTTTGGAAGTGCTGTCATGCGTGCCAACGGGGATACCAAACGGCCATTGTATTACCTGACCTTTGCCGGAATCATAAATGTTCTGCTGAATTTACTTTTTACCATCGTCCTTCATATGGATGTCGCAGGTGTAGCACTTGCAACCATCGCTGCCCAAGGTATCAGTGCTGTACTGATCCTCCGATGCCTCTGCATGACAGACGGACCATGTCGACTGGATATACGAAAACTTTATATCCATCCTCTCCGTCTGAAAAAAATGCTGCGTATCGGACTGCCGGCCGGAATCCAAAGTACACTGTTCTCTTTTTCCAATGTGCTGATCCAATCTTCGATCAATACATTTGGCTCTGCAGTCATTGCCGGAAACAGTGCTGCTGCCAACCTGGAAGGTTTCATCTATGTTTCCATGAATTCCATTCATCAGGCAAGTGTCAGCTTCACCAGTCAAAATGCCGGAGCCGGAAAACCGGAACGCATCAACAAAATCCTCTTCTCCTGTCTGGCACTTTGTACTGTCATTGGTATGGGCATGAGCTTTGGAGTTCTTCTGTTCAGTGAACAGCTTTTATCCATATATTCCTCTACTCCTTCCGTCATCACTGCCGGACAGCTAAGACTGCGCTGGGTCTGCACACCATATTTTCTATGCGGTATCATGGAGGTTGTCATGGGTATCATGAGAGGTCTTGGATATTCCCTGACCCCTATGTTCGTTGCTTTATCTGGTGCCTGCCTGTTTCGTATCGTATGGCTGAACACCGTCTTCACCTGGAATCCAACGATGGATACACTGCTTCTTTCCTATGTCATATCATGGATTTTGACGACGATCATCCATACTCTGACATATCTGTATGCCAGAAAAGTACATCCTTTATTCAAAAACACAAAAGGACAGCCTGTTTAAAGACTGTCCTCTCATAACTGCATAACTTGTTAACTCCGGCAGGTGAAATAGATCATCTGCCTTTTTTCTGCCATATCATTCAATAACCGCATCGCACGTCTGCGTTTCCTGTCATCCAGATTTACAAAAGGATCATCCAGAATCAACACCGGCTGTTCCTCCTGATATAATGCATCCACGATTGAAAAACGCTCTGCAAGCTGTATCAGATCCTGCCATCCTGCACTTAAAGACTCCAGATCACGGGTTGTACCTGCTTCCTGAAAACCAACTTTCAACTTCACATCCACCGTCGGTGCAAGCTTCACCTCTGGTACCAGTGTATGCACATACTGCTCAATTCCATTCTGTAAATCCCGTAAGTAACGAACAGAAAACTGATCTCTTGCCGTTCTTAAATACTGCATCGTCTTTTCCAAAAGACGATGTTCACAGACCGCTTTCTCTAATTCCTGATCCAGATATGCATGTTCTTCCTCCAATTCCGGAATTCTCTCTGCCCACTCCCTTACACGCATCATCTGATTCTGCATATCCTGAAGTTCTTCCAGCACTTCCTCATGCTGACTTTGATATAAATTCCGTCTGTAACATAACTCTTCCTTTTCCAGTTCAGGCTTCTGCACATTCAGAATCTTCTCCCACTCCTCCTCCGGATAACTGTTTCGATATTCAAGATAGTCCTCTCTGCTCCGCTGTGCTTCCTGACGATGCACTTCATAGGTCTGTTTGAGTATTGAATATCGCTGCGTTTCCTGACGCATTTTCTTCCAACGAATCTCAAGTTCCCGAAATTCTGTTTGATCCGGTACTTGAAGAGTCTGACAAATTTTCTTTTCCAGATCTTTACGCGATTTCTGCAATTCCAGATGTTCTGTCTCTGCTTTTTTATACGTGATCTCTGCCTGCTCCAGCTCCTGATTCCACTCATTCCACTTCTGCTTGTATCGACGATATCTCCAGACAGCATAAAACAATCCCAGCAAACCAAACACTGCAAATAAAATGCCTGCTGCCACCTGTTCCATCCAGAAAAAGACAGCACCAACCAGTATACCAAGCACCCCAAAAACAACACTCAGCCAATACGCATTCTGTCCTTTTAAGGTCTTACCATCCTGATGAAGTTTTTCTACTTCATATTTTGTATGTCGTACCTGATCTTCTGAAAATTCTTCCTGCATCTGCATTGTATGCACCTGATAGATCTGCTCTCTGCACTGATCCAATACTTTTTCTTTTAACGGCACACTGACATACTCCGCCAGCTCTCCCGCTGTCGTGCGAAGCTGCTCTTCCTTCATAACTGCCTGTTTTTTCAACAGATCATGCTGTGCTTTTTGAGCTGTTCTAACCTCATAATCCCGAAAAGACTGTTCCTGATTTTCCAATGATGCAATCTGCATCCGCAGATACTTTTCCTGCTGTGCTTTCTCCTGTATCCGCTCCTGCCACTGCCGCATCTGTATTTCCTTCTGGTGACATTCTGCCAGCTCTTCTTTCAGCTGACTGCGCTGTTCCTGAATCTTTCCAATCTGTCCCCGTCCGCCAGTTTTCTGAAAATATTTCATCCGGGTTTCCAGGGAATGCATTGCCTGCTCATAATGATGCATATCTCCTGCATCCTCTTCTACATGCGTTAATCCTGCATTCAGACTGTCATTTACCGTAACTGCCAGGTCCTGCTGTCCCAGAAAACAGCTTCTCTCATAAGCAGCCCGATCCAGACCAAAAATTTCCCCACCCAACCGCTGTGAATACCGTTCACTCAAAAGTCCCGTCTCCAGATCATAAAGAACAAATGAATCCTCTTTATCCCTTGCTCCAAAAAACCGTTCCACACGGTAACAGCCATCCCCGGTCTCAAACTCCAGACTTCCGCCAAAAGCTCCGCCCTGCCAAGGCATATATCGTTTTCGTTCATTATCTTTCAGAGAACGCTTTGTCGTATAGTCCAATCCGTAAAACATCGCTTTGACAAATGCAGCGAGTGTAGTTTTCCCCCATCCATTCGCCTCGCACACCAGATTCAGACCATCTTTTAAATCCATCTCCAAATGATGAAGCTTACCAAAATTTTCAATATATATCTTCCGAATCCGCATCTTAGTCCTCTCCTGCCAGGGCACGAATTCCAAGCCTCAGTATCTGCTCTTTTTCTCTCTCAGACAGATCTGATGCCATCACCTGCCGTACAAATTCACCTTTCAAAGAAATATCATATTGATAATCCTCCGGACGAATCAAAAGCCTGGTCTCATCCTTTACCTTTAAAAAATAAAAATCATGTTCCAGCCACTTCTCCAGCCATCCTTCATCTTTCTCTGCTTCCGGCGGCACTTCCCCTGTCAGTATCATTTTTACCATATCTTTTCCAGGAATCGTCAGAACTGCCTCCTGAACCGCACGGCAGATCTCTTCCTGTGTCAGCAGCCCGGTGATATCCACCTGCACTTCATGAAGCGTACGCTCCGCAAATGGCACAAAGTCTGCACAAACCTGATGATCCACAATTTCCAGCTGTACATACCCCTTTTGTCCACACTCATCAAAGCCTCTTCCCTCCAGACATCCCGGATAGCACCAGATTCCTCTGTCATCCAGCCGTTCCTGCCGATATCGATGAATATGCCCAAGAGCCAGGTAATCAATCGATTTTCCTTTGCATTTTTTCAGTGAAAATCCTTCTTTCTGGTCTTTGGCACCATACTCTGTGATCATCCCATGCAGCATAACGATATTGATTCGATCCGTATCCAGATTCAATCGATCCTCCAATCCTTCTGCTGTCTCCTCTGTCATCTCCGCGCCTGTAATAACCACATCTCCAAGCTCATAGGAAGTCCATTCTTTTCCAAAAGTCTTCAAGTTCTCCGGTATCACCGAAAGTTCACTCAAAAAACTATTCTGATCATGATTTCCCTGCAGATAATAAAAATCCATCTGTGGATGCCGTTGTATCGCATCCAGCACACAATTTCTCGCTCTAACAGCAATCGTCTTCCCGTCAAACAAATCTCCGCACAAAAGTACCGCATCCACGCCTTCTGAGGCTGCTCTTTCTACCATCCGTGTAAATGTACGAAGGAGCTCCAGACGGCGCTCCTTTGCTTTTTCTTTAGGAAGGCTGGATTCCATCCGTGCATCCAGATGCAGGTCTGCACAATGTATCAGCTTCAACTCAGATCCTCCTTTAAGATATGCGCAAGTAAAGCCTCACATCCCTCCAGCACATCATCATAAGTCACATCAAAATTGACGGTATACCAAGGATCTGCAATATCCGCA
>JAFYTM010000150.1 GCA_017558865.1 Lachnospiraceae bacterium
AGAAAACTTTCCCCTGTCCGAGACAGTAGAACGTAAGAGCATGGAAGTTCTGCTTCCTATGATGGAAACTGCGGACGCCGCTTTCCTGTCCCAGTCTGATGAATGCTGGCAGGAAAACATTGACTGGATGCTGGAACAGGACCTTATTCCTGAAATGGTTGCTCTGGATGAAGTTCGCATCAATCTGGCGTACTGATACAGAAAAATAGCTTTTTAGCTAAGCAGACATGGGATATATCAATCATCGATGCCGAAGCTGATTTCCAACTGATCTTCGGCATCATCCAGTTGATCTTCCAGTTTTTCCAGTTTCTGTTCCAGATTTTTGTATTTTTCTTTGGTCAACGTACCTGCACGGTACTGGTTTTCCAGATTATCTTCGTATCGTTCAAGTGCATGATCGAGCTGTTTTTCTTCCTGTTTTAAGGAAAAGTACTGTTCCAGATTCTGGGAGTCATCGTTGCCAGGAGTGATGGAATCTATCCTGGAGACGAAGTCATCGACCAGAGTGGTGAGTTCTTCCGGCGTGTATAGCTTATCAGGTGCAGCAGCCGTAGTTTCTGTTGGGTTTTCTGATGTTATATTGTTGGTTTCTCTTTTGGTTGTACCACATCCGGTTACAAAAAATACTGTGACGATTCCTGTTAATAAAATTTTTTTGGTTTTCATGAAGTTTCCCTCTCTTTCATGGTATCATATGTTCCCGGAAAACTGTTTTTTATGCATGAATTGGTATTGTATCAAAAATTTAAAAAGGTTGAGATATCCGAGAATACCGGAATAATCCTTTGCGCTTTCTTAACTGGATTTTTACCGGAACTTTTCATATAATAAAATTAGATATGAGGGAGTAGTTCACATCTTTTGCAGATGTTATGCATAACGTCATCACGCTCTGGGAGCCGGGATGCATATTGAGACAGGAACGAGACTTTTATCGCAGTTTTTGGTGCGGTAAAGGTCTTTTTTTGTTGACAAACAGCACCGAAGAATCAAAAAAGAAGGAGTGTATGAGAATGACGATTTTAATGGAACTGGTATTGTTGGCAGTAGGATTTTTTATGCTGGTAAAGGGTGCTGACTGGTTTGTAGATGGCGCATCCGGTATTGCCGATCGGTTTGGGATTCCGCAGCTTGTGATCGGACTGACAATCGTAGCAATGGGAACGAGTATGCCGGAGGCTTCGGTCAGTATCACAGCGGCATTGAAAGGAAGCGCGGATATCACGGTTGGAAATGTGGTAGGCAGTAATATATTGAATATATTGATTATTCTTGGTCTGGCATCTGCGATCACTTCCATTGCTGTGGCAAAGACAACGATCCGTTATGAGATTCCGTTTATGCTGTTTGTGACAGTTCTGCTGGCAGTATTGGGATATACCGGCGGAGCAATCAGTTTGGTGGAAGGTATTGTTTTGTGGGTTTTCTTCATTCTTTATCTGCTATATATGTTCTGGCTTGTGAAGACCGGTCAGGCAGAAGCGGATGAGATGGAGGTACAGGGCAGTATCGGAAAGCTGCTTTTGATGGTTGCAGCAGGTCTGGTTCTGATTGTATGGGGAAGTAATGTGAGCGTAGATGCAGCAACTGCACTTGCAAGGATCTTTGGTGTCAGTGAACGTTTTATTGGACTGACGATCGTAGCACTTGGAACTTCTCTTCCTGAGCTGGTGACTTCGGTGTCTGCAGCCAGAAAAGGAAAAGCGGATATTGCGATTGGAAATATTGTAGGAAGCAACATTTTTAATATTCTGTTCGTGGTTGGAACTTCCGCACTGATTATTCCGGTTGCATTTGCATCGAATTTCCTGATCGATTGTGCGATTGCTGTTGCAGCAGGAGTTCTTCTGTGGGCGTTTGTATTCCGCACCGGAAAGTTAAATCGGGTTGGTGGTATTACAATGCTGATCGGTTATGCTGCGTATTTTGTTTATTTGCTGGGATAGTGTCTGTAAAGATCCCTGTCATGACCTGTCTGGGGTTGTGGCAGGGATTTTTCTGCCTTGACACCTTTTTTTCTTTGTCCTATACTAAAACGGAATGTGTAAACGTGTGGAACAACAGGAGGAAATATCGTGGCAGATATCAGAAAAGAGATAGAAAAGAGACGAACTTTTGCGATCATCTCTCACCCGGATGCGGGTAAGACGACCTTGACTGAGAAGTTCTTATTATATGGAGGAGCCATCAATCTGGCAGGTTCTGTAAAAGGAAAGGCAACGGCAAGACATGCAGTGTCAGACTGGATGGAGATTGAGAAGGAGAGAGGTATTTCTGTAACATCCTCTGTTCTCCAGTTTAATTATGACAATTATTGTATTAATATTTTGGATACTCCGGGACATCAGGATTTCTCGGAGGACACCTATCGTACATTGATGGCAGCCGATTCTGCGGTCATGGTTATCGATGGTTCCAAGGGTGTAGAGGCGCAGACCAGAAAGCTGTTCAAGGTATGTGTGATGCGCCATATCCCGATCTTTACATTTATCAATAAAATGGACCGTGATGCAAGGGATACCTATGAGCTTTTGGATGAGATTGAGACAGAGCTTGGGATTGCTACCTGTCCGGTCAACTGGCCAATTGGTTCCGGTAAAGAGTTTAAAGGTGTATATGACCGTGCCACTGAGAAGATTCATGTGTTCTCAGATACAGAAAAGGGTACGAAAGAAGGAGAGGACAAGGTTCTTTCTCTGGATGAAGCAGAGAGTCTTCTGCTGGAAGGACAGAAGGAAAAGCTTATGGAAGAGATTGAGCTTCTGGACGGTGCCAGTGCGGAGTTTGATCAGGAGCTTGTGGATAAGGGAGAATTGTCTCCGGTATTTTTTGGTTCTGCTCTGACAAACTTTGGTGTAGAGATTTTCCTGAAACATTTCCTTAAGATGACTTCTTCTCCATTGCCAAGAAAAGCAGATGTGGGAGTGATTGATCCAATTGAGGAGCCATTCTCTGGATTTGTATTTAAGATTCAGGCAAATATGAATAAGGCACATAGAGACCGTATTGCATTTATGCGTATTTGTTCCGGTAAGTTTGATGCAGGTATGGAGGTTCTGCATGTACAGCCGAATAAGAAGATTCGACTGTCTCAGCCGCAGCAGATGATGGCACAGGATCGTAAGATCGTGGAAGAAGCCTATGCAGGAGATATCATTGGTCTGTTTGATCCAGGTATCTTTTCCATTGGAGATACGGTATGTATACCGGGTAAACAGATACAGTATGAAGGTATCCCGACTTTCGCACCGGAGCATTTTGCGAGGGTGCGTCAGATCGATACTATGAAGAGAAAGCAGTTTGTAAAAGGTATCGAGCAGATTGCACAGGAAGGTGCGATTCAGATCTTTCAGGAGTGCAATTCCGGTATGGAGGAGATCATCGTAGGCGTTGTTGGTGTTCTGCAGTTCGATGTATTGAAATATCGTCTGAACAATGAGTATAATGTGGAGATTCGACTGGAGAATCTTCCGTATGAGCATATCCGCTGGATTGAAAATGAAGAGATTGATATGGATAAGATCAGCGGAACCTCTGATATGAAGAAGATTCGTGATCTGAAAGGCAGACCGCTTCTTTTATGGGTGAACAGCTGGAGCATCGGTATGACACTGGACCGCAATCCGGGACTTGTCTTAAGCGAATTCGGAAGGTAAAAACCCCTTTTCAAAAGAGCTGTGTTTTGGTATACTTAATAGAAAGCAGTGTCATGGGAAGCGAAGAGACATGGCACATAAGCCATAGGAGGTATTGGAAATGGAAAAATTCGATAGAGCAACACATGTGATCCAGATTGATGGAGACAAGGGTGAAGTGCAGATTGCAGATGAGGTAGTGGCAATTATCGCAGGTATGGCTGCAACAGAAGTAAAAGGAGTTGCTTCTATGGCAGGTAATATCAAGAATGAGCTGGTATCCAAGATGGGTATGAAAAGCCTTTCCAAGGGTGTAAAAGTAGTAGTGACAGATGAGGATGTGACTGTAGATCTGGCACTGAATCTGATGTTTGAGGCAAATATTCTGGAAGTATCCGGAACCGTACAGGACAAAGTAAAATCAGCCATTGAGAGCATGACAGGAATGAAAGTGTCTGCAGTCAATGTTCGTGTTGCCGGTGTAGTACTGGAGTAATGATCAGGAGAAAATGAAAGAGGGATGTCTTTAAGGACATCCCTTTTGTTCCATTACAGCATTTTGGGTATGGA
>JAFYTM010000151.1 GCA_017558865.1 Lachnospiraceae bacterium
ACCGGACCGATGACCGGTTCTCTGTCTCCATCTTCAGGAAGATATATGGTATGTACCAAATCTCCGCTGACCGGTATGATCGCAGCGTCCAACTCCGGCGGAATCTGGGGTGCAAAGCTGAAATATGCAGGATGGGATGCGTTGATCGTAGAAGGTGAAGCGAAAGAATGGTGCTACCTGAATATTGAAGATGACAAGATTGAGCTTCTGAATGCAGAAGAGTATGCAGGAATGCTGACCGAGGAGCTGGATGATAAGCTTCGTGAAAAACATGGAGAGAAATGCTCTGTACTGAATATTGGACCGGCTGGAGAGAAAAAAGTTCTTCTTGCAGCGATCATGAATGATAAGGATCGTGCAGCAGGACGTTCCGGTGTTGGTGCAGTTATGGGAAGCAAAAAGCTCAAAGCAATCGTTGTGAAAGCAAGCAGAACCAAACTGGATATCGTACATGACGAAGAAGCACTGAAAGCTGCAAATAAACGTTCTCTGGAAGCATTGAAAGCAAATCCGGTTACCAGCTCCGGTCTGAAACAGTTGGGTACTGCCGTACTGGTTAATATCGTAAACAGCATTGGTTCCTTCCCGACCAAGAACTGGCAGGAAGCTTATTATGATAAAGCAGATGATATCTCCGGTGAGACACTGGTTGAGAAGTATCTGGTAAGAAACAGCGCATGTCATCGCTGTCCGATTGCCTGCGGACGTGTAGTTGACGTCAATGGACGTGTCACAGGAGGTCCTGAGTATGAGCCATTGTGGGCATATGGCGGTAACTGTGGAAACAATGATCTGAATGCTATCGACGAAGCGAATATGTGGTGTAATGAGTACGGTCTGGATGCAATCTCCACACCATGTACCATTGCAGCAGCACTGGAGCTGTATCAGAAAGGCTATATCAAAGCAGAAGACTGTGCAGGAGTTCCGCTGGAGTGGGGTTCTGCAAAAGCAATCGTAGAGTGGACCAAACGTATGGGTAATCCGCAGACGGAACTGGATTGGCTGATGAGTTCCGGTTCTGCAAGACTTTGTGAGCATTATGGACACCCGGAGATCTCCATGAGTGTTAAGAAACAGGAGATGCCGGCGTACGATGCACGTGGAATCCAGGGTATCGGTATTACATATGCGACCTCCAACCGTGGAGGATGTCATGTACGTGGATATATGATCAGTCCGGAGGTTCTTGGACTTCCTCAGCAGATGGACAGAACAGTTACGGAAGAAAAAGCAGTATGGACCAAGATTTTCCAGGATCTGACAGCAGTAATCGACTCTATGGGTAACTGTCTGTTTACCTCCTTCGCAATGGGTGCAGATCATTATGCAGAGCTTCTGAATGCAGCAACCGGTACTACTTACACTGCAGAAGAGTTACTGGAGGTTGGTGACAGAATCTACAATATCGAGCGTATGTTCAATAAAGCAGCAGGCATGAAGCCGGAAGATGACAGACTTCCAAAACGTCTGATGGAAGAGCCGATTCCGGATGGTCCGTCCAAAGGTATGACCTCCAAGATTGCCATTACTCTGCCGCAGTATTATGAAGCAAGAGGCTGGGTAGATGCATTCCCGACAGAAGAGACCTTAAAGAAACTTGGTCTGGAAGACTGCATCAGCAAATATGAGTAACCTATGATAGAAGTTAGATTGTTTGCAACACTTCGTCAGGGGAGAGGAAAAATCTTCTCCCTTGATGCAGCAAATTATAAATGTGGAAAAGATATTTTAAAAGAATTCCAGATACCGGAAGAGGAAGTGGCAATCTTTTTAATCAATGGCTTTCACAGCAAACCGGAAGATCCGGTAAAAGACGGAGATGTGATTGCACTGTTTCCTCCGGTAGGCGGAGGTTGAGGCTGTATGAAAGCACGATATATCAGAAATTTTGAAGCATTATCAGAAGCTGAATCAGATTTGCTGAAAACCCAAAAGATATGTATTGTCGGCTGCGGAGGTCTTGGAGGTTATATTCTGGAGCAGTTTTTGAGACTCGGAGTGGAAAGTATTACCGTGATCGATGGGGATTGTTTTGAAGAAAGCAATCTGAATCGACAGCTGCTAAGCACTGAAAATGTGATTGGAAACTTTAAAGCACTGACAGCAAAAGAGAGGGCACAGGAAGTAAACAGTCAGATTAAAGTTCATGCAGTGAATGTTTTTTTGACGGAGGAAAATGCGAGGGAATTACTAAAAGGTCATGATATTGTCATGGATGCAGTAGATAATATTGCAGCAAGAAGAATCATGGGAAAAACATGTGAAGAACTGGGAATTCCGTTGATGTATGGAGCTATTCAGGGTTGGTATGCGCAGATCAGTCTAATACTTCCAGGAAGCTCTTTGCTGGATATTCTTTATCAAAAAGAGATGAAGCTGACCAGTAAGAGTTCGCTTTCTTTTACGCCAGCAGTGTGTGCATCGTTTCAGGTAGCAGAAGCGGTAAAATATTTGTGTGGACGTGAATGTCCGCTGAAAGAAAGAGTTCTTTATGTGGATATGCTTTCTATGGAAGCCGTAATGGTGAAATTTTAATTTGTTTCAATAAAAGAATCATCCATTGAAAATAAATAAAGTGTGTGCTATAATTGGCAAAAAAGTAACGATCGGTATAGAAAGTCTTCTGTTTGACACCAGACTTTGGAAACAGGGTCGTTCTTTTTATTTAAGAAATGGAGGATAACAATATGAAAAAGAGACTTGCCGTATTATTGGCAATGGCTATGATGGCCAGTGTGTTTTCCGGATGTGGTAAAAAAGAAGAAGCACCTGCAGAGGCGCCGGCAGTAGAGACCGAAGCACCTGCAGAAGAGGAAAAAACAGAGGTACCTGCAGAAGAACCTGCAAAAGAAGAAGCAGTTGTTGTGAATACTGTGATTCTGAAGGAAGCAGATGACAAGATGCTCAATACATACAGTGTTCTGGCAGTAGATCCGGAAGCTCCTTTTGTAGATGCTGATGGTAAAGCTGTAGAAGGTGTAGCAGTGAACACTGCTGGTGCAGATGCTCTGATTCAGTGGCTGTTAAGTGAAGAAGCAAAAACACTGGCTGCTGAGTATGGTAAAGAAGAGTACAACGATACTCTGTTCTATGTAAAAGAAGATGCACCTGCTTTTGAAGGAGAGATTGCAAAAGCAACTGAAGAGACAAAGACAATCCGTCTGTCTACCACCACTTCTGTTAATGACTCTGGTCTGCTGGGAGCAATTCTCCCGGTATTTGAAGGAGAGTATGGCTATACCGTAGAGATTCAGTCTGCTGGAACTGGTAAAGCGATTGCAGCAGCTAAGAATGGTAATGCAGATCTGATCCTGGTTCACTCCAAATCTCAGGAGGAAGCATTTGTTGCCGAAGGTTTTGCGCGTGTACTGGAAGGCTTTGAGTCAGAGAGACTTTCTTTCCTGTATAACTACTATGTACTGTGCGGACCAACTGAAGATCCGGCTGGTGCAGCTTCTGCAGCAACGGTTATGGATGCATTTAAAGCAATTGCTGATGGTAAGCATGTATTTATCTCCCGTGGTGACAATTCCGGTACTCATACCAAAGAGATTTCCCTGTGGCCGGAAGAACTGGGAATTACTGTAGAGCCAGAAAGCTTTGCTGATTATACCGAGTGGTATACTTCTGCAAACACCGGTATGGGTGCGTGTCTTATGATGGCAGAAGAGATGGAGGGATACATCCTGACAGATAAAGCAACCTTCCTTACCTTTGTTGCAAACAATGGCGTGATGTAAGCATTTGCCATATTGTTCTGAATGAGTTAAAATACCTTTGGACAGATGATCTGTCCAGGGGTATTTTTTTGGGCAGAAAAGGTCTTTAATAGGGGGAGGGGATTTTTTGCAAAGTGCATTGGCAAAGGCTGTTGCATTGATTTTATCTGCAGATGCGGAGCTTTGTAATATTTTATCGGTTACTGCTAAAATGAGTATCAGCAGTTCTTTGATTGCGTTGATTCTGGGGGTGCCGATTGGTATCTGGCTTGGTTCTAGCCGGTTTCGCGGACAGAGTATTTTGTTGATTATCAACCGCACATTGATGGGTATGCCGCCTGTCGTATGTGGCTTGATCTTTTATATGTTGTTTTCAGGTGTTGGCCCTTTTGGAAAATGGAAATGGTTATTTTCTGTAAGGATTATGATACTGGCACAGGTCGTACTGATTCTTCCTATTGTTGTGGGAAATATGGAAACCTATGTGACAGGCATCGCACAGACTGTCAAAGAGACAGCCAAAGGTCTGGGGTTAAGTGGATGGAAAACATTTTTTCTTCTTATGAATGAATGTGTGTATCAGATCTGTTCTACTTATCTGCTTGCATTTGCAAGATCCATTGCCGAGGTGGGAGCGGTTTCCATGGTTGGAGGAGCGATTGCATGGAAGACAAATGTTATGACAACGGCAATCATGCAATATACAAACAGAGGGAATTTTTCTCTTGGAATTGCACTTGGATTGATACTTATGACCATATCGCTGGTTGTTAATATTTTGATCTCTGTGATGCAAAGGAGAATAAACCGATGAAAATCAATGCCTTTTCAAAAACCTATGAAGGACGTAAGGTTTTGGATATGCCGGAGATGGAATTGACATCCGGGAAAATCTATGCGGTGATTGGTGCAAATGGAAGCGGGAAATCGACTCTGGCAAAGTGTCTGGCGGGTATTCTTACCACGGATCAAAAACAACAGATATTATCCCCCGATATTTCTGTTGGATATATGCCTCAGAAAAGCTATGCATTCCGTATGAATGTAGAAAAAAATATTTTTCTTGGGAGCAAAGACCTGATACGTGCGAAAAAGTTAATGAAAGATCTTCAGATTGAGCATCTTGCAAAAAAATCTGCTGCGAAGCTTTCAGGAGGAGAGACGGCACGGATGGCTCTTGGAAGAGTTTTGATGAAAACTTTTGATCTTTTGATTCTGGATGAGCCGACTGCGGCAATGGATATGGAGACCACATCTTTGACAGAAAATTTATTGATGGAGTATTGCAGGGAGACGGGCTGTGTACTGCTGCTTGTTACGCACAGTCTCCAGCAGGCAAGACGTGTGGCAGACGAAGTATTCTTTTACTATAAAGGGAAACTGGTGGAATCTGGAAAAAAAGAGCATGTGCTGTATAGCCCGGAGATGGAAGAAACTCAAAAGTTTCTTAAATTTTATGGTGAATAATACTACACTATGTATAAAAGCGTTTTGTGATTGGTACTAATGCATAATATTTCATACATATCATTCTAAATTTTGGTAAATATACCTAATGTATTGAAGTGCTTCATAGTTTGTGTATATAATAAACTTAACTTTTAATCATACATAAACAAAGGGGGAATTTTTATGGCAAGATTTACTTTACCACGCGATGTATATCATGGAAAAGGTGCGTTAGAGGCATTAAAAACATTCCAGGGAAAGAAGGCAATCGTTTGTGTTGGCGGCGGTTCCATGAAAAAATTTGGATTCCTTGATAAGGTAGTGTCCTATCTGGAGGAAGCTGGTCTGGAAGTAAAGGTATTTGAAGGCATTGAGCCGGATCCTTCTGTTACTACTGTCATGAAAGGTGCTGCTGTTATGGCTGAATATCAGCCTGACTGGATCGTAGCAATTGGCGGCGGTTCCCCGATCGATGCGGCAAAAGCGATGTGGATCAAATATGAGTATCCGGAGATTACTTTTGAAGAAATGTGTAAAGTATTCGGTATTCCGACTTTGAGACAGAAAGCCCGTTTCTGCGCAATCTCTTCAACTTCCGGTACAGCTACAGAGGTAACTGCTTTCTCGGTTATTACGGATTATGATAAGGGAATCAAATATCCTCTGGCAGATTTCGAGATCACTCCGGATGTGGCCATTGTTGATCCAGAGCTTGCAGAGACAATGCCTCCGAAGCTGGTTGCACATACCGGTATGGATGCAATGACGCATGCGATCGAAGCATATGTTTCAACTGCAAACTGTGATTATACCGATCCACTGGCACTGCATGCCATTCAGATGATCCAGAGAGATCTGGTTGGATCTTATCAAGGAGATATGGAAAAGAGAGATTCCATGCATAATGCACAGTGTCTGGCAGGTATGTCTTTCTCCAATGCATTGCTTGGTATCGTGCATTCTATGGCACATAAGACGGGAGCTATTTTTGCAGATTACGGCGCACACATTATTCATGGTGCAGCAAATGCAATGTATCTGCCAAAGGTAATTGCATATAATGCAAAAGATGAAACTGCAAAAGCACGTTATGGTGTGATCGCAGATTATATGAAACTTGGCGGAGATACACTGGATGAAAAGGTAGCATTGTTGATCGCATATTTGCGTAAGATGAATGATGATCTGAATATCCCGCAGTCTATCAAGAATTATGGTGCAGACAGTTATCCAACGGAGCAGGGCTTTGTACCGGAGGAGGTATTCCTTGAGAGACTTCCAGAGATCGCGAAGAATGCAATTCTTGACGCATGTACCGGTTCCAATCCACGCCAGCCAAATCAGGAAGAGATGGAAAAACTGTTCAAGTGCTGCTACTATGACCTTGAAGTAGATTTCTAAAAATAAATAAAATTATTTACCGGCTCCCCGATGGATCATATAATCCATCGGGGAGCCGGTTTTTGTCAATTACAGATTTTATAAAAACATCGTTCCGAAATATTTGTCATACAATTGTTCTGCGGTGTGGCGCAGTTCTTTTTGATAGGCTTCAAAAAGGCGGATCAGTTCCCGTCCCTGTTCAGAAAGAATACTCTGGCTTCCGCCCGCTCCGCCCTGAGACCGGAGAATGAGAGGATAGCATAATTGGGATTCCAGTGTGCGTATAATATTCCAGCCGCTGGAATAGGAGATCTGCATTCGTTTACAGGCGGCCCGGACAGAATGTGTCTCATCTACCAGAGCCAGCAGCATGGCACATTTGTCATCAAAGAACGGTTTTTCTCTGGTAAGAGCAACGTTAATCACAGGACGTACCAGTTGGCTATTGTGATATTCAAGAAGTGCAGAATAATCTTCCGGGGTATCGGCATCATGAAGGGTGCCGGGATCATCTACAGATACAAGGCTCATGTCAGCTCCGCATCGGCTGATGGCACCTTTGAGACCGCCTTCTCCGGAATCGGTCAGTATATGCTTGATCAATACAGAAGAGATCAGGATGGGATGCCCCGTCTCATCCTGGCATATCGGACAGGCAAGTGGCTTGTCTGTATCAAGCAGACAGCGTACCGTATTTGCGGTAAACAGTGGAATATCAACAGGTGTAAATAAGATCCGATCACATTTATCCTGAAGATAATGCAGACCAATCTTGACGGAATCAAACATCTGAGTGGTGGCATATTGTTCATTCCGAAGGAAAATAATGCCGTTGTTTGCCAGATGGTGTTCCAGCATATCTGCATTGTAGCCTGTTACC
>JAFYTM010000152.1 GCA_017558865.1 Lachnospiraceae bacterium
ACCCTTTCAATATGCATTGCCAAATATCCGATCTCAACTTCATCCAGAGATTTTTTCAGATATTTTTCCAGATAACTGCAGACTGTAGATGCCATACGGAACGCATCCGGAAACTTCACAGATATATAATCATTCATATTCAGTTTCAGTTTTTCGTCTTTTACTGCCCGGGCTGCCATATATCTCACATGATTCATCAATCGATTATAGGAAAGAGACATTACATTGATCTGCTGATCCGTCTCCTTCTCCACCAGCTCAATACACTCACGAACCGCCCGGGCAATCTGCATGGAAAGCGCTACACTTTCATCTTCAATGGCAGAATGGATATGGAGGGCAATATATCCAACTTCATGCTCATCGATCTCTACATGCAGACGCTCCTTTAAAACAGGTCTGATACACTCTGCTGTCTTATACTCCATATGAAACAGCGCACAGATATCGCTGGTCAATGGATTTCGAATCTGCTCATGATTCTGAATCCGTTTTACCGCAAATGCAATATGGTCTGCCATGGGGAAGAGAATTCTTCTGTCAATCCTGCCAAAGACCTTTTCACTTTCTTTCAGAACCTGTTCTGCAATCTCCAGATAGACCGGGTCCATATCTTTTACCAGTTCTACTGCATGTCCCCGCTCTGTCATCTCTTGAAGGGAATATACCGTACTGCCATCCGGCAATTCCATTCGTTCACTGACTTTTTTTCCAAAACCGATTCCTTTTCCAATCAGAAGATATTCCTGATGGTCTTCTGCACCTATGGCAATCACTGTATTATGATTCAATGCCTTTTTTACTCTGAACATACTCCCTCTTCCACGCAGACCAGACGTTTAAGCTTCGTAGGTATCTACTGCAAACAATGCCTCGCCCGCTTTTATCTTACCAGTTTTCAGAAGACGAATCTTCTGATTTTCTTCCAGTTCTGTACACAGAACCGGTGATGCAAGAGATGGTGCATGGCTTCCCAGGAAAGCAAGATCCAGCTTCATCAGCTGATCGCCTTTCTTTAGCTGATCTCCTGCATTTACATACACTTCAAAACCTTCTCCATTCAGGTTTACCGTATCAATACCCATATGAAGCAGTACGGAAATACCGGATGTCGTCTGGAAACCAATGGCATGTTTGGTCTCAAACACGAATGCCACTTCACCATCCTCCGGCGCATATACAACCGCCTCAGACGGCGTTACAACTGCTCCGTCGCCCATCATACGTCCGGCAAATGCTTCGTCCGGTGCTTCTGATAAGTCTGCTGCCATACCGCTTACCGGACTGTAAATAATGTCTGACTTCACAACTGTGCCTGCTTTGTTTTCTCTTACTTTTGTCTGCTCTGCAGAATTCTCTGCCGAAGGAACATACTCTACATTCGGAGCAGTCTCCAGGTAATCTTCCAGATTGGATTTTACAACGGTCACACGCGGTCCGTAGATAATCTGTACTCCATTCCCTTTATGAACCACACCGGATGCTCCTGTCGATTTCAACAGGTTATCATCTACCAGTTCAGCCTTATATACGGTACAGCGAAGTCTGGTTGCACAACAGTCTACATCCGAAATATTCTTCTTACCGCCAAGTCCACGGCAGATGGCTGCTGAAAGCGCATCCTCTTCAGACACTGCTGCTGCACCCTCTCCATTCTTGCGGGCATTTACATCCGCTCTGGTATAAAGTTTTACTTCCTCGCTGTCATCTCTTCCCGGAGTCTTTAAATCCATCTTTGTGATCAGGAAGGAGAACAGGAAATAATATACTACAAAATATCCAATACCTACGATCACGATCCATACCCAGTTGGTCTTTGCGTTACCCTGCATGATACCAAACAGGAACATATCGATCAGACCGCCGGAGAAGGTCATACCTACTCCAACCTCAAATACATGCATCAACATATATGCCAGACCTGCAAATACACAGTGGATGACATATAGAATTGGTGCTACAAACAGGAATGTAAACTCAATCGGCTCTGTGATACCAGTCAGCATAGCCGTCAGTGCTGCGGAGAGAAGAAGACCGGATACCACGTTCTTTTTCTCAGCCTTTGCACATCTGTACATGGCAAGTGCTGCTCCCGGAAGGCCGAAGATCATCAGAGGGAATTTACCGCTCATAAATCTGGTCGCCGATACTGCGAACTTCTCTACCGTCGGATCAGCCAGCTGTGCGAAGAAAATATTCTGTGCACCCTCTACCAGCACTCCGCCAACCTCCAGTGTTCCGCCAACTGCGGTCTGCCAGAATGGAAGATAAAATACATGATGAAGTCCAAATGGAATCAGTGCACGCTCCATCAGACCATATAACCAGGTTCCTGCATATCCGGACTGTACCACCACATCACCGACTGCATAGATTCCCTGCTGTACCACCGGCCAGATATAGAACATCAGGATACCGACTACGGTATAAGTAAGACCACTGATGATCGGAACAAATCTGGTTCCTCCAAAGAAGGAAAGCACCTGCGGGAGCTCAATTCTGTAAAAACGATTGTGAAGAGCTGCAACACCAAGTCCAACAATAATACCGCCAAACACACCCATCTGCAGGGATGTAATTCCTACTACAGATGCAGTCGCACCTTCCAGCATTACCTCTGGACCACCGTTATTCACGATCATGGCTCCAATAGAAGCATGCATGATAAAGAAAGCAATAGCTGCAGATAATGCCGCTACCTCTTTTTCTTTCTTCGCCATACCGATCGCAACACCCATTGCGAAGATGATCGGAAGATTTGCAAACACGATATCTCCTGCGTCGCTTAAGACATTCAGGATCGCGTTCAGCATGGTTCCAGGACCCATGATTCCCATCAGACCATATGCATTCAGCATTGTCTCATTCGTAAAGGAACCACCGATACCAAGTAACAGACCTGCCACTGGCAGGATTGCGATTGGCAGCATGAAGGAACGGCCTACACGCTGCAATACACCAAAAATTTTGTCTTTCATGACAATTCTCCTTTCTTTTTGGATGTCTTCTGTCATGTGCCTATTCTTACTATGCTCACAATCATTTATTTTTACGCATAGAAAAAGGCATTAATATGCATAAACATCCCTTGTGTTGTTATGCATAGTTAATGCCTGCTTATCCAGTTACATACTATCTCATACATTTTTACTCTATCACCACGACATCTGGTTGTCAAGTATTTTATTTCAAAATCAACAGGATCGGACAATGGTCACTGCCCATTTGCTTCGATAAAATCCGACTGTCCTCAATATGCTCCTCATAACCTTCTGATACCAGAAAATAATCAATCCGCCATCCTGCGTTCCGTTCTCTTGCTTTAAAACGATAAGACCACCAACTATAGGCATCTGTCTGATCCGGGTACAGATAACGGAAGGAATCTATAAAACCGGATGCCTGCAGTTCTCTCATCTTATTCCGTTCCTGATCGGAAAATCCTGCATTGCCGCGGTTGTTCTTCGGATTCTTAAGATCGATCTCTTCCTTTGCTACATTGAAATCACCGGTCACGATCACCGGCTTTTTCTCTTTTAATGCTCCAAGATATGCCCGAAAATCATCCTCCCACTCCATCCGGTAATTAATGCGCGCCAATCCGTCCTGCGCATTTGGTACATACACATTGACCAGATAGTAATCGGAATATTCTACCGTAATCGTACGTCCTTCTGTGTTATGTTTGTCCATACCCAGATCATACGATACCGAATACGGTGTCTCCTTTGTCAACACTGCGGTTCCCGAATATCCTTTCTTCACAGCACTGTTCCAGTAGATCTCATAACCTGGAAATTCAAAATCCGCCTGTTCCGGCTGCATCTTTGTCTCCTGCAGACACAGTACATCCGGCTGTTCCTTCTCCAGAAATTCCATAAATCCTTTATTCATCACGGCGCGAAGACCGTTCACATTCCATGAATATAACTTTTTCATTATTATACAAATCTCCTGTCTCTCTGTTTACAGAAAAAGCTGCCGCATCTGCGACAGCCTGTTTCCTCTAAAAGCAATAAGCAAAACGATAAGCCGGGTTATGTCGTGGACAATCATCTATCTAGGCGTACTGTCACCAGCACGCTCAAGCAACCTACCTGAAGCTGGCGGGCCACCATATGCTTCTGCTTGGTCTTGCTTCGGATGGGGTTTACATGTGCCCCGTCTGTTACCAGCCGGGCGGTAGTCTCTTACACTGCCTTTCCACCCTTACGTTATGCTTTGAGCCATACCCAAAGCAAACGCGGTATATTTCTGTTGCACTGGCCTTGGAGTCACCTCCACCGGACGTTATCCGGCATCCTGCCCTGTGAAGCCCGGACTTTCCTCACCTGATATCATCAGCCGCGATTGTCTGTCTTACTTACTGCGATCTTTATTCTAACTTACTTTTTCAGATTTGTCCATATATTCGGCGATAAAAAACATCGCCTACCTCATTTTACAGATGGAAGAACCCGCCACCGATAAACTCTTTGAGAATCGAATTATTCGGCACCATATGGCTGTCAATACCCTGGAAATAATTCAAAAACTTCAACAATCTCTTTGCTTCCAAATACTCCGGTTCCTCCGGTGTAATACCAAACAGCAGCGGTTCTGCATACTGTTTTAATACGCAAAGTTCATAGATCAGTGCCGAGTTAAATACAACATCTGCCTCATTCTGATACGGGAAAATATTCTCATCCTCACCCCTGCGTACAGACGGCCACATGGAAATTGTTCTCTGTGCACTGGAACCTCTGGTTCGAGCATCCCGCACCATGCGTCGGATCAGTCTTCCATCCGTCGTCGGTATCCGGTTATGCTCATCAATATTCAGCTGCGTCAACGCACTTAAATAAATCTTGAATTTATTTTCCTGCGGCAGCGAATAAGATAATGCATCATTCAGACAATGAATACCTTCAATCACGAGTACATCATCCGGTCCAAGCTTCAAGGTATTACCTTTATACTCTTTTCTACCCGTCAGGAAATTAAACGTCGGCAGGGACACTTCTTCTCCTCGAAGCAGTGCACTCATCTGTGTATTGAAAAGTTCAATATCCATAGCTCCAAGACATTCAAAATTATAATTACCGTCTTCGTCCTTTGGCGTTTCTTCCCGTTCTACAAAATAGTTATCTACGGCAATCGGATGTGGACGAAGTCCATGAGCCAGGAGCTGGATCGACAGTCTGTGAGAAAAAGTTGTCTTACCGGAAGAAGACGGTCCTGCAATCATAATCAGCTTTTTATCATGCTGAGATGCAATCTGAGCAGCAATATTGCCAATCTCCTTCTCCATGATCGCTTCCTGAGCCAGAATAATGTCCCCAATATTGCCATTGGAAATCTGCTCATTCAATGCACCAACAGTAGCAACCTCCAGTACTTCACTCCATCTGGTAGAGTTCTTCAAGGTTGTAAAAATCTTATGCTCCGGTGCAAACGGTGCAAAGGTCTCCGGTGTCTTTGCCGGCGGAAACTCCAGCACGAATCCTTCATCATATGGAATCAGTTGAAAATATTTGAGATATTTGGTATTCGGCACCATATATCCATAATAATAATCTTCAAATCCATCAAGGCGATACACATTAACCGTAGAACTTCTTCTGAACTTGAACAATCTCGCCTTATCCAACATTCCATGTCTGGCAAAACGCTCAATCGCCTCATCTACTGGTATGGTCTTCTTCTCCAGCGGAAGCTCCTGCTTCACCAGTTCTTCCATACGAGTCTGTACCTTAGCAAGAAACGCCTCATCTACTGCTGCATGCTTACTGGTACAGTAAAACCCCTGACTTACAGAAAAATGTACCTTAATACCACAGACAGCCTCCATACCGGCAACATCATAGATTGCTTTCAGCATCAATAATGTCGCACTGCGTTTATAGGTTTTATAACCATCAATATGACCTGTCGTCAGGAATTTAATCGTACTGTCCTTTTTCACTTTGCGAAAAAGCTCCCGCATCTTGCCATTTTCCAAAACAAGAACAATATCATGCGGATAATCCGCCTGATACCGGTCAGCAAGCTCCTGATAAGTCGTACCATCCTGAACTTCCAGTATGTTTTCACCAATTGTTACTTTTCTCATATGGACACCTCCTTTTACATCAGACTACGATAAATGGATGCTGTACCGGAACACAGTCCATATGAACTCCGACCAGTACTTTTTCCAAATAATCCTTTACATCCTCCATAAATATATGCTCAATCCCATAATGACCTGCATCTATGATGCAAAGTCCCTGGTCTACTGCATCAATACCTGTATGATGATCGATATCTCCTGTGATATAAACATCACAGTCAAATCGCAGAGCTTCTTTCATCGTACTTCGTCCGGCTCCCGGACAGATCGCTGCCTGATATACAAGCGTATCTTCACAGCCAAATATCTTCACACTCGGAATATGATATGCTTCCTTCACCAAAAGCGCACATTCTTTCAATGTCATTTCTTTTGGAAGAACACCAACTCTTCCGATACCTTCTCCATCTTTTATCTCTTCCAGTACGGTACATTCCTGGAGTCCGATCAGTCTCGCTGCCAGATCTGCCATTCCTCTTGTATCGTAGTTCGTATGCATTGCATAATAGGAAATATCATTCTGGATAAGCGTGATCAGACGTCTTCCATTCATGTCATCATCTGTCACCCGTTTGATCGGAGAAAAAATCATCGGATGGTGGGTAATCAGCATATCTACTTTTTTTTCTGCTGCCAGATTCACAACCTCATCTGTTGCATCCAGTGCCAGCAGAATCGTTTTGACTTCCTTTTCCCGTCTTCCTGCAAGAAGTCCTACATTATCCCAGTCACATGCGTATTCCCGTGAATATTCCTGTTCCAGAAGTGTACAGATCTCACTGCACCTCATCTTCCTTCCTCCTCCCAATTAAGAAATCTCTTTCAGCATCCTTAATTTTTTCCTTAGCTCCTCTGCCCGTTCAGAAGATTCTTTACCAGCCTGCTCCAGGGTATACAGAATCTGTTCAGTCTTACGTTTTTCTTCATGCAAATAACTTTTCCATATATCCGGTGACTGCTGCAGATGAAGTTTTCCATAAGAAAGTTCTGATTCACTCATAGGATCAGCTGTTGCGTGCACCACCTTCATCATTGGATAATATTTTCCTTCATCCAGCACAATATCTTCTTCCACAATACAAAAACCATGACTGCAAAGATATTCTCTCACCATATAAAGATCTGACTGCGGCTGAAGAATCAATTCCTGTACAGAATCCAGACAATGTGTACCTTCCCTTAATATCCGTACCGTCAATGGACCTCCCATCCCAGCAATCAACACAGTATCCGCTTCTCCTGCATCAAGCTTTGCAAGTCCATCTGACAGTCTGGTTTCAATATATGTATCCAGACCATAATCCTGGATATGCTCTTTTGCCCGCTTCAAAGGTCCCTGATTGACATCCATGGCAATGGCAGACGGTATTTTCTTCTCCTGTACCAGTGCAATCGGAATATATCCATGGTCAGTTCCCACATCTGCCAGCCTGTTTCCCTCTGTTACCTTGGAGGCCAAAAGAGCCATTCTTTTTGACAACTGCATGGCAGCTCCTTAATCCAGAAAATCCTTCAGTTTGCGGCTGCGGCTTGGATGACGAAGCTTTCTCAGTGCCTTTGCCTCAATCTGACGGATACGCTCACGGGTAACATTAAATTCTTTTCCAACTTCTTCCAGTGTACGGGCACGACCATCATCCAGACCAAAACGAAGACGAAGAACCTTCTGCTCTCTCTCTGTCAGCGTTCCCAATACTTCTACAAGCTGTTCTTTCAGAAGAGTAAATGCTGCCGCCTCTGCCGGCACCGGTACATTATCATCCTGAATAAAATCACCCAGATGACTGTCTTCCTCCTCACCGATCGGAGTCTCCAGAGATACCGGTTCCTGAGAAATCTTCAGAATCTCACGCACACGCTCCACTGGCATGTTCATCTCTGCTGCAATCTCCTCCGGCTGTGGTTCTCTTCCCAATTCCTGCAAAAGCTGACGGGATACACGGATCAGCTTATTGATCGTCTCAACCATATGAACCGGAATACGGATCGTTCTCGCCTGATCGGCAATCGCTCTTGTAATTGCCTGACGAATCCACCAGGTTGCATAGGTACTGAATTTGTATCCTTTTCGATAATCGAATTTTTCAACTGCCTTGATCAGACCCAGGTTACCTTCCTGAATCAGATCCAGAAACAGCATGCCGCGTCCTACATAACGCTTTGCAATGCTGACTACAAGACGAAGGTTTGCCTCTGCCAGACGTTTCTTGGCATCCTCATCACCAATCTCCATTCTTTTTGCCAGATCGATCTCTTCTTCTGCACTCAAAAGGGGAACTTTACCAATCTCTTTCAAATACATACGAACCGGATCTTCAATGCTGACTCCATCAGGAACAGACAGGTCAATCTGCTCCACATCCACATCATCGTCATCCGACAGAATGATATTGCTGTCATCATCATCATCTGTAATTCTAAGAACATCAATGTTATTCTGCTCCAGAAAATCCAGAATTTTTTCAAATTTCTCTGCGTCCAGATCCATATCACTAAAGAAATCGCTGACTTCCTGGTATTCAAGAACATTTTTCTTCTTTTTTGCCAGTCCAAGCAGCTCCTTCAATTTTTCACTGAATTTTACTACATTTTCTTCCATATCGGTTCTTCCTTCCATAATTGTTCATATTTTATCCTTAATCCAAAGAAATATGCAATTTCTCAATTTCCCGGCGTTTCTGTACGATCTTTCGAAGTGTATCCACATCTCCAGGATCCATATGCTCTGTCTGCCAGGTAATACTGTTCTGCTTTACCTTCAGAATCGTTTCCTGCAAGGCCTTTTCCTCTTCCTCTTTGCCTGAAAGCTTCGGAATGGTATCATGAAACATTGCTGTTACTTTCTGCTGTTCCTCTTCCTCTGTGAAATACTGAAACAAGGATGCCGGATTCAGATGTCCTGCTGCATACTGTTCCAACAAAAGCTCCACAACCCGTCTGCATAACGGATCTGTAAACTCCTCCGGCTCCACATAACGAATAATATTACGAAACAGCCTCTCATCAGAACTCATCCATGTGATCAGAAGACGCTGCGTTCGAAGACCGCTGTCTTCTGCTTTTTTACGCCTTCGGCTCAAAGGCTCTGTGGGCACTTGTGCCCTTGTCATACCTCCCAGCTTCTGCCCTGTCTGATTGACCATCTTTAAAAGCTGGTCATAAGTCAGATGATAGCGTTCTGCGGCTGCTTCTATATAATTGCTGCGTTCAATCCCCGCTTCAAACTCCAGAAGCTTTTTGGAAACTTCTCTAAAAAACGCAGTCTTACTCTCCGGTTCCCGAAGATTATACTGACGCTCCAGCACACGCAGTTCAAAGAAAAAGCTCGTCTCTGCTTCATCGATCCTTTTTTGAAATTCTTCTGCGCCTTTTGCCTTGATCAGTTCATCGGGATCTTTATAAGGCTCCATATTGATGACTTTCGCAGTCAGACCGGCATCTTTCAGAATCGGTATCGCTCTCATCGCTGCCCTGACACCTGCCTCATCGCTGTCATAAGTCAATAATACTTCGTTGGTATATCTTTTTAATATCATGGACTGCTGCTGTGTAAAAGCCGTACCAAGAGATGCTGTCGCCTGGTTAAAGCCGGCCTGATGCAGGGCAATCACATCCATATACCCTTCACAAAGGATAATATTCGGTTTCCGGCTGATACGCGCCAAATTCAGACCATAGAGATTACGGCTCTTATCAAACACCTTCGTCTCCGGAGAATTCAGATATTTGGGTTTCCCATCGCCCATCACTCTTCCTCCAAAGCCGATGACACGATGATTGGCATCCATAATCGGGAACATGACACGATTCCAGAATTTGTCATACATGCCCCGCTTCTCATCCACCTGCATCAACCCGGATTCTTTGAGCAGTTGATCCGAATATCCTTTGCCTTTCAAATATTTATATAAATCGTTGCTGTATTTACTTGCATAACCAAGACCAAACTTCTGAATGGTCTCCTCGCTTAAGCCCCTGCCTGTCAAATAGTCCATTCCCTGTTTTCCGGGAGGCTGACGAAGCATATAATAATAATACTTTGCCGCGAGTTTGTTCAGTTCCAGTATCTGTGCCTTTAAATCTGTCTGCTGCTTTGTCTCTCTTGACATATCCTGTTCCGGAAGTTTGATTCCTGCACGATCTGCAAGTACCTTCATCGCTTCCGGAAAAGTCAGGTTCTCATAATCCATGACAAACTTAAATACGTCTCCGCCTGCACCACAACTAAAACAATAATACATCTGGCGTGGCTGATTCACTGACATGGAAGGATTCTTATCATTGTGGAATGGACATACACCCACATAATTACTCCCCTTCTTCTGCAGTTTCAAATACCCCGATATTACGTCCACTATATCACTTCTGGAACGTATCTCTTCTACCAGATCCTGTGAATAATAACTCATATAACACCTGATTCCTGATTAGTATTTCCAGGAGGCCGGAACGAAAAACTCCTGAAATTTTGTTATGGCATACTGATCGGTCATACCCGATATGTAATCACAGACGCTGCGCTCCTGCGTCTCGCCAGCCTGCCACATCCGTTCAATGTATTCATTTGGAAGCAGCTCCGGATGTTCCATATAATATTGAAACAACGCTTTTACCGTCTGCTCCGCTTTTTTCTCCTCCCCTTTTGCTCGGTTACATACATACACATTCTCAAACATAAATTGCCGAAGCCCCCGGAAAGCGAATTCTACATCCTCTGACATCAGAATATGAGGCTGATCCATACTCTGTTTCACGATATCGTGTATCAATGTGTTCAGTCTTTCCCTTGAGGAATGTCCAAGAATATCTGTGTACACTGCCGGAAGTGTCTGTTCTTTAATCACTCCTGCACGGATTGCATCATCCACATCGTGATTGATGTAGGCAATCTTATCAGAATAACGAACAATATTTCCTTCCAGCGTCGCTGGAGTGCCTGTAAGCTGATGATTGAAAATCCCATCCCTTACTTCCCAGGTCAGATTCAATCCCTGTCCCTGTTTTTCCAGTCTCTCCACAATTCGCACGCTCTGCTTATAATGTGCAAACCCTTCACTGCAAACCTCATCCAATGCTCTCTCTCCGGCATGTCCAAACGGAGTATGTCCCAGATCATGTCCCAAAGCAATCGCTTCTGTCAGATCTTCATTCAGCCGAAGTGCACGGGCAATCGTTCTGGCATTCTGTGCCACTTCCAGAGTGTGGGTCAGACGCGTACGATAATGGTCACCTTTCGGTGTCAAAAACACCTGTGTTTTATGTTTCAGTCTTCGAAACGCTTTGGAATGAAGAATACGATCCCTGTCTCTTTAATAGGCCGGGCGTATATCACATGGAGGCTCTTGCCTGTTCCTTCCTCTGGAATTCTTACTCAGAGCTGCATAAGGACTAAAATTCTGTATCTCCCGGTTTTCTATCTGTTCCCTGATCGTCATCGTATCCCCCCTCAAAACAATTTCAAAAACACTTTTATTTTTTAATTCGGGGATAATTCTTCTTCCCTACCATATACTTCCGCATGTAAGCAAACGTCTTTTCTTCTCCCTGTTCTGCCAGCATATGCAGAATATACTCCAGAAGTGCTCTGGTGTCATCGTGTATCATGCAGAAATCTTTGCCTTTTTCATAATATTCCAGCGAAGAACGCTGGGTATATTTCTCCCCTTCATATACCTTGGAGGCTGCGATACGGTCCATGATCATCTCATTTACATATCGAAGCGGCATCTTCATGCCTGTCATCCCTTTGACCGGACCTGTACTGTAATCGATCCAGTATTCATAATGATGTTTGTTGCGCCCTTTATGATGAAGCCATGCGGCAGAATATCCCTTATCTTCCCGCTCTGCATTATTGGGACTGCGAAAGCCCTGATAATATCTGCATCCCTGCAGGAATTCTGTTGGTGTATATTTGGACAGATCATGGGTCAATCCCTGCCAGTACATGCCCACACGAAAACAATGTCTGGCAACCATGATCTTATGCTCTGTGATCGTACAAAAATGTTTCCATATATTGATCAGCTTCATCTTTCTCTACCTTCTTATCTGCCTTCCAGTATCACGATCGATCTTGGCGGAACTACCGCCATCTTCTGATCTTTCAGCAGAATCTCTTCATCTTTGTTATAAAATATACCTGTTTCTCGGTCTGTATTGGCAACAATATACCAGTTCTGTCCAGATGACAGAGTCGGCAGCGCAATCTCGTGTTCTACCATGTGCATATTATAAAGCACATAGCAGGTCTCACCTCCCGTATATTCCCCGGCATACATAATACCAAGCTGACGGTTATAATTTTCAAACTCGCTGTACCATGCTTTTCTGCCGTGATAGGACATATCCGGAACACCTTTAGAAAGATAATCTTTCATCTTATATTCTTTTCTGCGTCCAAATGCCGGATGCGTTCTTCGGAAATCGATCGCTGACCGCACAAAGTCCTGCAGCTGTTTATCCGGCTTTTTAGTTGCCCACTGTACCCAGGAAATCTCATTATCCTGACAATACACGTTATTATTGCCGCCCTGAGAATTTCCCATCTCATCTCCGCCATAAATGGCTGGAACTCCCTGCGAAAGCATCATCAGAAGGAATGCATTGCGAATCTGTTTTCTTCTGATCTTCTCCAGTATCTTATTCGTTGTAGGACCTTCTTCTCCATAATTGGAGCTGTAATTATAATTACTTCCGTCCTGATTATCTTCTCCGTTCGCATCATTATGCTTTACATCGTAAGTCACCGTATCTGCGAGTGTAAAACCGTTATGGTTCGCCATATAGTTGATGACAGCAAACTGCTTTGGATTCCTGCGTAGGGTTTCTGTGATCTGCCAGAGCATATCTTCATCACCCTTCAGGAAACGCCGTGCTTTCATCATAAAATCATCGTTATATTCTGCCAGACGTCTGAATTCCGGCTGATAATCCGACTCGTAAATACGCTCCAACGGAAAATATTCACTCATAATCTTGGTCTTCTTCATATGCGGCTCCATGGCAAGAGCTGTCAGAGGAGAACCGCCTGTATTCACATGAACACCATCAATATGATATTCTTCTACCCAATATCTGATACATTCTACGATCATATTCGGATTCATACGCATCGGGAAATAAAATTCCAGAATCAGCTCAATTCCATTTTTATGCAGTTCACGTACCAGCTCCTTTAATTCTCGTTCCGGATTGCCAGAAGCACTGTAGGATGCCTTGGGAGCAAAAAAGTTTGCTTTTCCATAGCCCCAGTAATTGATCTTCTCTCCCATATCCTTACGAATCGGCATATGTTTTTTGGCTGCCTTTTCTTCTTCCACTTCCGAAAACTCATAGACAGGCATCAATTCCAGCTGATTGATACCCAGCTTCTTTAAATACGAGATCTTCTCTTTGATACCTGCAAAAGTTCCTGGATGACGTACTTTGGAAGATGCATCCATCGTAAATCCTCTTGGATGTGTCACATAAAGTACACACTCCTCATAAGGAAGTTCCAGAGGCTTGTCCCCCTGCCAGGAAAATTTATCAAATCGAACACCACATCTGACTGTATGCGAATCCTTTGGTTCGGTTCCCCATACTTCTCTTCCGCTGATATATCTGGCATACGGATCCTGTGTTACCACTCCATCTATCAGATAATTGTATTCATACTCATTTACAGGGAATTGCCCCAGCTGCATGGCGTAGATATCTCCAAACTGCATCTCTTCCGTAAATGGAAGTTCTGCCGCAGGTTCTGCATCTCCTTTCTTATACAGAAGAAGACTGCATTTTTTGTCATCTTTCACCTCTACCGCAAAATTGATGTCTTTTCCACACTTAGTCACTCCCAGGTTGTCCGGTTTTCCAGTACTGATGCGATATTTTTCCATAATCTTCCTTTTCCCTTCAGTAGTCGATATTTAACCCAATTATAATCAATTCTACCATTATACTGCCTTTTTTTCAAGAAAAAATCCCCCATATACACAAGTATATGAAGGATTTATCCACATTTTTTGTTGTAATATTATTCTTTTTCCAACAATTTCTGTGCCAGATCTGCCATAATCACCGATGCTTTTGTAAAATCACTGTATTTTGTAAATTCTACCGGGCAATGACTTCTGCCTTCCCGGCTCGGAACAAACAGCATGACTGTCGGAATCACCTGACCAATCTCAAGAGCATCATGTCCTGCACCGCTTGGAAGATAACGACAGCTGAATCCTTTTTCCAGACAATCCGCCTCCATGATCTTCAGCATCTCTTCGGACAGCATAACCGGTGTGATCGTCAGCTTATTCTCGATCTCATAACTGCCGCCCATTTTCTGGGTCTCGATCTCCAGTGCCACACGGATCTTCGTTGCGATATCATTGATATAATCATTATTGGTAGAGCGGATATCAACAGTGAACTCTACTTTCTCCGCCACGATATTCATACCGCCCGGAGTTGTCCGGATGAATCCTGTTGTTGCAACCGTTCCTTCACCCTTTTCTCTTGCCCAGTCCGGAATTCGGGAGATAACCTTTGTGGCTGCCTCTGCTGCATCCAGACGCATATCCATCGGTGTAGTCCCCGCATGGTCTGCCCTTCCATATACGGTCACCATATAACGCTGAATGCCTACGATGCAGTTCACAAGTCCAAGCTCCGTATGCTCCGCATCCAGAACTGGTCCCTGTTCAATATGAAGTTCCAGGAAAGAACCAATCGAACCTTCCGGCCATTTCGCATCGGTGATCTTCTCCGGCTCCAGACCATAGGAAACCATTGCGTCATAGATTGATATTCCATCTGCATCTTTAAACTTTTTACAGTATTCCACATCACGCTTTCCGAGCATTGCACCGGAACCAAAATATCCCGTGCCAAAGCGTAAACCTTCTTCATCACAAAAACCAGCTGCAACAAAACTGCGTTTCAGAGTCACACCACGCTCCTTCAGCTGTCTTGCCACTTCAACTGCGCAGACCACACCGGCTATTCCATCAAAATCTCCGCCGTTTTTGACTGAATCATAATGAGATCCCATCATCACACATGGCTCATCCGGTTCATCGCCTTTCAGGATGCCAAACACATTGCCGACTTCATCTTCCCATACTTCCAGTCCTGCTTCTGTCATAATATCTTTCAGATAATTCACTGCATCCCGCGCTTCTTTGGTAAATGGAAGTCTGGTACATCCATTGCCCGGCGTAGCGGTAAACTGCTTCAATCCTTCCAGATCAGCTGCGATCCTGCCTGTGATCTTTTCCAATCCCATAGCTTTGTCTCCTTCTATGTTCACTATATTGCCATCAAAAATACAATCAGACCTACTGCAATGGTGGATGGAACCGTAATTCCAATAATCTTTTTCATGATCTTTCCTTCACTGCCGAGAATATTCGCTGTCGTTGTTCCAAGGATGATCTTACTCGGGCTGACTGCACTTCCAATCGCGCCTCCTGTAGACTGCGCGCCCAGGACCGGAGCAAAATCCACACCGATCAGATTGGAAGTTGTCATCTGGAAATCACCAAATAAAATATTGGAACTCATATTGCTTCCCGTCATAAAGGTTCCCAGGAAACCTACAAAAGGAGCCACAACTACATACACTTTTCCAAGCACTGCTGCAATTCCATTGGCAAGAACAACCGTCTGTCCCGTTCCGCTCATCAGTTTGGACATCACAATGAGTCCAATCACCGCAATCGCAGACGGTTTCGTCATGGTAAAAGATTTTTTAAATGCACGCTTCACGCCTTCCTCTGTGATCCATCCATTCTTTTTATAATAAACAAGACCAACAATCGAAGAAATGAACAGAAACATACTCGCCTGTGTAAAAATCGCAATCGGTGAAAAACATTCCGATGCAGCATTCACATAGCCATAACCGGTACTTGTCTCAGGAAATGCCGGTCCAAAAGAAAACTGTCCTAAAAATGTATTGATCGGCTTTACTAAAAGAACAACCAATGTCAATGCAGATAACAGAAAATACGGAACAAATGCCTGTACAAGCGTCATATCCGACATTTCCTCTTCATCTTCTGCCTTTTTACTGGAACGATCCATAATCGGACTGTCCTCAACGCTCCATTCATCCCTGTACATCTTCATGCGTCCCAGGAAAAGAACAACAACCAGAGAGATACAGGATGGAAGGAAACAGGAGAGCGTTGTATTCACCTGACTTAAGCAAAGCTCACCTACACCCTGAATCGCAACCATGATCAGTACAGCCGGAAGTCCTTTTTTCAACGCCTTCCCTTTACCATAGAACCAGCAGATTGCAACTCCTGTCACTATATTCCATAAAAGCAGGAACAGTGCTGTCCAGAAAGCGGTTCGGAAATAATCCTCACTGCCCACGGTCAGACCTGCAGACATCGCAAGAGAATCCCACGCTGCCGCCAAAGTACCAAAAGTGTTACCCCATGCCTGTCCAAAAAGCGGAATAATCACTGCCCACAGAGGTGTCACACCGATACCGATCAAAAGTGGTGCTCCCACCGCTACCGGCACTCCAAATCCTGTGATTCCCTGCAGAAAACTCTCCAGAATCCAGCCCATAGCAATTACAAGCAGCAACTCATTGGGCAGGAGCTTACGCATACCATTTCGTATCACAAGAAATGCTTTTGCTTCATCCCCCACCTGATACATCAGAATCGCCGTCCATACAATCAGCAGGATGGTCAGGGAGCTCCACACTCCCTTAACACTTTCCACTGCCAAAAGCATCAAATCTGCTTTATAAAATACTACTCCGGTTACTGCGGTGATGACAAGTCCGACTCCTGCCGCCTCTTTTGCACCCCAGTTAAACTTTAACATCAAAATCAAAAGAACAATGATGGGCAAACACGCCATCACCCACATAAATGGTGTTACTGGTATATTCATGAATACTCTCCTTGTATCCTACAGGGAAAATCCTAATTTTTTCGCATATGCCATGACTGCTTTTTCAAAGCATTCCACCGGCGGATGTACCGTACCTGCACCAACCTGGCCATAGCCCGCAATCTTATGTGCGATACCGGTATTGATCACCGGAGTGATACCTTTTTCCACAACCAGTCTTGCATCAATCGCCAGACATGTACCCTGGAAATTCCAGTTCGGAATGATAAAGTTCGGATTCCGATCGATACAGATCTCCATCATATCATTACTGGTACGAAGTGCATCCTCATAACCGCCGGCACCGACAAAACGGGTAACTGCCGGAGCTGCGATCATTGCCATACCGCCTACACCAACGGTCTCCGTGATCGCACTGTCTCCCATATCCGGACAGCCATCTTCTGCATCATAACCTGTAAAATACAGTCCCTGCGGCGTATTTACTGGGCCAGTGAACCACTCATCTCCCATACCTGCAATACGAATACCAAATTCCACACCATTTCTGCACATGGCAGTCACGATCGTACCATCTGTACCTTTCCGTGCTCCGTCCATGATCGCCTTGCTTGTTGCCATCATAATATTCAGGAAAAACTGCTCCGTATCGGCAAGGAATTTGATCACATCATAACGATCTTTTTCCGCCATATCCATCTGTGTGATGATCGGGGCAACCTCTTTCAAAAACGCAAGAGATGCTGCAATGTTTCTCTGATGGAACTCATCTCCCATCGCGATTGCTTTCGCAATCAACGGATTTAACGCAAGACCATTGTCCATAGAACGAATGGCTTTCCCAAGGATCGGACCCAGTATGTCTCTCATCCAGCGCAGTCTGTTGACTACCTCTTCGGAATAAGCACCAAAACGAAGTACCTTACCGATTCCTTCATTCATGGAACAGTATGCCGTGTTGCCGTCTGTTACATTTTCCACCACAAATACCGGCATATCCGCAGAAGTAATACCTCCCATCGGACCTACGGCATTGACATGATGACACGGAATAAATCTCACTTCACCAGATTCCAGAAGCTTTCTCGCATCGGCTTCATTGTCTGCCCACTCCTGGAACAGAACTGCACCCACACAGGAACCCTGTACCGGATCCGGCATATTTTTATATTCGATCGGCGGTCCTGCATGCAGGATCACCTTTCCTTCATTTAACTCCGGAATCACTGACTTCGCTGGAACAACATCTCTCATAATTGGCTGACTTGCTACAATCTTCGCAGCAACCTCACGGTTCTTTTCGTCGATGCCCTCATAATTTCTCAGGAAGTGCAGTGCCTTGATCAGCTCGATCTTACCTCCTGCCGGCGGCATCCAGTCATACTGGACAACCTCACAGCCGAATTCTTCACACACATCTGCAAAGCTCTTAAGACCGATATTGATGATAGCAGGCTTCTCAGTAAGCAGTCTGCGAAGTTCTGCAGAAGGCACAGATTTTTCTGTCTCCGCTGCTGCTTTTGCACGAATTTCCTTTACCGGTTCTTCAAAATCTCTTCCAATCGCACGAATCGCCGTACGGCATGCCAGCTTATTATTCTCACATACAATCACACCGGCATTCTTTAATTTGTTCACAGCTTCATCATAGCCCTGAAAATCACTTCTTGTACCACATACCGTACCTACGAAAAATACTTTTCTTCCGGCAGCTTCTGCTTTTTCTTTCAATTCCACAATTGTTGGAAGCAGTGCACCTGCCATATCTGCATGAGAGCCATATCCCAGCATAATATCAAACAAAATGACACCCGTAGATTCATCGTCCACGGCACTCTGCATACATTCGATACGTTTTGCCGGATCGATCATTGGATGCGGTTTTCCCTTGGTATATGCGTCATCTCCAAGGTCTACAACCACATTGCCGTCAAGCTGCAGCATATAACCCTCGATATCTTCCGGAGGAACCGTACAGCCAAGCGCATCCTTGATCAGCATTGCTGCCTCATTCGCCAGTGTACCGCCGGAATAATATGCTTTGATCGTCTTTTTATCTTCTGCTTTATAAAACTCTGTCTCATCCACTTCTGCAGATGCTTCCGGAATCTTTTCTCCTCTCACCAGACTTACCGCCAGACGGGCAGCCTCATCCAGTGTATAAGTATGATAGAAATTCTCCTCATGATATTCCGGCTTTTCTCCAACAAACAGCGTCACCACCGGCTTGGAAAAATTACTGAGACGATTGGAAATCTTATCTCTGACTTCCTTTGCAGGAGGCTTTGACAGAATGATCAGCACTTTCACACTGTCATCATCTTCCATCGCATCGATCATATCCATCATCGTAATACCGCCGATGGCAGCATTCAGATCACGTCCGCCGATACCGATCGCATTGGTTACACCCTCGCCAAGACGGTCAATGATCGTCGTTAATTCCTGAATACCCGTTCCAGATGCTCCGATAATACCGATGGAACCCGAAGCAACCTTGTTGGTAAATGCAATGGGAACACTCTGAATAATTCCGGTTCCACAGTCCGGTCCCATTACACAAAGTCCCTTTGCATGTGCTTTTTCTTTTAATGCTTTTTCATCCTCGATACTCACATTGTCACTGAACATAAAAACATTCAGTCCTTCATCCAGCGCCCGGTCTGCTTCCAGTGCTGCATACGCCCCCGGAATTGAGATGACTGCCAGATTGGCATCCGGCATTTTCTTCAATGCCTTATCCCAGGATTTCACCGATTCTGCCGCTTTTTTACCGATGCTCTCTGTGGACTGCTTTTTGAAAAATACTTCTGCCGCTTCCATGATAGTATCCAGAAGTGCATCGTCCTCCACATCTGCTACTACTACCATGTCATTGGCAGTTGCAGCCTGAAGCTCCTCGGTATCCAGACCGCTCTGTTTAAAAATATCTTTATTTGCCGGAGTTGCCATCATGACTGAGACTTTGTTCACGCCCTCAATTGTTGAAATCTGATTCGTAAGAAGCATCAGAACAACAGAATCATGATAGCTGCCTTTTTTTACAATCGTTCTTAACATGGTCTGCTTTCTCCTTAATCTGCAAATCGATTCTTATGATCATATCTGTTGTAATGAATATCTTCACTGATCAGGTACTCGTAAACATCATCTGCGATATCTACACCGCCGTCTGCGTACGCTTTTTCCCTTCTCATAACCGCACGTTCTCCCGGATAATATACTTTTGCATGTCCCGGAGCAGGCGTCATCTCACTGAGTTCATCACAGACCTGTGACATGCTCTTTTTAAACTGCTCGATTCCCACAAATCTTGCAGGATCCATCACAATGTGCATCTGTCCAAGTCCTCTTCCTTCTGAAAGATCGTGATACATGGAGCTTACATGCTTGCCAAATGGTACACCCAGCAGAACACCCGAGAATACATCCACCATCATCATCAGACCATAGCCTTTTGCACCGGAGATCGGAACCAGGGCAGTCACCAGATGAGGATCAGTCACCGGTACACCCTTTTCATCTACTGCCCAGGTATCCGGAATAGACTCATGTCTGGAACGCTTGTCCAGAATTTTACCCCATGCCTGCACGGTCGTTGCCATATCAAAGACTACCGTACGATCATCTGCTGTCGGTGCAGCAAAGGAGATTGGGTTCGTTCCATAGTACGGTTCGGTTCCGCCATAGGGCACTGCCATCGGGTCAGACTGGCAGAAAGAAATTGCCACCAGATCTTCATTGGCTGCCATCTCTGTATAATACCCCAGTGCACCGCTGTGAGCGATATTTTTAATACCAACGACTGCGATACCGTTCTTTTTCGCCATCTCAATCGCTTTCTCCATCGCTTCTTTTGCTGCCACAAATCCATTCACATCATCACCATCGAACATGGCAGAACAGGGACCTGTCTCCTCATATGTCATATTCGGATGCAATGTCCAGCCGCCTTTTGCAATTCGCTCACTGTAATACTCTACACGAACTGCTCCATGGGAATGATAACCTCTCTCATCTGACCAGGTCAGGATCTCGGATACAACCTCTGCCTGATCCTCCGGCAGACCAGCTTTCATCATTTTATTTTTCATCAGGCTTTTCAGCTCATCTCGTGAAAGTTTCATTTTATTTTCCCGCCTTTTTTATAACTGTACTTCTCTGTTGCAGTCTTTGGAGTAAATATAAACCAGATCTTCTTCACGACCTACTGCATAGCACGCCTGCGGACAGTATGCATCCATGAATACATAATCACCTGTCTTTACCGGAATCCACTCATTATCCAGGCGATACATCGCTTTTCCGCTCAGGAACAGCATACCATGCTCCTGTACATGAGTTTCAATATATCCGTGAGATGCTCCCAGATGGAATTTTAAAATATGGAAATTCATATCAAATGCAAAATCCTTTGCTGCCGGAAGGAAATCCTTCACATAGCAGTTCTCCATACCTTCATACGGAATCCATGGAAGATCATGATCATTGCCAACGATCGTATAGGCATTGTATCCCTCCAGAGCTTCATATCTGCGTCTGTATGCATATACCTTTGCATCTTCTGTTCCTTTATTTTCAAAACATACGTTGTTGCCTGCCGGGGAGTAGATATAGCCGCCTTTGGTCAGGACTGCCTCCTGATCATCATTTTTCACGCTGATCTCGCCTTCTACTACATAAAGGAAAGATTCAATACCATCACCGCCGAATGCATCTTTTTTGCCGCCCTCGTGCATGGTGATCAGATAATCCGCAAAAGAAGCACCCATAGCTGGAGAACCAAGAATAGTCACATCACAGTTTACATATCCCGGAATACTGTTCTTTACCAGTCCGTCCGGCTCCAGCAGTACAAAATTTTCTTTTCTGATGACAGAACGGGTATTTAAAAGTTCCTCACGATAACCGATCTGATTGTTTAAATAACTCATATTTATTTCCTCGCTTTCTTTTTGCATTTTACACTTGTTATGTTTTATCATCCTTTTCATAGATGTTCTATTTTATTATACTGCATTGCCTCACTCTGCCGCAACAGCCTTTTCACACTTTTACTCTTTGCATCTTTTATCTCCCATGCTATAATTCATCCAACTACTTTTCAAGGAGGTATTTATGCTCCAGATTACAGACCTCAAGCTGGATTGTCCGGCTTTCGATAAATACATCACAAGATACTCTGCCCCGGTTATCCCGACAAAAGCACGTATCCTGTATTTTCATGGAGGGGGGCTTCTCTATGGCAGCCGCAAAGACCTTCCAAAACAACATATCGAAACATTGACCAGTGCCGGATATGAGATCCTCGCATTCGATTATCCATTGGCACCTGCTGCCGGACTGGAGATTATCGTGGATGATGTATGCAGTTCTATCAACCATGCCTGCGAAAACGAATGTCCTTATACAGACAGCTCCCTTCCATACTTTCTATGGGGACGTTCCGCCGGAGCGTATCTATGTCTGCTCGCAGCAGCAGGCAATAAACTGAACCAGACTCCAAAAGGAATTCTTTCCTATTATGGTTACGGTTTCCTCTGCGATGACTGGTTCTGTTCACCAAGCACTTATTACCAGACACTCCCGACAGTACCATCTACCTGTCTGAGTGTGATCCCTGGAAATCTCCATACCGAAGGAAATCTGGATACCCATTACAGTGTCTATGTCTATGCCCGTCAGACCGGGGAATGGAAAAACCTGATCTATAAGGGTCGTGAGAAATTCTTTTACCTGAATTACTCTCTCCGTCTGTGCGATCACCTTCCATGCCCGCTGTTCGCAGCACACAGCACCGGGGACACCGACGTTCCCTATGCTGAATTTATGGAGCTTTGCAGCCGTTATCAACCAACACGTTTTATTGCATCCGGAACTGTCCACGATTTTGACCGGGATGTGGAAAATCCATTGACAGAGAAATTATTAAATGAAACACTTTTATTTCTAAAACAACACAGTGTATAGACAAAAGGGTCGGCAGTAATTTGCCGACCCTCAATCATTGTTATCTTATTCAAATATCGTTCCTTTACGGAATCCCTTACTTCCTCTTGTCTTCATCAACAGATAATATGCCACACCTGTCGGAATCAGACTTACATACCAGGACAGCTCTACGATCAGCAGAGAACATACAGATCCGAATACAATCGCAATGACCGCATTCCAGTTCACGCCCTTAAATGCGCCTTCTTTATCATACATATCGTTAATATCCAGCTTCTGTTTGCGAAGGATATAATAATCCACTACCATAACAGCAAAGATTGGTCCCAAAAATGCAGAATACAACTGTGTAAACAGATTCAGTCCAGCGGCTGACTCTGCCGTTACCAGTTTCCAAGGCATACAGCATACAGATAAAGCACCAACCGCGATCGTTGCATGAGACCATTTCATCTTGAAGGACTCCATCAGCACATATGCCGGCGGTACGATATTATTCAAAACATTCGTTGTCACCTGAGCAAATGCAATGAAAAGAAGTGTCACAATCGTCAAAAACTTACTGTCCATCGTGGTGGAGAAGACTGCTACCGGATCACTGTTGCCGGTTGCTGCTGTTACCAGAAGACCGATCAGACCCATGAACAGAGTTACCGGAAGGATTGCCAGTGTATAAATACTGCCGGTAGAAACAGGTCCTACTTTGTGCTCCAGATTACGTGCATAATCTGACGCATTACAGATCATAGTGGAATAAATACCAAGGAAAGAAGTGGTTGCTGCCCAGAACGGCATACCCCAGGTTCCCTGAATTCCGGAAAACACATCACTGATCTCTGTCGCAAACTGTGTTTTTACAATATACAGCATATAAACAAGAATTACGACGATAAATACACAGGAGATATTCTCCATCCATTTAATACCTTCAAATCCTTTGATCGCCAGTGCAACCTGCAGGATCGTAAACAATGCATAGATCAAAGGCAGATTATCAAAGCCAAACAAAATCTTCGTGCAGCTGTTGATTGCGCCTGCTCCTACCCAGCTCTGGAAACCAAACCAGATGATCGCAGGGACACCACGAAGCATACCCGGAATCTTGATGCCTGTGGTACCAAAACTGCTGCGAAGCTGAATCGTATACGGAATACCATATTTGTGTCCGCAATTACCGATGAATACCAGTGCAATCGCAATAACCAGACAGCCAATCGTCATCGCCAGAACAGCCTGAGTCACAGTCAAAGCACCAATCAGACCAGCTCCCATGGAAAAAGTACCAATGGACACACAGCCTCCCATCATGCTTGCACCGTAGGATACCGGACCCATAATACGTTTTTTCGTTGGCTGAAGATCCGGATCTACATTCTTTATAAGCTCCGGATTCAAATCTTTATTATCAATCATCGCCATATCGTGTTCTCCTTTCACTCACTTCCCTTTTCTTTAGTCCAATCTGGTAATCAGATTACCAAAACCTTTTTCACCTGTCAATTTTCCATCCTCTGCCACTACATTTCCTCGAATCATGGTCAGCACAGGAAGACCTTTTCCTTTCATGCCCACAAAAGCAGAGATTTTATTCACATAATACAGCGACTCACTCGTAATCTCCCATTCTTTTTCAGGATCAATGATAACCAGATCTGCATCGAATCCTGGTCGGATATCTCCTTTTCTTCCATAGATACCAAACGCCTTTGCCGGCTGTACTGCCATCGCCTTTGCCAGAACTGTCGGACACACCTGACGTTTTACACAGCCTTCATGAAATGCCACCTGGAAACCGCTCTGGATACCGCTGATACCGCCCCAGACTTCAAATACATTAGTGATCTTATTGCCAAGAATTTCATTGAATTTTTCATCGTAGGAACATGGAGAATGATCACTTGCGATACCGGAAAACGTTCCGTCTGCCACATATTCCCACATCCTGTCCACTTCCTCCTGAGAACGAAGCGGAGGTGCACACTTAAACAGCGGACCATTTTTGATCACATCCTGCTCTGTCATACTCAGATAGTGCGAACAGGTCTCCGCAGTGATATCATACCCTGCCTGCTGCGCTTCTTTGATCTTCTGAGCTACATCCGGACTGCTTACATGACAGATATGTGCCTTACATCCGGTTGCTTTGGCAATCTCAATGATCGCATCGGTCGCTACCATCTCTGCCACCACCGGTCTGGAATCCAGGAATCCCTGCCAGTCCATACGTCCTTCCTCTTTCATGCGCTGTTCCTGCCATTTGATCATGGCAAAATCTTCGCAATGGAATCCGGCACGGCCGCCAAATTCCTGAATAATCTGCATCGCTTCATATGCCTGTCCATAATTCATGGAACTATAATCCGGCGAAACAGGTCCAATAAAAGATTTAAATGCTACACAGCCCTTATCATGAAGCCCTTTTAAATCTTTCAGATTGTCCGGAACCAGACCTCCCCAGAAACAGTAATCCACATAGGCATTCGCATCGACTGCATCCACTTTTTTATCAAACAAATCTGCATTGGTAAGAGCAGGTTCATTCTGCAAAGGCATATCAATAATCGTTGTATATCCGCCAACTGCTGCCGCTGCCGTACCATGCTCATAATCTTCACGCCATGTATATCCTGGATCATTCAGATGTGCATGTGTATCGATTGCTCCTGGAAATACATACTTTCCTGCTGCATCGATCACTTTTTTTGCTTCCGGCTCTACACCTTTTTCAAGAACAGCCGCAATTCTGCCATCCTTCACGGCGATATTGCCTTCAGACACACCATCTGCTGTAACGATCTGTCCGCTTTTGATCAATATATCAAACATATTCCATCCAACCTCCTTGTTATCTCCAGAAACCATGTTCTGATATCCCTACTTTACATTTTACCCGAAGTCTGGACAAAACACAACCTTTTCTGATACGATAAATAAAAATAAAAAAGGAAGGTTCCATGATTCCATGACAGCATCCCCTTTTATCATCACAGCCATATCCGAATATGCACTCCAACTACTGCAAAAACACCCTTTCGGGATCATTCATTCCGTCTATCGAAAGACCATCAATCTTTCTCTTAACGGACAGCTTCTGGCTCTGCAGACATACACTTCTCCATTATCTCCGCTCAGTCTGATCACAAAACTGAATGCCGAACAGATGGAATGTCTGCCCGTCAAAGAAGGAGATCCGGTCACGATTCAAAACGGTGTTCTGTCACTCCATCATTGTTGTATGTTTTCATGGAATGCTGCATATATCCATAATCTTAAATTATCTGAACAGATTCCCAAAACGCAGATTCCTTCTCTGACTTCCCTAATCAGAGAAACCCTTTCTATGCAGAGTGCAGGAGGCTTCGAGCTTCTTTTTACAGACAAAATTCCTCCGGATGACACACTGATTTTAGTCGCTGCCAGGAAATATCTCTCAAAAACAAGAACTTATCTTCTTCAACGCCACTGGAACGAAGCCTCCCATACGCTGTGCCGCCTGATTGGTCTGGGGCTGGGACTCACACCTTCCGGAGATGACTTTTTATGCGGAGTCCTTGCCGGACTTCATCTCTGCGGACTGCTGTCCCATCCATTTTATCCGGCATTGTCCTCTCAAATTCAGGTACATTTAACGGATACCAATGACATCAGTGCCGCCTTCCTTCACTGTGCTCTGCAGGGACAATTCAGTCTCGCAGTCAACCGTCTGCCCTCTATGATATCCGCATCACAGATCCTGTCTGTATTCCGTGAGATCGGGCATTCCTCCGGGACAGATACGCTTTGCGGAATCTATTATGTATTATCAACACTTCCACTTTTGACATGAGAAACGGGTATTCACTGATCGTGAATACCCGCCTTTTTTTACTGCTTATTTTCTGGCACACTCACCATCTCGTCCATTTACGAGTAAAATTCCATGTTCCAAAGAAGGTAAAATATATTCCAGACTTTCCCTGACTGCCTTTGGACTTCCTGGAAGATTAACGATCAGTGTAGAACCTCTCAATACACTCGCTGCACGGGAAAGCATGGCTCTCGGTGTAATCTTCAAACTATACGCTCTCATCGCCTCTGCAATACCCGGTGCATTCCTGGTCGCCACTGCAAGCGTTGCTTCCGGCGTTACATCGGTAGGCGCAAAACCCGTTCCTCCTGTCGTCAGTACCAGATCCATCTGACATTCATCCGCCAGACGAATCAGTTCACTTTTTAAAGGTTCAATTCCATCAGGCAAAAGAAGTGTCTCCTCGATCACATAGCCTGCTTCTTTCAGCATCTCCACAATCAAAGGACCCGATTTATCTTCCCTCTCTCCTCGATAACCTTTATCTGACAATGTAATAACTGCTGCCCGTAAATTTTCCATATTTATCATCCATCCTCTCTATTCCTGTTCCTCAGACGAATTTTTTCTTCCAATGCGGAACTTTCTTTCTCTTTTTTCTCTTCTCTTCCCGGAAAGAAGTTTCTTCAAAATAAAACCAAATGCAACAAGAAGTATCGCCCATACAGCCAGAACCGGAAGGGAACCGATGAAACCGATGGTAAAGCTGCGAAGTCCTCTTCCCACATCGTACAGGCTGTCATTAAAGCGATCAGAGATTTCCTCAAAGAAGGTTCTTTCCTTTGTCTCCGTGATACGCTCTACCTCATCCACATCCAGATGCACGGTACTGTAGTCGATCTGGTTGTCCAGAAGCCGCAGCTGACTTCCATAATTCTCCAGCTGATAACGCACTTCTGAAAGCTTGCTCTCAATTGCCAGCAGATCTTCCATATTTTCAGCCTGGGAAAGAAGCTCTAACAGACGGTCCTGTTCTACCTCCAATGCCTTTTTCCGACTTTCTGTATCCACATATTGAAGCGTGACATCCTCTACCGATTCATCCTTCTGCGTCACGTTGCCAAGTTCACCAACTACGTTCACAAACTCATCCAGCTGAGCGGATGGAATCCGAAGCTTAAAGGATGCATAACGGGTTGTCTTATAATAATAACTGCTTCCGTTGATCGATGAATTCTCTATGTATCCGCCAAGCTCTCCCACCTTTGCCGTGAGACCTTCCAATACAGCATCAAATTCTTTCGTCTGCATATTCAGATACACTGTCTTGATCAGCTTACGACTGTTCTGTGACACAGATTCAATGCCATTCTCAGATGTAATCATCGACGTACTTTCCATCTCTGCGGCTTCTTCCATCATCGGTTCCATTGGCGCAGCAGGAGCAGTCTCCTCCACTGCATAGTCTGCTGTTCCCATTGCCGATTCCAGTTTCGCCGCCGAACCACATCCAACCACCGATAACAGCATAAGCCCTGCCAGCAGTCCTGTCAAATATCTCTTTTTCATACCTTCCTCCTACTCCCCAGAGGATTCATCCCCCAGCTTTTCCATAGTTTCTGCAAATACCTCTTCAAATGTAAACTCTGCACTGATCAGATCCTCTCCCACATAAGTGATCAGACGATACTGTTCTTCATCATAATCGATCTGATAATCAGAAAGATCAATCTTTTCATCTACCGCCATGCCTGTTTCCAATGTCAGCCATTCATCTTTTTCGTCTTTATTACATGGAATCCTATACCAGCCATCTTCGATCCAAACTTCCAGATCATAATGATTCAGATACTGAATCTCATTCTCTCCAATATTTCCTATGGTCAAATAAAGACTGGGCTTCTCTTCATCCTGTACCGGACAGTTCACAAGCGTTGTCACATAATCCAGTGTTTCTGGAACTTCCTGCTGCGAAGCCAATATCACCGTCTGTCCACAGTAGCTCTTTGTCTGTATCTGACCGGCTCCTGATTCCGGTTCTGCACTTTCTTCTTCAGGTGCAGTTTCTGGTGCAGCCTCCTCTGTCATTGCAGCAGATTCGATTTCTTCCATTGCTCCCTTCTCAAACACAGGACTGGTCACCTGATAAATCAATGCTCCGCAGATACAAAACACCAGTACACAGGCTGCCAGATGTCCATATCTTGGCGAGAAATGTCTTCGGATCTCCTGTTCCCTGTGATGTTCCATGTTCGTCTCCAGCAAACCATTCATGGCATCTTCAAACCTCTGAGAAAATCGATGTATCCGTGCGATCTCACGTTCAGGAGGAATAAAACTCAGATCTTCATCCAGGCATTCTTCCAGCACATCTACCAATAATTCTTCTCCTTTGGAAAGCGTCTCATGCTTCTTCAAAACGATCACTCTCCTTCCGAATCATTTCCTGCAGCTTCTTTCTGGCACGATAGTAACGCACATTCACATTTTTAGCAGAAATCCCCAAAATATCCGCAATCTGTGCATCTGACATCTGATACAGATACTTATATTCAAAGATAACCCGATACTGATCATCCAGTTCCAGAATACAGGATATCAGATAATTATAATTTTCCTTTTTCAGATACTGCTCCAGAATATCCACGCCATTCTGGTCTTCTGACAGATACTCTGACAGTTCCTCTCCCGGTTTTAATTTTCTCAAAATATCGACTGCTTTACTTCTTACGATCGTGGCAAGAAACTTTTTGGTCCGCGGACTATGTACATCTTCTACTTTATCCAGATGTCTGGTCAAAGCCAGAAATGCTTCCTGAACCGCATCTTCTGCCAGATGCTCATCCTGAAGCTTCTGGTTCGCCAGATACCACATAAAGTGCCTGTATTGATGATAAATTTCCACAAACTTCTCCTGTTCTGCCGGACTATCTATAAGTGCCAGAAACAGAAACATAATTTATCCTCCTGGTAAATGCATTTACATAGATATAAACGCTGTTTTCTACTATTTTACTACAAGAAAGAGGAAAAAACTTCTTAAATCTTCTTAAAATTTTCTAAATCCGGTAATACAAACTCCACACATCCCATATATCCCGGAGCGACATCATACTCATTAAAGCATACGACCACCTGACCATCTTTATTTACATAGAAATCCTGATCTTCTGCGATCTGATCAAAGTTCTCATCTCCCATCAGTTCATCATCCAGCCAATAGATCACACCTTCATCTGCAGTCATCTGTTCACGCATCTGCTTCTTGATCTCTTCACTGATCATCTCCACATAATTTTCTTCAAAAAAATCTGCTAATACAGAGCGTTTTCCTGTCAGTTTATCAATGGTATAATGACGGTGACGCTCATAACCGCTTCCTGCACCCTGGTAAAGAACCAGTTCCAGGGAGAACCATCTCTCATCGTCTGTCAGCACTTCACTGTCAATATAAAGATCGTGATATCCTTCATCGCCAGCTTCTTCTAGCGTGGTTTTAAATTCTTCGATCAGTTCATCTGTCACCTTCTGGATATCAAAATTGATCGCCGCTGTGGTGTCCTTTGCCTGTATTGCTGCCGCTTCTTCATTTGGAGTCATCGCTTCCTCACTGCCAGTAAGTGCTGTCTCATCCGTTAAAATCTCCGGAACATTGACTTTTGCATAATTGCGTTCCTCATCCACATGATACTCCCGTACAGTCACTACCTTAAAAAATTCTCCCAACAGCGGAATCTGCTGCATCGCTGCCGCTGCAGTCTGACTCGTATTAGGCAGTGCCAGAACAAGCACCAAAACAGCTGCCGCTGCACTCATATGCTTCCAACGTTTTACGGTATGCACTTTTTTCTTCTGCTCCCTGGCACTTGCCACAGCTTCTTCTATACGCTCTTTCATCTCCTCTGGTACCTGAATTTCCTTATATTCATTTTTCCACTTTTCCATATTCCAAGCCTCCCGCTTCCATATAATGTTTTAGTTTATCCATTGCACGATACAATCTGCTTTTGACCGTATTTACATTCAAATTCATCATTTTGCCAATGGTCTCCAGTTTTTCCTCCTCAAAATACCGAAGCACCACAATGGCTCGCTCTTTTTCTTCCAGCTCTGCCAGTGCCTGCTGCAAATCGATATCTTTGATCGTATCCTCCCTGCCCTCCTCCGGCAGTTCGTCTACCCGAACCGTCCTTCCACGGTTCTTTTCCAGAAAACGTACAGACTCATTCATGACAATTCTGCAGATCCAGGTATCTGCATATGCTGTCTGTTTCAGTGAATCACTTTTCAAAATCGCTTTATAAGCGCTTTCCTGCACGATATCCATCGCATCCTGCTCTGAAAATGTATAACTGTAAGCAAGCCGATAATATTTTTCATAATTTCTTATCAGACATTCATGAACCAGCGCTTCCTTTTCTGACGCTTTCATCACAACTTCTCCTTTCTTTTTTCTTTTATCTATTAGACCGTTAATAAAAGAAAAAAGTTTCATCTTTCATAAACTTTTCTGTAATAAAAAGGACCGCCTTTCAGCGATCCTCCTCATCTTCCTTTAACACCGTGTCGATATAATATCTCATACTGTAGTCAATGTGAAAAAACATTTCCTGTCTGGCAACTTCTGAATTTCTGACCCGAAGTGCATCAATAATTCTTCTATGACAGTTAATACCATGGGATGTTCCAAAAGCCTCTGTAATAATACGCATAGACTGCACCATAACATCGCGAAGCATCTCCCCAATAAATGCCGCCACCTGATTGCCCGTGCTCTGTGCCAGAAGCATATGAAATTCATTGTCAAATTTGATATATTGCTCCGGTTCATCCCCGTATTTTTCCATAGAGATTATAATCTCTTCCATCTGCGAAAGCTGCGTTTCCGTTATGCAGTTTGCTGCCCAGGCCGCTACCATTGGCTCAAATTGCAGACGAAAATGCATAATCTCTACCAGATCATTTCCTGACAAATAATCTGCAGGAATCACACCTTTGATAAAAGTCTCCAGATTAAATCCTTTTACAAAAGAACCTTCTCCAAGTCTGGTCTCCAGAAGTCCCTGCGCTACCAGCTTCTGAATCGCCTGCCGCACCGTCACACGACTGACTCCAAAAGTTTCACACAGTTGATTTTCAGATGGAATTTTTTCTCCTTCTTTCCAGTCTCCACTTAAAATCTGCTCTTTCATCTGCGCCAGAACCTGTTCTCCAATACTTTCCTTTTTGATTGCCGTCAACCCCATATAACAATCCCTCATTCTTTCATTCTGTCTTCTGTATTCAGCAGCGAATCTTTGTTCCTTTCTGATCACGCCCGCCCAGTTTTAATTTATTCAGCAGCACTTCTTTTTCTTTATAGTGAATGGTGTGTTCAATCTTGCTGTCCAACAGATAAACTGCCTCCAGGCTGTCTTTCTCTCCAAGCTTCATAGAACGCACACCGATGGCTGCTTTCTTCTTCTCAGGGATCTCACTGACTGCAAAACGCAGAAAATATCCTTCTGCGGACTGAAGAACCACCTGTGTCTGTTCTCCCAGCACTGCTGCAAACAGCACCTCATCTCCATCATTCAGCTTTGTCGCCGCACTGGTCTTCGTACGAACATCATATTCCATACCACTGACCACTTTACTCATTCCATATTTGCTCACAAACAGGATATTTCCCAACAAAAGCTCTTCCATACTGCAGATATACACCATCTGCTCCTGCGCGCTGTCATAATTACAGTAATTATCAATCGGAAATGCCTTGTCTCTGAATTTTCCAAACGGAAGCTCCTGCACCTTGACCGTATGCAGTTTCCCATTACTTGTAAAAATACATAGTCGATCGGTATTGCGGCAGGTCAGCACATGACGGCTTTCTGTATCTGCTGCTTCCTTATTCCGCTCATAGGTCGCAATGTCCACCGTACGGCAGTATCCAAAACGATCCATCAAAAATACCACCGGCATCTCTTCAATCTTCTTCTCTACATACACAACTTCTTTTGCATTTTCGATTACTGTCTTACGCGGTACTGCATAAGACTTTTTATATTGATCCAGCTCCTGCATAATGACCTTTGCCATCTCGTCGTAGTTATTCAGGATCTCCGAATAACGGGCAATATGTTTCATCGTTGCATCATGCTCTTTGATCAGAGCCTCAATCTCCAGACCGATCAGCTTATATAGACGCATCTCCAGGATTGCAGTTGCCTGACGTTCTGTAAAACGGAGCTTTGCTGCCTGTTTTTTAGATGCCTGTGATTTAAAATGGATACCATCCGTTTCACCTGACATCAGACAGGCTTTTGCCATCTTCAGGTCACGACTTCCTCTTAAAATCTCAATGATCAGATCAATCACATCACAGGCTTTGATCAAACCTTCCTGAATCTCTTTTTTATCCAGCTCTTTGTTTAAAAGTGTCCTGTATTTCCTCGTGTTTAACTCAAACTGAAAATCAATGACATGGTCGAAGATCTGTTTTAACCCCAGTGTCTCTGGTCTTCCGTCTGCAACTGCAAGCATATTGACACCAAAGGTATCTTCCAGACGGGTCTTTTTATAGAGCATATTGGTGAGCTGCTCCGTATCCGCACCTTTCTTCAGCTCCAGTACGATACGGATGCCCTCTTTGGAGGATTGGTTCGTAATATCCACGATGTCGGTTGTCTTCTTTGTCTCCACCAACGTCCCGATATCATTTAAAAATTTTCCGATATTCGCTCCGATCATCGTATATGGAATCTCTGTGATGATCAGCTGCTCCTTGCCGCCTTTTAACTTTTCCACTTCCACCTTGCCGCGGATCTTAATTTTTCCACTTCCGGTCTTGTAGATATCCACCAGTTCATCCTTGTTGACCACAATTCCGCCAGTCGGAAAATCCGGTCCCGGCATAATCTGCAGGAGTTCTTCTACGGTCAGATCCGGATTCTTCATATAAGCCTTCATGGCATCAATCGTCTCACCCAGATTGTGCGGCGGGATGCTGGTGGACATACCGACTGCGATACCCTCCGCTCCATTGATCAACAGATGCGGGATTCTCGCCGGGAGGACACTCGGTTCCTTCTCCGTCTCATCAAAGTTCGGCACAAAATCCACGATATTTTTATCCAGATCTGCCAGAAGTGCTTCTTCGCTGACTTTCTGAAGACGAGCCTCGGTATATCGCATCGCCGCAGCCCCATCTCCCTCGATCGAACCAAAGTTACCGTGACCATCCACCAAAGGAAGTCCTTTTTTAAAATCCTGTGTCATTACGACCAGTGCTTCATAGATGGAACTGTCTCCATGTGGATGATATTTACCCATCGTATCGCCAACGATACGGGCACATTTACGATAAGGGCGATCACTTCGGATGCCCAGCTCATGCATATCGTACAGAGTTCTTCTCTGTACCGGTTTCAATCCGTCCCTCACATCCGGAAGGGCACGGGCTACAATGACACTCATGGCATAGTCAATGTATGACTTCTGCATAATGTCTGAATATTCTGTTTTGATAATTTCCTGACTCATGCTCTGCCTCCTAGATGTCCAGTTCTGCGTCTACTGCATTTTCATAGATAAATCGGCGTCTTGGCGGTACTTCCGTTCCCATCAGCATTTCCGTCACAGAAGATGCCAGACGGGCATCCTCGATCTCCACCTGTCGAAGTCTTCGATTCTCCGGGTCCATCGTTGTCTCCCAGAGCTGATCTGCATCCATCTCGCCAAGACCCTTATAACGCTGCAGTGTAAAAGGTCCTGTATGTTTTTTACGGTATCTCTCCAATGCCTTGTCATCATACAGATATTCTTCTTTTCCTCTGGACGGCATAACTTTATAGAGCGGAGGCATTGCAATGTATACATGTCCCTCATAGATCAGTTCCGGCATAAACCGGTAAAACAAAGTCAACAGCAGCGTACTGATATGCGCACCATCCACGTCCGCATCCGCCATGATAATGATCTTGTCATAGCGAAGCTTTGTAATATCAAAATCGTTGCCATACCCTTCGGAAAATCCGCAGCCAAACGCATTGATCATTGTCTTGATCTCCGCATTCGCCAATACCTTGTCAATGCTTGCCTTTTCCACATTCAGGATCTTACCGCGAATCGGCAGGATCGCCTGATACGCACGATTCCTTGCGGTCTTCGCAGAACCGCCCGCAGAATCACCTTCCACAATAAAGATCTCACATTTGGATGCATCCCGGCTCTCACAGTTCGCCAGTTTTCCATTTGAATCAAAAGAAAACTTCTGCTTTGTCAGCAGATTGGTCTTCGCCCGTTCTTCACTTTTACGAATCTTC
>JAFYTM010000153.1 GCA_017558865.1 Lachnospiraceae bacterium
ATCCTGGCTGCAAAAATCCCGATAGTAGGCTTCTTTTCTTTCCGAGTATGCAGACAGTTCTTCCTCCGGGCAGCTGCGCTGGAGGAGATATTCAATAGCGCGATTATTTGGTACTCCGTAAAAATGAGTCTGGAGTTCTTCCGAACTGATTCCAACACCTCGCAGATCTTCTGACAACTTTCCCCAGGCCAGAACATGCTTGTCGCTGTCAAAGAACAGGGTACCGTTGAAATCAAAAAGAACACCCTTGCATTCATTTATCATAGCAGAACGCTCCTTTATCTCAATTTCTATCACTCTTTGGTAAATATCAGAATCACCACAAACAAGGAATTACAGCAATGTCAGTTTTGCAGGGATGGCCTCACCGGATGTATCCTGCTGCTTCTGAATCTCGTAAAACTTATTCCACTTCTTACGCATCAGCTGTACCAGCACCATCGGAGGCATTTCCCGCAGCTTCTCGAAAGGACAGTCCTCCAGAAGAACCAAAAAGACATCCGCAGGTGTAATCTTCAAATAACCACCAAAAGCCTCTTCGTATGCCTGTTCAAAGAAGGGCCAGTTGAACAGGAACTCCAACCGGTCCGCCTCATTCCAGTGATAGTCGGGTTCAAACCCCATTGCAGATTGGAACTTTGCGAAAGAACCCGGATAGCTGAAATTGATTTGATACAGGCCCGTCTTATCAAAGACATTGAGAAATTCATAATACCGCTGTACTTGCACATCTTCCGTCTTCTGAGGCAGCAGACGAATCACAGATGCGGTAATTGTAGGCACACCGTGGCACTTTGCAATACTGACACGCTTAATACCATCGACAATGTAGAACTGCCCCATATACTCGTAGCAGGAAATGGGACATCTCACACCCTTGTTGCTGAGATAATACCAGTACAGCTTACACCACTTGGTTGAAAAATCGGTATCCGGATTTGAAAGCGGAAGAAAGTCATAGGAATACAGTTCCTGCTTGTCCGGAGTTGCAACGCCCACGATTTTCTCCGTTGGGATATCCATAACACCAAGATTGACGCGTTCCGTGATGGCATCGTCACTCAGAAAGCTGTCCAGAGACAGCAGATAGGGATTTGCTCCCTGTCTGCTCATTTTTCGAACAGATCGTTTTCCTTTTCTATGGGCCTTTCGATATACGCCCCAGGATTCTGCTTGAATTCGCATAGTTCTGTCTCCTCTTCTTTATGCTAAAAAACGAAGAAAAGGGGGTAATCCATCATGGATCAGAAAAGCAGCAAGCTGTCATCATAGCATGACGGAGTCCCCCATTGGGATAATAATTAGGAAGCCTTCTGAAAGAAAGACTTGCGGGGAATAATATCACAATTTCCGATCTTGCAAAGATCATCACTGACATCCTGCATCATTTCTGCCAGAACCCAGGACGGCAGTTTTCTCAATTCAGCAAAAGAATGATTTCTCAGAAGGACCAGAACCGCATCTGCGGTAGTGATATTCAACTGGTTGTCAAAAGCAACTTCCAGGGCACGATCAAAGGGATACCAATGGAACATAAAGCTGAAGCGGTCCATCTTACTCCAGGTGTGGTCAGGTTCATACCCCAT
>JAFYTM010000154.1 GCA_017558865.1 Lachnospiraceae bacterium
GTAGGCGGTGAGACACTGTTTGATGCCGCTGATCCACGGACGATGCAGGAATCCGAGATCCGTAAAAAAAGGCTTCGTTTTGGACTGGTGTTCCAGAATTTTAATCTGTTCCCGCAGTACACTGCCCTGCAGAACGTCATGCTGGCAGAGGAGCTGCTGGCAAAAGAACAGCCGGATTATAAAGCCAGGAAAAAAGAAATCCACGACCGGATCCACGCACACGGTGAGGAATTGTTGAAGCAGATGGGTCTTGCAGACCGGATGAACAATTATCCGCATCAGCTCTCCGGCGGACAATGCCAGCGTGTGGCGATTGCACGTGCGCTTGCTTTGAAACCGGATATCTTATGCTTTGATGAACCGACTTCTGCACTTGACCCGGAGCTGACCGGTGAGGTGCTTCGTGTCATCAAAGGTCTGGCAGATCAGAAAACAACGATGATCATCGTCACCCATGAGATGGCATTTGCCAGGGATGTGGCAAATCAGGTGATCTTCATGGAAGACGGGCATATACTGGAGCAGGGAGATCCCCGTCAGGTATTTGAGAACCCGCGGGAAGAACGTACGAGACAGTTCCTGTCCCGGTTTACACAGGGGTAGGTATCCGTTGAAATTCATAGAGAAATAAGATATACTAAAGGCGCATGGATGATGGATCTGTGCGTTTTTTGCATGTTCAGAGGACGAGGTTAAAGGAGGAAGAATATGATTAGAAAACTGGTATCGTATATCGGGGAATATAGGAAAGACACCATTTTAAGCCCGGCATGTGTGATCGGGGAGGTCATTCTGGAAGTCATACTCCCTGTGTTGATGGCATCTGTAATCGACCACGGAGTGGAAAAGGGAGATATGAGTTATGTGCTCCGGTATGGGGTATTGATGCTGCTGATCGCGATGTTGTCGCTGGCAGCAGGGGCTTTGTCCGGTATGTTCGCGGCGCGGGCATCTATGGGGTTTGGGCGAAATCTGAGAAAAGCGATGTATGACAATATTCAGGACTTTTCTTTCCATAATATTGATCGTTTTTCAACAGCAGGACTGGTAACTCGTATGACGACGGATGTAACCAATCTGCAGCATGCATTTCAGATCATTATCCGTATGTGTGTACGTGCACCGATCATGATGGTGTCAGCACTTGTGATGTGCGTGACGATCAATGCGAAGCTTTCACTGGTATATCTGGCGGCGTTGATTTTTCTGGGATGTGTGCTGGCTTTTATTACGACTCGTGCATTTCCGATTTTCAATCAGATGTTCAAGGGCTATGACCGTTTGAATGCCAGTGTACAGGAGAATCTGACCGGCATCCGTGTGGTCAAGGCATATGTCCGGGAGGAATATGAAAATGAAAAGTTCTGTGCAGCTACGGAAAATCTGAAAGATCTGAGTATTCGTGCAGAAAAACTGGTGATTATGAACCAGCCGGTTATGCAGTTTACCGTATATACCTGTATCCTTTTGATTTCCTGGATTGGTGCGAAGATGATTGTTGTATATAGTACAATGACGACAGGGCAGTTGATGAGCCTGTTTACTTATACCATGCAGATCTTGATGAGCCTGATGATCATCTCCATGGTATTTGTTATGGTCACGATGTCAAAGTCTTCGGCAGAACGTATCGTAGAGGTCTTGGATGAGAAAAGCTCCTTGACCAATCCGGAGCATCCGGTGTTTGAAGTCAAGGATGGTTCCATCCGTTTTGAACAGGTAGATTTTTCATACAGCGAAGAAGAGGATCTGTCTGCCCGTGCGGAGAAATGTGTGCTGCAGGATGTGGATCTTGAGATTCATGCAGGTGAGACGATTGGTATCATTGGCGGAACCGGAAGCTCCAAATCCACACTGGTGCAGTTGATTCCAAGACTGTATGATGTATGGAATGGCTCCGTGAAGGTTGGCGGACGGGATGTCAGAGAATATGATATTGAGACGCTTCGTAACGAGGTGTCTATGGTACTGCAGAAGAATGTACTGTTTTCCGGTACGATCCTGGAAAATCTTCGCTGGGGCAATCCGGATGCAACGGAGGAGGAATGCCGCCATGCATGTGAACTGGCTCAGGCACATGAATTTATAGCAAAGATGCCGGAAGGCTATCATACCTTTATCGAGCAGGGCGGTACGAATGTATCCGGCGGACAGAAGCAGCGTCTGTGTATTGCCCGTGCACTTTTGAAAAAACCAAAGATCTTGATTCTGGATGATTCTACCAGTGCGGTGGATACCAGGACAGATTCACTGATTCGGAAAGCATTTGCCGAAGAGATACCGGATACCACGAAGCTGATCATTGCACAGAGAATCTCCTCTGTGCAGGATGCAGACCGGATTCTGGTACTGGATCAGGGACGTATCTCCGGGTTTGATACACATGAAGCGTTGCTGGAGCATAATGAGATTTATCGTGATATCTATGAACTGCAGCAGAAAGGAGCGGATCAGGATGAGTGATACAAAAGTAAGACCGCTGGGACCAGGCAGGCCAAAGGGGATGCGTGGCGGTCCTAAAAGCAAGAATCCAGGCAGGACATTGAAGCGTCTGCTTTCTTATATATGGAAAGACTATAAGCTTCACTGCGTGGCGGTAGCCGTCAGCATTGTGATCAGTTCGTTGGCGGGAGTCGCCGGCAATCTGTTTTTGAAAAGCCTGATTGATGAATATATTGCCCCGTTTCTCCTTGAGACGAACCCGGATTTTACTCCGCTGCTGTATGCCTTGATCATGATGGCAAGTATCTACTATGTGGGTGCTCTGGCAACCTTTTTACATGCAAGGATTATGATCAGCGTGACACAGGGAGTTTTGAAAAAGATTCGTGATGAAATGTTTGTTCATATGGAACAGCTTCCGGTCAAGTATTTTGATACGCATGCACATGGAGATGTTATGAGCTGTTATACCAATGACACGGATACACTCCGCCAGTTGATCAGCCAGAGTATCCCGCAGCTGTTAAGCTCTGTGATTACGATTGTGAGTACGTTTATTTCCATGTTTGTACTGAGTATTCCGCTGACAGGTCTCATCATTCTGATGGTGATGGTGATGTTCAAGACGGTCGGTGTGATCGGCGGTAAAAGTGGGATGTATTTTATGAAGCAGCAGAAATCTCTCGGCGCTTTAAATGGATACATCGAAGAGATGATGGAAGGTCAGAAAGTCGTTAAAGTATTCTGCCATGAGGAAGAGGCAAAGAAGAAATTTTATCAGTTAAATGATGATCTGTATGAAAATGCAAAAAATGCCAATATTTTTGCCAATATTCTGATGCCGGTCATGGCAAACCTGGGAAATATCAACTACGTATTGACCCTGGCTTTGGGGTCAGTTCTGGCAATCAATGGTGTTGGAAGCCTGACTCTGGGTGGTCTTGCATCTTTCCTGCAGTTGACCAGAAGTTTTAATCATCCGATTACGCAGGTGTCACAGCAGTTTAATTCCATTGTCATGGCATTGGCGGGAGCGGAACGTATCTTTGAGCTTCTGGATGAGCCGGTGGAAGTGGACAATGGCTATGTGACGCTGGTGAATGTGACAGAGGAGCCGGACGGAACTTTAAGAGAATCTCAAAAAAGAACCGGTATGTGGGCATGGAAGCATCCGCATCAGGCAGATGGTACGGTTACTTATCAGAAGCTGGAGGGTGATGTGGTTCTGGATGGTGTGGATTTTGGTTACACAGATGACAAGATTGTCCTCCATGATATTAAAATGTATGCGAATCCGGGTCAGAAGATCGCGTTTGTAGGCTCGACGGGTGCAGGTAAGACGACGATCACGAATCTGATTAACCGTTTCTACGATATTCAGGACGGTAAGATCCGTTATGACGGCATCAATATCAACAAGATTAAAAAGCCGGATCTTCGTCGTTCCCTTGGCATCGTTCTGCAGGATACGCATCTGTTTACCGGAACGATCGCCGACAATATTCGCTATGGTAAACTGGATGCAACGGATGAAGAGGTAATTGCAGCGGCAAAGCTGGCAAATGCACATTATTTTATTACCAAGCTTCCAAAGGGATATGATACGATGCTGACGGGAGATGGAACCAGCCTGTCCCAGGGAGAACGGCAGCTTCTGGCGATTGCCCGTGCAGCTATCGCAGATCCACCGGTATTGATTCTGGATGAAGCGACCTCCAGTATTGATACCAGGACAGAGACGATCGTGCAAAGCGGCATGGATCGTCTGATGAAAGGCAGGACAGTATTTGTCATTGCCCATCGATTGTCCACGATTAAGAACTCAGATGTGATCATGGTTCTGGAACAGGGCCGGATCATTGAGCGCGGCAACCATGAGTCGTTGCTGGAAGAGAGAGGAAAGTATTATCAGCTGTATACAGGGGCATTTGAATTGTCCTAAGGGCTGAAAATGAGGAGTGTTATGAAATGAAACAAATGAAAAATAATGCCATGCTGCTTCTGGCAGCATTCATCTGGGGAATTGCGTTCGTTGCCCAGAGTGTAGGCATGGAGTATGTAGGACCGTTTACTTTTAATTCTGTCCGCAATATCATCGGAAGTGCAGTGCTTGTACCGGTGATGTTCTTCATGGATGGTCTGAAAAGGAAAAATGGAATAAGTGAAGAAGAACTTTTAAAGGAACGGGGAGACAATCGAACCTTGATCCTTGGAGGAATCTGCTGCGGTCTGGCACTTGCAGTGGCAAGCAGCCTGCAGCAGTATGGTATCATGTTCACGACTGTTGGAAAAGCAGGATTTATCACAGCTATGTATATTGTGCTTGTACCGATTCTTGGAATGTTTCTTGGAAAAAAGGTACGTCCGTTGATTTATGGATGTGTAGCACTTGCAGTTGTGGGACTTTATTTTCTGTGTATGACTGAAACACTGTCTCTGGGAATTGGTGATCTGTATGTACTGATCTGCGCATTCTGCTTTTCAATCCATATTCTGGTCATTGATTATTTTTCACCGAAGGTGGATGGTGTGCGGCTGTCTTCGATTCAGTTCCTGACGGCAGGTATCGTCTGTGGCGTTGCCATGTTTCTGTTTGAGGACCCGAATCTTACAGATATTTTTGCCGCAGGTGTACCGATTCTGTACGCGGGTGTCATGTCCAGCGGCGTGGCATATACGCTGCAGATCCTGGGACAGAAGAACGCAGATCCGGCGGTAGCTTCTCTGCTTTTAAGTCTGGAGTCTGTGTTCTCTGTACTGGCAGGATGGGTATTGCTTGGAGAATCTTTCAGCGGCAAGGAGTTATTCGGATGCGTGTTGATGTTCTGCGCAATCGTGCTGGCTCAGTTACCGGAGAAGAAGTGAGATCTCTTCCTTGTAAGGTGCCCGGGTATTTTTCTTGTCTCCATCAATTGGAATCCATGGAGTTTCCAGAATCTTTGGCATCTGTGTGAAATCCGGATGATGGACGATATGGTGCAGGGCATCAAAGCCGATGTGACCGACGCCTAAATTTTCATGGCGGTCTTTGGAGGCACCGCAGATATTTTTACTGTCGTTGATATGAAAGGCTGCGATCTGGTCTTTGCCAAGAATGCGGTCAAACTGTTCGATGACACCATCGAAATCATGGATAATATCGTAACCGCTGTCGTGGGTGTGGCAGGTATCAAAGCACACCCGCAGGCGGTCTTTTTTTTGTACTCCGTCATAGATCTGTGCCAGCTCTTCAAAGGTACGGCCGATCTCGGTGCCTTTGCCGGCCATTGTTTCCAGAGCAATCAGACAGTCTGTGTCATCGGTGAGTACCTCGTTCAGACCTTTTACAATAGAAGCGATACCTGCTTCTACACCTGCACCAACATGGGCACCCGGATGAAGAACCAGTACTTTGCTTCCCATGGCAGCAGCACGGGTCAGCTCCAGGCGGAGAAAGTCTACCGCCAACTGATAGGTGTCCGGGTTCACGGTATTGGCAAGATTGATGATATAGGGAGCATGGACGATAAATTCATCAATGCCGTTTTCTTTCATCAGTGCCTGAGCTGCTTCGATATTTAAATCCTTGATCTCTTTGCGGCGGGTATTCTGTGGTGCACCGGTATAGATCATAAATGTATTCGCCCCATAGGACAGGGCTTCTTCTACGGAACCCAGCATCATCTTTTTGCCGGACATTCCTACATGGGAACCTAATTTTATCATGGTATCCATTCCTTTCTGTATGGGATATGCAAAGCTATTGTAGCATAGATTTTTGTTTTGGTACACCCGGTCATCAACTTGACAAACCTCCTTATTTTTCCTATACTGAATGAAGTTTAAAACAGTTTATGGGAGAGGACCTATGAACATTCAGTTGATCAGCGAAGTGCTTGGAACGATTGCCTTCGCTATTTCTGGTGCTATGCTTGCAATTGAGAGAAAAATGGATATCTTTGGTGTACTGGTATTAGGACTGGTGACGTCGATGGGCGGAGGATTTATGAGGGATCTTGTACTTGGAAAGGTGCCGCCGAATATGTTCCGGAGTCCGTTGCTGGTTGCGATTGGACTGGCAGCGGCACTTTATACTTTTGTCACCGTCTGGAGACATCAGGATATGATCCCGCATCTGTCAGAAGGAAAGTTTCAGTGGATATTGAATTTTACGGATGCGATCGGGTTGGGACTGTTTACTGTGGTCGGCGCAAATGTGGCGATTGATTCCGGTTATAGTCATTATCATATGCTGGTCATTTTTCTTGGAATGCTGACCGGTGTGGGCGGAGGAATGTTGAGAGATATTCTTGCAGGGCTGACGCCGGCGATTCTGTGTAAGCATATCTATGCCTGTGCGTCTCTGTGCGGAGCAGTCTGTTATGATATATTGTGGCCGCTGATGCCGGAAAGCTATGCGATGTTTATTGGAGCGGCAGTCGTATTTACGATACGGATGCTTGCTTATCATTACAAGTGGAATTTACCAAGAGCAATGTAAGGAGGAAATATACATGAAGAAAATATTAGATATGATCACCGAAGAAGCAGTCAAGGCTTTTTCGGCGGCAGGATATGATGCGAAATATGCAAAAGTGACCCTGTCCAATCGCCCGGATCTGTGCGAGTATCAGTGTAACGGTGCGATGGCAGCAGCAAAGGAATACAAAAAAGCTCCAATCATGATTGCGAATGCAGTGGTGGAGGAGCTTGTAAAATCCGAGATGCTTGAAGAGGTACAGGCAGTGAATCCTGGTTTCATCAATATGAAAATCAGTGCAGAATTTTTGAGTTCTTACATGAATGGAATGAAGGATGATGAACGCCTGGGTTATGACAAAGCGGAGCATCCAAGGACGATTATGATCGATTATGGCGGACCAAATGTGGCAAAGCCTCTTCATGTAGGACATCTTCGTTCTGCGATTATTGGTGAGAGTATCAAGCGGATCGGTCGTTTGGCCGGTCATAGGGTCATCGGTGACGTGCATCTGGGAGACTGGGGGCTGCAGATGGGTCTGATCATCATGGAATTAAAAGAGAGAAAGCCGGAACTGGTGTATTTTGATGAGAATTATACCGGAGTGTATCCGGAAGAGGCACCGTTTACCATCTCTGAGCTGGAGGAGATCTATCCGACTGCAAGTGCCAGATCCAAAGAAGATGCGGCGTATAAAGAAGCTGCTATGCAGGCAACCTTTGAACTGCAGCAGGGACGCAAAGGCTATCAGGCATTGCTGCAGCATATACTGAATGTATCTGTGACAGATTTGAAAAGAAATTATGCGAATCTGAATGTGGATTTTGATCTGTGGAAGGGTGAATCCGATGCACAGCCATATATTCCGGCGATGGTGCAGGAGATGAAGGACAAAGGCTTTGCCTATGTCAGTGAAAATGCGCTGGTGGTAGATGTGAAAGAGGAGACCGATACGAAAGAGGTTCCTCCATGCATGATCCTCAAATCCGATGGAGCATCCCTCTATACAACAACGGATCTTGCGACGATCGTGGAGCGTATGAAGTTATATGCACCGGATGAGATCGTATATGTGGTAGACAAGCGTCAGGAGATGCATTTTGTACAGGTATTCCGCTGTGCGAGAAAATGCGGTCTGGTGGATGAACATGTTTCACTCAAGTTCCTTGGCTTCGGTACGATGAACGGGAAAGACGGCAAGCCGTTTAAGACCCGTGAAGGCGGTGTGATGCGTCTGGAATATCTCCTGAAGGATATCAATGAGGAGATGTTGAAGAAGATTCAGGAGACCCGCCCGGAAGAGACAGAGGCAGAAGCGATTGCAAAGATCGTAGGTCTGGCAGCTGTCAAATATGGTGATCTGTCGAATCAGGCTTCCAAAGATTATATCTTTGATGTAGATCGCTTTACATCCTCCGAAGGAAATACCGGACCATATATTTTATATACCATTGTTCGTATTAAATCTATTCTGAAAAAATATGAAGAGATGGGTAAAGTGATCTGTGATACTGCGATTGCACCATGTACTGCAGAAAGTGAAAAAGCATTGATGCTGGAGCTGACCAAATTCAATGCGGTTATGGAAAATGCATTTGAGGAGCTGGCTCCGCATAAGGTATGTGCTTATATCTATGATCTTGCAAATGCATTCAATAAATTTTACCATGAGACAAAGATTCTCGCAGAAGAGGATGCTGCAAAACAGGCGAGCTGGATTCAGCTTCTGCTCCTGACCAGACGTGTGCTGGAGACCTGCATTGATGTGCTGGGATTTGAGGCGCCGGAGAGAATGTAGAATGTGCGGAAAAGGAATACGCAAAGCAATATGGAGATGGATTTATCCTGTTTTGCTGTATGAAATCCTGTCCTTTCTGGCTGCGTTTGTTACCATTTCGATTCCTGGCATTCGGGAGAATGATCTGTCTCTGGCAGGCATATTGATCAATGCATTGCTGATTGTGCCGATATTCGGGTATTTGTATATACAGGACTGCAGGCGACCGGAGCGTTTGCTTCGGCGTCAGTTTAATTCTCCTTTGAAGGTCTATGGTTTGATCTGGATCATTGCAGGAAGTGCAGTATTGGCTATTGTAGGAAATATAGTCATCAGCCTTTCACCATTGGTTGAATGGTCCAGTCGATTTCAGGAGACGCAGGAGGCTGTTTTTTCAGGAAGTTTCAGGATGCAGATCCTGGCATCTGTGTTGGCAGCTCCAATACTGGAGGAGTTTCTTGTGAGAGGACTTTTGTATCAGAGAATGAGGGATGTCATGGGTGTTAGAACAGCAGTCGTGTTCAGTGCAGCTTTTTTTGGAATCCTTCACGGTAATCTGGTTCAGGGAGTCTATGCGTTTTTTATGGGTATCTATTTTGCATGGCTGATGGAGCGTTTTCAGAATATTAAAATTCCGATCCTGGGACATATGGCAGCTAACCTGGCAGTGCTCCTGTTATTATGTTAAGAATATTTAACTTTTAAAACAACCGGAACTATACTATAATAAAGTGTAGATTCCGGTTGTTTTGGCAATACTGGTACTGGAAAATATTTACAAAAAACAAAGAGGCGAAAAGCATGAAAGAGAAATGGAGAAATTATTATCATATTGGATTGGCAGCTTTTTTTACAATTGCCATGTGTATTACATTTTTCTTTATCATGTTCCGGTTTGATGAAGTACGTTCCGGTCTGAAGATGGTGGCTGGTATTCTAAGACCGTTTATTTATGGAGCAGTGATTGCATATTTGTTAATTCCAATCTGTAAATGGTTTGAACAGCAGTTTGCGGATGCGGCAGAGCTGGATAAAAAGCCGGAGCAGAAAGCAGCAAAGTACCGAAAAGTATTTTCAGCATTAAGCATTTTTCTCAGTTTGTTTTTGTTTTGTCTGGTTATTTATGCGTTGATTGCAATGGTTGTCCCTCAGCTGATCAGCAGTGTGTTGATTCTTGTGGAGGCACTTCCGGGATATGTGGAAACGGTTACGTCATGGATCGAAAAACTGGTAGAAGATAATCCGGTCATGATCAATTATGTAGAGCAGTATTCGGAAGATATGATGCAGACCGCACAGCATTTTGCCAAAAACAGCCTGGTGCCCAATATCAACAATATCATTACAGGAGTTTCTGCAAGTCTTTGGACAGTAGTCCTGGCTTTGAAGGATTTGATCATTGGTCTGATCGTGGCAGTTTATCTGATGGGCAGCCGAACAACCTTCAGCCGTCAGGCGAAGCAGATTGTCCATGCGATTTTCCCGGAACAGAAAAATCTGGAATCGGATAAAGAACAGCGTGCAGACTGGATACTTCGGGAAACTTATATTCTGAATAATTATCTGGGAGGATTTGTAAAAGGGAAACTTTTAGATTCTTTGATTATTGGTTTGATCTGTATGGTATTTACCGTGATCGTAGAGATGCCATATGCAGTACTGGTCAGTGTTGTGATCGGTGTGACGAATATTATTCCGTTTTTCGGCCCGTTTATCGGAGCGATTCCAACATCAATCCTGATTTTGATTGTAGATCCAGTTAAGTGTGTTTATTTTGTAATCTTTATTCTGGTACTGCAGCAGTTTGATGGAAATATTCTGGGACCGAAGATACTGGGTGAGACTACGAACCTGAACAGTTTTTGGGTATTGTTTGCCATTCTTTTATTTGGAGGACTTTTTGGAGTTCCTGGAATGGTTCTGGGTGTACCGATTTTTGCATTTGTCTATCAATTGATCAGAGAATGGGTGCACAAACGTTTGAAGCTTTCTGAAAAAGAACATAAGATGGAAGAAGAGAAGAATTAAAAAATAAGAGACCGCCTGTTGTAACGCAGACGGTCTTTCTTCATTAAATCTGTTTTTTCTTCTTTGGTCTGTACTTTTCCTCACAGTATTTACAACGGTAAACACCTTTCTGAGCATCGGTCAGCATAAATACATGATCCAGCTCCTGCTCAATGGATGTGATGCAGCGCGGATTCTTGCATCTGACTACGTTTGTGATGGATTTTGGAAGGGACAGACGTTTTTTCTCAACGATCTTATCATTTTGGATGACATTGACGGTGATGTTATGGTCGATGAATCCCAGTGCTTCCAGATCGATCGCATCGATTGGGCATTCAATTTTGATGATATCTTTTCTTCCCATCTTATTACTGCGGGCATTTTTGATAATGGCTACCGCGCAGTCGAATTTATCAAGATTTAAATATTTATAAATCTCCATACTTTTTCCGGCCTCGATGTGATCCAGCACGATGCCTTCCTGAAGTCCTCCGATATTTAACATACTTTCACCTCCAGAAGTGTGAGAATCAATGCCATACGTACATAGACCCCGTATTGTACCTGACGGAAATATGCGGCACGCGGATCCTTGTCCACTTCAATTGCGATCTCGTTGACACGTGGAAGCGGATGCATGACAATCATATCGTCTTTTGCCAGTTTCATCTTCTGATTATTCAATATGTAGGAATCTTTCAGTCTTACATAATCTTCCTCATTGAAGAAACGTTCTTTCTGTACACGGGTCATGTACAGAATGTCAAGCTCAGGCATCACGTCTTCGATATGTTCTACTTCTACATACGGAAGTTTGTTTGCTTCCAGTACGTCTTCCTTGATATAGCTTGGAATCTTCAGTTCCTCTGGTGAGATGAAGACGAATTTCACATTCTCATAACGGGCAAGTGCCTTTACCAGAGAGTGTACAGTACGTCCAAATTTTAAGTCTCCGCACAGACCAACGACAAGGTTATTAAGCCGTCCCTTCAGAGAACGGATAGTAAGAAGATCGGTTAAGGTCTGGGTAGGATGCTGATGTCCGCCATCACCGGCGTTGATGACAGGAATAGAAGAGACTGCGCTGGCTACCATTGGTGCACCTTCTTTTGGATGGCGCATAGCACAGATGTCAGCGTAACAGGAAATCATACGAATCGTATCGGAAACACTTTCCCCTTTTGCGGCAGAACTGCTTGCTGCAGATGAAAAACCAAAAATATTACCACCAAGATTCATCATGGCAGCTTCAAAACTGAGACGGGTTCTGGTACTTGGCTCATAGAATAAGGTAGCGAGCTTTTTCCCATCGCACGCGTGTGCATATTTTTCAGGATGCATTTCAATGTCGTCAGCCAGATCCAGAAGCTGATCCAGTTCTTCGACACTGAAGTCCAACGGACTCATCAAATGTCTCATATATACCTCCTTATTA
>JAFYTM010000155.1 GCA_017558865.1 Lachnospiraceae bacterium
ATGGTGATCTCGACACATATGCAGGAGCTTTTCGGAGCTTTTCTGGCTGCAGGTGTGATGGGGCATATTATGATTCAGGTGATTTTAAATATTGCGGTGGTGACCAATACCATTCCAAATACGGGAATTACACTTCCATTTATCAGCTATGGAGGAACATCGGTTGTTTTTCTTCTGGCAGAGATTGGACTGATCCTGAATGTGTCCAGAGAGGTAAAGAAGGAACGTTGAATTATGAACTGCATATACTGGTATATAATGGCAGACCTGGCAGACGGGTTCGGAGGAGATGTATTTGGACGGAAATGAATTAAAGATCAAAGGACCTCAGAGGATGCAGGGAGAATTGCTTGTACAGGGTTCAAAGAACGCGGCACTGCCGATTCTGGCAGCAACCTTGCTTGGCGACGGTATTTTCATCCTTCATCATTGTCCGCGAATATCAGATGTGGAACATATGCTGGAGCTTTTGACGGATGCAGGCTGTCAGACGTATTGGGAAGGGCATATGCTGATTGTGGATACCCGGAACTTTCATAATCATTGTGTCTTTGGTTATGGTGCGGGAAAAATGCGTTCAACAGTGACACTTCTTGGGAGTATTCTGGGACGTATGCGTCAGGTGGAGATCCCTTATCCGGGAGGCTGTACGATTGGAAAAAGACCGATCGATCTTCATTTGAAGGGACTGGAACAGCTGGGAGCTGTTTTTGTGCATCAGGAACATACCTTGAAGGGAAGCACAGAAAAACTGCATGGGGCTAATGTTTATCTGGATTTTCCCAGTGTGGGTGCAACAGAAAATGTGATGCTGGCAGCTGTTCTGGCAGAAGGGACAACAACGATCCATGGTGTTGCGATGGAACCGGAGATATCTGCATTGGCTTCTTTTTTGCGGGAGATGGGTGCGAAGATCAAAGGGGATGGGACACCGGTCATTGTAATCGAAGGGGTAGAAAAACTTCGTGCAGCAGAATACATTATTCCGTCTGACCGGATTGTGGCAGGGACGTATCTGTTCGGTACGCTGATGACGAGAGGGGAAGTCAGACTTCTGCATGTGCCGGTAGCGCATCTGGGCGGTATTCCAAGAATGCTGGAAAAGATGGGTGCAGAGGTTAAGATGGAAAAAGACTGGATTTGTGTAAAAATGGAACGGCAGTGCAGACCAATCCCTTATATCGTGACCGCTCCGTTTCCTGGATTTCCAACGGATCTGCAGTCGGTATTGATGGCTGCACTGGTAACCGCATCTGGTATGAGCTTTATAGAAGAAAAAATATTTGAAGCGAGATTTCAGACAGCACAGGAACTTCGAAAGATGGGTGCAGTGATTACCTGTGAAGAATCCTTCGCACTCCTGGAAGGGAATGCAAAGCTTTGCGGCGCACAGGTGGAGGCAAAAGAGCTGCGGGGAGGTGCGGCGTTGATCATGGCTGCTCTTGCAGCGGAAGGGGATACCTGTATTCGGGGGATGGAATATGTCCAGAGAGGATATGAAGATATAAACGGGGATTTGAAAAAACTTGGGATTGTGCTATAATGTCAGGCAAACAGAGCAGGAGAATGACAGGCGTTAAATGAAAAATGTGGGAAAAAGCAAAAAACACAGCAAAATAATACTGATAGCAGCAGTGCTGGCAGTGGCAGCGGTGCTGCTTTTGTCAGTTGCAGGCGTATTTCAGATCCGGGAGGTGACAGTGACCGGTAATGAATACTACACAAGAGAAGAGATTGTAGATCTGGTTCTGCAGGATGCACGAAGTCATAATGCGTTATACCTGTATCTGCATTTTACATATCGGGAACATCCGGACATTCCGTTCGTGGATACCTATGAGGTGAAGTTTAATTCGCCCAGCAGTATGACGATTCGTGTATATGAAAAGGGAGTTGTGGGTTATGTCCGTTACCTGGGAAAAAATGTGTATTTTGACAAAGATGGTATCGTAGTGGAGAGCAGCGGTGAGCTTCTGGAGGGGATTCCGATGATCAGAGGACTGACGTTTGACCAGTTAACGATGTATCAGCCGTTAAATGTCAGTGATCCGGAGATATTTGGTAAGATTCTGGATATTACACAGCTTTTGACCAAATATGAGCTTCATCCGGATGAGATACGTTTTGGCGGTGATGAGGAACTTTATCTTCAGATGAAAGAGGTCAAAGTGGCGTTGGGAAAAGGGGATCATCTGGATGAAAAGGTGGCAAGATTAAAACAGCTGGAGGCAGATCTGCTGGATAAGTCAGGGACACTACATATGGAAAGCTATACAGATGAGAGTACCCATATTTCGTTGGAGTCAAGCCGCTCTTAGATAAAAAATTGAAAAAATTGTTGCATAATTGAAAAAAACAGGCTATGATAATAGTATTGTAATTATCGTGGATGCGTGTGTGAAGGAGGATATGGCCTTGTTAGAGATCATGACGAATGAGACAGAAGCAGCTGCCCGTATCATCGTTATCGGTGTAGGCGGAGCAGGTAATAATGCTGTAAATAGAATGGTAGAAGAACAGATTGGCGGAGTAGAGTTTGTTGGTGTGAACACCGATAAGCAGGCGTTGAAGCTTTGTAAGGCTCCGACAGCGATTCAGATTGGAGAGAAGCTGACCAAGGGACTTGGCGCAGGAGCAAAGCCGGAGGTAGGAGAGAAGGCAGCAGAAGAAAGTATAGAGGAATTGAAAGAAGCTATCCAGGGTGCAGATATGGTATTTGTGACCTGTGGTATGGGCGGTGGAACCGGTACCGGAGCGACTCCTGTGATTGCAAGAGCTGCAAAAGAGATGGGTATTCTGACCGTTGGTGTTGTCACCAAGCCGTTCCGTTTTGAAGCAAAACAGCGTATGAACAATGCGGTGTCCGGTATTGAAAAGTTAAAAGAGGCGGTGGATACACTGATTGTGATCCCGAATGACAAGCTTCTTGAGATCGTAGACCGCAGAACAACGATGCCGGAAGCGTTGAAGAAGGCAGATGAGGTTCTGCAGCAGGCAGTTCAGGGTATTACAGATCTGATCAACCTGCCGGCACTGATTAATCTTGACTTTGCGGATGTGCAGACCGTCATGACAGATAAGGGCATTGCTCATATCGGTATTGGTACTGCAAGGGGTGATGATAAGGCTCTTGAGGCAGTTAAACAGGCGATTACCAGTCCGCTGCTTGAGACTACGATCTCTGGTGCAAGCCATGTAATCATCAATATTTCCGGTGATATTTCTCTGATCGATGCCAATGAGGCAGCAAGCTATGTACAGGAGCAGGTTGGAGATGAAGCAAATGTTATCTTCGGTGCGATGTATGATGCGAACAATTCAGATGAAGTCAGCATTACTGTTATCGCTACTGGACTTCATGAAGCAGGCAGCAGACCGTCTATGGCTCAGTATCGTGCAGCAGCACAGAAGCCAGTGTCTCCAGTGACATCCTCAGCGACAGGAACAGCCGCTTCCGGATATACAAGACCGGAATTAAGAACACCGGTTCAGCCGCTTCCGGGACTGAAGAGCTTTAAAAAGCCGGAGAGCACGGTAGAAGAACAGGAGATCAAGATTCCTCAGTTCTTCCAGAAAAATCGTTAAGAGAACCTTTGGATAAAGTAATAGTAAAGGACAAGCCCACAGGATGATTTTCTGTGGGCTTCATTGATATATGGGAACAGGAGAGGAAAAGATGAATGAATGGAAGATTACCGGACATACAGGTCTGACCTGTCTTTTGGGAAGTCCGGTCGCGCACAGTATCTCACCGGCAATGCATAATGAGTCGTTTCGTTATCATGGTCTGGATTATGTGTACCTGGCATTTGATGTAGCACCGGAGCGTTTTGAACAGGCTGTGGATGGTCTGACCGTGATGAATGCCAGAGGTTGGAACTGTACGATGCCTCACAAGCGTCTGATGTATGAGCGGGCAGACATTCTTTCGGAAGAGGCACAATTGATTGGTGCAGTGAATACGGTTGTACAGGAGAATGGTGTGCTGACTGGATACAATACAGATGGCAAGGGTTATATGACTGCGGTCAAGGATGCGGGATATGATATCATCGGACAGAAGATGACGCTTCTGGGTGCGGGAGGTGCATCTGCATCGATCATGGCACAGGCTGCACTGGATGGAGTGACAGAGATTGATCTGATCGCCAGAAAGGGAAGATCCTGGGATGCGATACAGGAAGTGGTAGACCGGGTTAACAGTCGCACTTCCTGTAAAGTCTGTATGTATGAGCTTCAGGATGAACAGCAGATGAAGAAAAGTATCCAGGAAAGCAGGATACTGGTGAACGGCTCATCTGTGGGTATGAGTCCGCATGAGGATGGATGTCTGGTGCCGGATGCAGGCTATTTTCATCCGGAACTGATTGTATCGGATGTGATCTATAATCCAAGAAAGACCAGACTTTATCAGATGGCAGAACAGGCGGGACTGCCGGTATTCAATGGTCTGTATATGCTTCTTTATCAGGGGGCATATGCATTTGAACTCTGGACTGGAAAGAAAATGCCGGTAAAACTTGTGAAACAGAAATATTTCGTTTGATACAGGAGGTATCTATGAAAAAAACATTTACGTTAAAATGCGGAACCTTTGGAATGGGTAAGACAAAGGTCTGTGTTCCGATTGTAGCTGAGAAACAGGAAGAGATCTGGGAGAAAGCAGAAGAAATACAGTCTCTTTCTGTAGATCTCGTGGAGTGGCGCGTGGATTTTTATGAGGATGTATTTTCAATAGAAAAAGTTCTGGAGACTCTTGCTGGATTGAAAGAAAGGCTGAAAGACAAAGATATCCTGTTTACGTTCCGTACGATGGGAGAAGGCGGGAATCTTGCTGTTGAAAAAGATGCTTATTATGAGCTGAATCAGGCGGCTGCGTCCTCCGGATGTGTGTCGTTGGTGGATCTGGAATTGTATTTTGATACAGACAGGACTGCAGATGAGATTCAGAAGTTACATACGGCAGGCAGCAGGGTCATTGTTTCCAATCATGATTTCTTCAAGACACCGACGGTCGAAGAGATGACAGGACGTCTTCGGAAGATGGAAGAAGTGGGAGCAGATGTGGCTAAACTGGCAGTGATGCCGAAATGCCGTCAGGATGTGCTGAAACTTCTTCAGGCAAGCCTTATGGCAGATGAGGAGATCAGTATTCCTCTGGTCACGATGTCTATGGGAGAGATGGGAGAGATCAGCCGTGTGGCAGGAAGACTGACTGGTTCCGCCATGACCTTTGCGTGCGTGGGAGAGGCTTCGGCTCCGGGACAGATTGCGGCAGAAAAGATGACTGTGATTCTGGAAGTGCTGTAACATGTGTTTTAAAGATAAACGCCGCCAAACCATGAAAGTGGTTTGACGGCGTTTTGTCGTACATTATATTATTCTTTGTTTTTTTCTTTATCGGATCTTCGTTTCTGGAAAAACAGAACCGTAAATATTCCGGCGAGAGAAATACTTATCAACGAGAGCCAGATACCTGTTTGGGTGTCATCGCCCGTTTCAGCAGATACAATCGACTGAACGGATGCTGAGGTTGTGTGGCTGCTGGAACCGCCGCTGCTTCCGCTGCTGGAACTACCGCTGCTTCCACTGTCTGTATTGCTGCCGCCTTCATTCAAGGAATAGGGTTCAAAGACAGCAACCAGAGAACAGTTTTCTGATGCGGTAAAGACAAAGTTCGTATTGGTACTGACTTCGTTTCCATTTTTTGTCCAGCGTACAAAACGATATCCGCTGTTTGCCGCTGCGGTGACTGTAACCAGCAGATTTTTATTGTATGTTCCGCCTCCGCTGACGGTTCCGCCCTCTGCTGGATTTGCAGTGACATCGACTTGGCAGGTGGCAGGAGCAGGTGATGCGCTGTAAGCAATTGCATAAGAGGAGAACAGTCTGACTTTGAGCTGGATAAATCCACCTTCAAGATCTACCGTAAAGCTTTCACCATTATAGGGCAGCGTATGCTGTGTTCCGTTATGTACACGGTAGACCTGGAATCCATCGGCAGTCTTTCCTGCTGTATCGACAGGGATAAGGATATCCAGTAATTTATCATTGTCATTGCCGAGATTCTGCTGAGAGATTTCATTTCCGCTGGCATTGTATTGATACAAGGTAAGATCAATATCCAGCTTTTTCAGAATATCTGCATTGTTTTGCTGTGCCAATGTGCTGATCTTTGCTTCATCGGCAGTGCCTGTTTGCTGATCAAATCCATCTGAAATCAAAAGCTCCACTTTTAAAGAACCGCTTGTATCTGAAACGGTATATTCGTTTGCGATATCTTCCACGCCTCCCGCAAGGATGCCCTGACCACTGTCATCTTTTACAACCGAGTTTTTTTCATAATCCGAAAGAGTCACCGATTCGGTAATATCTTCCGTGCTCAGATTTTCCAGTGTGGTCAGAGTCAGGGTTTTACTGCTGGAAATCTCTGTTGCGGTAATGACAAGGTTATACAGTCCGGCGTCTGCCGTTGCATGGTAGGTAAATATCTGAATGTCTGCGTTTGGATTATCAGCAGTCAGAACCTGTTCTGCGACTGCATTGCCGCCGCCAAGTGGTATCAGTTTGGAAGTGATATTGGAATAGCGTTCACCACTTTTTCCTGTAATGCTCACGGTTGTGGAGTATTGTTTTACCCACTTGGAGTAATAGATCTTATTACCGGTATCGGAGGAAGAGATACTGGTAACCTTTTGACCGCTGAAATCACTGTTTTCAAACCATCCTTCAAATCGGTAACCATTTCTGGTTACATCAACAGGCAAATCTGCACCGATACCATCAATATAAGAAGATATATTACCGGAATTTATGTGTCCGCCGTTGCATTCCAGTGTGACGGTGTAGGAAACCAAAGGCTTGATCCGGACATATTTGTTGTCAGTGTATGTCGCTGCAAGTGTTTTGTCCTGTAAGGTACAGGTGTCTTCGTCATTACCTGCATATACAATAAGGTTATCGGCAACCGTCGGTGCTACATTATATGCACTTGTTACACCTTTTGCTGTGACTGTGCCGTTGCCGGAGATATTCAGGCTGCCGCCGTCTGCATAGATTGAGAAATCCTTATTACAGATTACGCTATTTGTGCCGCTTAAGACGATGTTCAGGTCTATGCCATTGGAGTAAATTCCAGCATACTTGTTTTGGTCAAAGAGATATCCATCGCCTTCGTAGCTGTATCCATTTAATGTCAGTGTGTCAGTAGTGGCATCATAGCTTACCTTGCCGTCACCGAATACGTTGGAGGCATTGGTTTCGTTGATCTGTACATCGCCGATCCAGATGTTGTAAACACGCCTGAATGTCACGCTGATCGTGACGTAATTTTCGGGCATGGTAAACTGATTGTTGTTTACATCAATGATTTCGCTCGGAGCGTTTGTTTTGTAGACCTTGATTTCTTTTATCTCATATCCTGGATCAGGGGTTGCTTCGATAGTGACTGTAGTGCCCGCGGCAGCTTCTGTCACTGCAGTATCATTTGCTTTTACAGTAAAGCTTCCGTTTTGCGTAGGAGCAGAAGTAATGGCGGGAGTGTAGTTGACTGTTACTACTGCATACTCGGATGCAAGTACCGTTCCTGATGCTTTTGTGCGAACCCAGTAGGTATTGGGAGTCAGACCAGTGAGCTCATTGTTCTGAGAAACCGTTTGGCTGCTGTTCCATCCATACGTTGATAGACAGTATTCCATATTGGTCGTGACACCATTGATTTTACCGTTTATACCACCATCTTCACAGTCTACGGCAGTAAGATTGGCAGGACTGGCTGCTTTGGTTATGGTAATAGTCTGTACTTCGGAGTCGATCGTTGAACCGCTGCCCTTAGCTTTAACTGAAATGGTGCAGGCAGACAAACCGGTAAGATTGATTGTCGAGCTTGTAATGTTTGTCCATTCGCCCTCGTTGATCTGATACTGCATATTGTCAGACACATTCGACAATGTGCCGCAATCCGCACCGTTCGCTGTAAAGGACGCATTAGGGGTCTCTTCGCGCACAGGAGGGCCGTACGCCAGCACGATTCGGCTGTTGGCAGAATTATACTCGATATGATAGGAAGGGTTATCGCTGGAGAAGTAACGGCTGTAATCATCTGTAGTATTATTGGAGATGTTTATACTTCCGGAAGACCCTGAGGGGGTGTTTTTAAGGGTTACGCCGATGGTGGCACTGTTTGTCAGTGAATTGACTGTAACAGACTGGGAGGTTTCGATATATAAATTTTCACCAACCTCTCCCTTATGGTTTCCAGTGATCTGCGGTTTCCCGGAGATGGTCAGGTTTGAATTTGAATGTAGATACACACCACCGCCATTGTTTGAGGCTGTGTTTTCACTGATCGTACTGTTTTCCATGGTAAAGGTTGAGTAGTTATATACACCGCCGCCATTGTTAGCTGTATTGCCACTGATTGTACCGCCATTCATGGTAAAGGATGAGGAGGTATATACACCACCACCGCCATCGCCTGTGTTAGCTGTATTGCCACTGATTGTGCCGTCAGTCATAGTGAAAGTTCCAGCGTTGTTTACACCGCCGCCGCTTCGTTCTGCTGTGTTATCACTGATCGTGCCGTCGTACATTTCGAAGCTGGCATTAACCTTAATATATACACCGCCGCCATTGTCGGTGGACTTGTTGTCGCTGATCGTACCGCCGGACATGGTAAAAGTTCCAGTGTTGTTTACACCACCGCCAACATAGACCAGCTAGTTAAAGTCAAGCCCTAAATGATAAAAAGTAGAATTATTTATATATTGCTTCTAAAAGCTAAAAATGAGTAACTTTAATAAACGTAAATCCTACGGATTTTCGCTTTGTTGATGTTTGTAGAGTATGCAG